>JBFWLP010000094.1:0-12843 GCA_050252075.1 Burkholderiaceae bacterium | reverse complement strand
CCCTTGATTTCGTTGAGCTCGTGATCACCACGCAGGAGCAGCAGCCAGATCGTTGTTTCCTCGGGGGTTTCTCCGGGCGTGGCGAGCACGATGGATTTCACCGTCTGTGTGAGGGGGCGATTGAGCTGCTCCGCGACAAGCTCGCATTTGGGCGCCTGCGGTGTGGCCACCTTCACCAATGGTTCGGTGGCGGGCTGACGTTGTGCCAGCAGCGCCGGCGCATCGGCCAGTTCGATGTTGGCGGCGTAGTCGCTGTCGGGGTCATAGACGATGAGGTCTTCTCCGGTGTCGGCGATAACCTGGAATTCATGGCTTCGCGAGCCGCCGATCGACCCGGTGTCGGCCGCCACGGCACGGAATGTCAGGCCAAGGCGCGAAAAAATGCGCACATACGCGTCGTACATGACGTCGTAGCTGGCCTGCGCCGAGGCCTCGTCGCGGTCGAACGAGTAGGCGTCTTTCATAGTGAACTCGCGTCCGCGCATGAGGCCGAAGCGGGGGCGCCGCTCGTCGCGGAACTTGGTCTGGATATGGTAGAAATTCACCGGCAGCTGCCGCCAGCTGTGGATCTCGTTCCGGGCGATGTCGGTAATCACTTCCTCGGAGGTGGGCTGAAGAATGAAGTCGCGCTGATGACGGTCTTTGATTCGCAGCAGTTCAGGGCCGTATTGTTCCCAGCGGCCCGACTCGACCCACAGCTCGGCCGGCTGTACCAGAGGCATGAGTAATTCCAGCGCGCCGGCACGGTCCATTTCCTGGCGCACAATGTTTTCTATCTTGCGCAGCACCTTCAGCCCCAGCGGCATGTAGGTGTAGATACCGCCCGCCGCCTTGCGGATCATGCCCGCCCGCGTCATGAGCTGGTGACTGATGACTTCGGCCTCGGCGGGGGCTTCTTTAAGGGTGTTCAGGTGATACTTGCTTGCATGCATGGTGAGGTTCTCGACAGATACGTATAATCAGCGTAATTGTATTGAATTCATTGTGAGGTGGCCTATGTTAGACCGAGAAGGCTACCGACCTAATGTTGGCATTATCCTCGTAAATCAAAGAAATGAGGTTTTCTGGGGTAAACGCATCCGGGAGCACGCATGGCAGTTTCCGCAAGGTGGCATCAAATACGGGGAAAGTCCCGTTCAGGCTATGTATCGCGAGCTTCACGAAGAGGTGGGTTTGCGTCCCGAGCATGTGCGCATATTAGGCCGGACACGTGATTGGCTGCGTTACAACGTGCCGAGCAATTTTGTTCGGCGCGATTCGCGCGGCCACTATAAGGGGCAAAAGCAAATCTGGTTCTTGCTGCGTCTGGTCGGCAGAGACTCCGACGTCAGTCTGCGGGCTACTCATAACCCGGAGTTCGACGCGTGGCGCTGGAGCCAGTATTGGGTGCCGCTCGATGCGGTTATCGAGTTCAAGCGCGAGGTCTACACCCAGGCGCTCAACGAGCTTGCCTCGATCCTGTTTCGAAAGGGGCCGCAAGAATCCCGTTATCTTCGGCAACGCCCGCAGGGGCAGCGGAACGCCTTAAAGACCGACGTTAATCATCATGCGCGTACTGCTGGTTGAAGACGAACGCGAAATGGCCGCCTGGCTGGAGCGAGCGCTGGCGCAAAGCGGATTTGTGCCCGAGCACGCGGGCGATGCCGCCACAGCCGAGCGCTTGCTGCAATCGGCCGAGTTCGATGTGGTCATCATGGATCTGCGCCTGCCCGACAAGCACGGGCTGGTGTTGTTGCGCGAGATGCGTAATCGTGGCGATATCACGCCTGTGCTCATCCTCACGGCCCAGGGCGGGCTGCAGGACAGGGTGCGCGGCCTGAATCTCGGGGCCGATGACTTCCTGTCCAAGCCCTTTGCGCTCGAAGAGCTTGAAGCCCGCCTGACGGCGCTGGTGCGGCGCAGCCGGGGCCGTCCCGCGCCTCGCATGCAATGCGGTTCGCTGGTTTACGACGCAGAAAGCAAGGCCTTCTCCATCGATGGCGGTTTGCTGCATTTAACTCCCCGGGAACATGCCGCCCTGGCGGTGCTGGTAACGCGCAGCGGCTCGCCTGTTGAAAAAAGCCATTTGTTCAGCCGGGTTTTCGATCACGACACCGATGCCAGCCCCGACGCCATCGAGGTCGTTCTGCATCGGTTGCGCAAGAAGCTGGCCGGCAGCGACGTTCGCATCGTGACTGTCCGGGGGCTGGGCTACATGCTGGAAAATGTTGGTGAAGCGGCCTGACTAATGGCGGCCGCTTTGTCCAAACCATCGCGCAGCATCCGTTTCTGGCTGCTCACACTGCTTATTCCCGGCACGATTGCCCTGTTGTTGTTTGACAGCGTGAACGACTACCGTGCCATGAGTATGGTGAACGAGCAGGTGTTCGACAGCGCCTTGCTGGAGCCGGCCAAGGTTCTGGAAACCAGCGTCGAGTTCAACCCCGACGGGTCGCTGCGTATTGATCCGCCGTTCTACGCGCAAGTAATGCTGGAGTCCAGGGCGGGCAATCGCAAATATTTCCGTGTCGAGGAAGTCAGCCCCCTGCTCACGACGCTGGCCGGCGCATCCGGTGAGGCGATTTCCGGCAAAACCCTGCTAGGCATGCAGGGTCTGCCTCGCCCACCCTTGCTGGCTGGTAACGAAGGCATTCCAGTGTTCTACAACGGAATGTATCGCAATGACCAGGTGCGTATGGTCGCCCTTTGGCGCGACCTGTATTACGACGGAACACGGCGCCAGTTCATCGTGCTGGTTGGCGAAAGTATGGATATGCGCCTGCAATCACAACAGGCGGTGTGGCGTGAGGCATTGTTCCGCGATGGCCGATTGCTCATCCTGACGGTACTGCTCGTCATTTTCAGCGTATGGTGGGCGTTGCGGCCATTGGTTGAACTGCGCCGTGAAATCCGCGCCCGCGCCGTCGACAACCTGATGCCGCTGGATATCAGCCATGTGCCCAAAGAGGTCGTTCCGCTGGTGCGGGCGGTCAACCATCACATTGAACTTTACAGAAAGGTGCTTGACCGTCAGGCCCAGTTCCTGACCGACGCATCGCATCAGTTGCGCACGCCCCTGGCCATCATGCGCACGCAGGCGCAATATGCAGAGCGTGAGCCGGACATCCATCGCATGCGCGAGACGCTCAGTGCCATTGTGCGTCAACTGGGTCAGACGTCCCGTTTGACCGAGCAGTTGCTGTCGCTGGCGAACGCCAGCCGCAACGAGGCTTCACCCTGGGGCAGGGTGGATCTGAATGCGCTGGCCCGCGAGGTCGTCGTGCAGTATTTGCCGTTGGCCCGCGAGAAAAGGCAAGATCTGGGGTGGGTCGACAGCGCCGAGGCATGTCCCGACGACTCCCGCCCCGGTTCGGCGGTTTGGGTCCTGGGCAGCGATGTCGAATTGCATGAATCCATTGCCAATCTGGTGCACAACGCGATCAACCATGCGGGCCATGGCAGCACGATCACCGTTGCCGCCGGGGGAGACAAAAAAATGGCCTGGGTCAGTGTCCGCGACAATGGCGTGGGATTGCATCCCTCGTTGCGTGAAAGCGTGTTTATCCGCTTTGATCGCGGCGGAAGCGCCCGCAAGGAATTGCGGGGAAGCGGGTCAGGGCTGGGGTTGGCCATCGCGCTGGCTTATGCCGAGCGCAACCGGGGAACCATTGTTCTGGAAGACGGTGATGCATCGGCAGACGGCGATGGCGTGGGTTTGTGCGCCATACTCCGCCTGCCGGCCTACCATTAAATTAACCGCGCAGGCGTTTGACCAGGCTCGATGTATCCCAGCGGTTGCCGCCCATTTTCTGTACATCGGCATAAAACTGGTCGACCAGTGCCGTGACGGGAACGCGGGCGCCGTTGCGTCGTGCCTCGCTCAGCACCAGGCCAAGATCTTTGCGCATCCAGTCGACGGCAAAACCAAAATCGAATTTGTCCTCGATCATGGTGACGCCGCGATTTTCCATTTGCCAGCTTTGCGCCGCGCCCTTGCTGATCACCTCAAGGGCGCGTTTCATGTCGAGCCCGGCTGCCTGGCCGAACGCGATGCCTTCGGAAAGGCCTTGCACCAGTCCGGCGATGCAAATCTGGTTCACCATTTTGCAAAGCTGGCCGGCACCCGAGTCGCCCAGTAATGTAACGGCTTGCGCGAAGTTCATGGCCACGGGCTTGATGGCGTCGAAGTCGTGCTGGTCACCCCCGCACATGACAGTGAGCATGCCATTGACCGCACCGGCCTGACCGCCGGACACCGGGGCGTCGACAAAGCCGATACCCTTGCTCTTTGCGGTGGAATACAGTTCACGTGCCACCTCGGCCGATGCCGTGGTGTGGTCGACAAACAGAGAGCCTTTGGCCATACCCGCCAATGCACCGTTCTCACCCAATACGACGCTGCGCAGATCGTCGTCGTTCCCCACGCAGCAAAACACAATGGCGGCGCCGCTTGCCGCCTCTTTGGGCGTTGGGGCCGATTTCCCACCGAACTCCTGAACCCAGGCTTGTGCTTTGGCCGGCGTGCGGTTGTAAACCGTCACGTTGTGGCCGGCTTTGGCCAGGTGTCCGGCCATGGGAAAGCCCATGACGCCCAGACCCAGAAAGGCGATGTTCAGCGGTGTTTGCCCGGCATATTGTTTCGCATTGATAGAAGCCATCGGTGTTGATCTCCGTTATTTGGGGTTATGGTTGATACGGCGCAATGTGATCAGCCGCTAGGTTAACTCATTCGACAGATAAGAAAAAACCCACCCCAAAGGGGGTGGGCCGAAAAGCAGGAGAACCTACGCCTGCAACGCTAAGAAATCAGTCTTCTTCGACGAACGCTTCCTGGCGTTTCTTCTTGATGGCGGGCAGTGCCACCACAATCACCATGAACAAGGCAAAGCCAAGCAAGGCCGCCGATAGCGGACGCGTGACAAACGTGGAGAAGTCACCACGCGCCAGCAGCAAGGCCCGGCGGAAGTTCTCTTCCATCATGGGGCCCAGGACCAGACCCAGTAGTAGCGGAGCACCTTCACAACGCAGCTTGGCCCAGACATAGCCGATGAAGCCGAAGATGGCGGTCACCCAGATGTCGAAGACGTTGTAGTTCAGCGAATACACACCGATAGTGCAGAACACCAGAATGGCCGGGAACAAGATGCGGTAGGGTACGCGCAGCAGTTTGATCCACAGGCCCACCAGCGGCAGGTTCAGAATAATGAGCATCAGGTTGCCGATCCACATGGACACGATCAGGCCCCAGAAAAGTTCCGGGTGGCTGCTCATGACCTGAGGGCCGGGTTGAATGTTGTGGATGGTCATTGCACCAACCAGCAGCGCGGTCAGCGCGTTGCCGGGAATACCCAGGGTGAGCAGCGGGATGAACGATGTCTGCGAGGCGGCATTGTTCGCCGATTCGGGGCCGGCCAAGCCTGCCGGATGCCCTTTACCGAAGCGTTCCGGGTTCTTGGAGATTTTCTTTTCCAGCGTATAGGACGCGAAGGACGAAAGCACGGCACCACCGCCAGGCAGAATGCCCAGGCTCGAACCCAGTGCGGTACCGCGAACGACGGCGGCCCAGGATTCTTTGACTTCCTGCTTGTTGGGGTAGAGCGAACCCACCTTGTCGGTGATGTCGACACGCTGGTCTTTCAGCTCCAGGTTGGTCATGATTTCGGCGAAACCGAACACACCCATGGCCACCACAGCGAAGTCGATGCCGTCTTGCAGTTCGGGAATCCCGAATTCGTAGCGGGCAACGCCGGAGTTCACGTCAGTGCCCACCATGCCAAGCAGAAGACCCAGAAGGATCATGCAGATAGCCTTGGGCAACGAGCCCGAGGCCAGCACCACCGCCCCGATCAGGCCCAATACCATGAGCGAGAAATACTCCGCCGGACCGAACTTGAAAGCGACCTCTGCCAGCGGGGGGGCAAATGCTGCGATCAGGAAAGTGGCGACGCAACCTGCGAAGAACGACCCCAGGGCGGCAATGGCCAATGCCGCGCCGGCCCGGCCGTTGCGAGCCATCTGGTGACCGTCCAGCACGGTGACCACCGCCGATGTTTCGCCCGGAAGGGCAACCAGAATGGCGGTGGTGGATCCACCGTATTGAGCCCCGTAATAGATACCGGCCAGCATGATCAGGCCGGCAATGGGGGGCAATACATACGTAATGGGCAGCAGCATGGCCACTGTGGGCAAAGGACCGATGCCGGGCAAGACGCCGATCAGGGTTCCAAGCAAGCAACCGATCAGGCAGTAAACCAGATTTTCGGCGGTCAGAGCGACTGAAAAGCCGAGTGCCAAATGTTCAAGTAATTCCATTGTTACAACCCCTTAGTTGCCTAAAAAGCTAGGCCACAGCGGGAAGATGAGGCCGAGGCCCTTCACGAATGCAAGCCAGACAAAAAGTACGAGGAAAATGCCGGTCAAGACCGAAACTTTCCAGTTGAATACATGACTGGCCGTGCTGCTGACCATTACCAGTAAGAAGATGGAAATGTAGACGCCCAGGAAGTTGAAGACGACGCCGACACCACCTACGGCCAAAATAATGATCAGAATGACGCCCCAGTCGAACTTGCCGACCTCGGTTTCTTCTGCATTGGCCTTGAAGGCGGTGAGGGCTACATAAGCGCCCAGCAGTGCCATGAGGACACCGAGCCAGAACGGGAAATAACCCGGCCCCATGCGGGCGGCGGTTCCCATTGAATACTGTGTTGCGCCCAGGGCGAAAGCGATGCCCAGGACAACAAACATGATTCCGGACCAGAAGTCCTGTTTGTTTCTTAGCTGCATAGTGGCAAATTCTCCTTACCAGCAGGGTTATTTATGGCTCTGTGTTGCGTATGCTGTCGCGTACTTTGTGAACGCCCCAGCATGCGTAACCCGAGCAATTTCATTAGGGTGTCGCATGGTAATGGACACATCGCCCGCTGAAAACCCTGTTGCGGCTTTTGTGATTCAGGGTTTTCCCCTGATTTTCAGGTTTGTTACAGAAATCCGGCGTTTTTTTGCGTTGCCATCACTGTTGTGAAAGAAAATTGAAAGGAAAAGGAAAGAGCGATGAAAGGTTAGAGTAAAATTTTTTCTCGAAGCTCCCGCAGTCCGTCAGGATGGTTTACGATAACGCCCATGTTGGAAGATCTCGACTCCCTTGCCACCCGTATCGGGCAATTGGCACAAGTGGCGCGGCAAAGCCGCGAGGCTCATGCTGCCTTCTCGCAGCGTGTTCAGGCGCTTGAGGCCGAACGCAATGCGTTGCGCCAGCAATTGGCCGACAGTCAGGCAAGCAATACCGACCTGAAAGTGAAAGCCGATTCCGCCGACGAACGTGTCCTGGCGGTTCAGCAAGAAGCGCAGCGCGACGCCCAGGCGCTGCGCCAGCAACTGTCGCAAGTACAGGCGGAGAACCAGTCGTTGCGCCAGTTGCTTGAGTCCGAGCAAAGCCAGTCGTCGCGTCTGCGGTTTGCCGCCGAGCAGGCAAGATCCCGCATCGACAGCATTCTGGTGCGGTTGCCGGGAGCACAAGGGTAATTATGGAACGCGTTGATGTATCGATTCTCGGGCGCGACTATTCTCTGGCCTGCCAGCCATCCGAGAAAGCAGCGCTCACCGAGGCCATTGCGCTGGTCGACGAGCGTATGCGCGGCATAAAAAGCGCCGGCAAAGTGGTGGGTAACGAGCGTATTGCCGTCATGGTGGCTATCCAGGTCGCCGGAGAGCTGCTGGCCATGCGCGCACCCGACGGACCGTTGGGTGAACTTGCACTTGGCGATCTAAAGCGTAAAATTGATGCCATGCACAGCTTGATCGATGACACTATCGGGCCTGCTGGTACTGCCGGGAATTAGCCCGGTTCGTTTTTATTCATTGATTTCAAATTTCCGGTCTTGCGCGCTGTTGGTTTGCGCAGGCTGTAGCGGTTAGTCCCTGCCGTGTTCGTGACTTGGCCATACATTTCTTGAACCAATGCTTACGGCATTCAGGTTGTCAGATTGGCAAGCAGGAGTGATTGCCACCCCGGTGGTGAACCCGAAACTTGCCTGAAGACGACCACCCTTGAACCCAGGTTCCGGGATGCCGGCCTAGACGGCACAGGCGGGGCATTTATTGATGCGATACAAAGGGCTCTTGTGAGCCCTTTTTCGTTCAGCGCGCAACACATCTTCTTTCCATACCGGGGGTTTCCATGAAATTGCGTTCCATAGTGTCCTTGACAGCATCAGGTTTGGCGCTTGCATTGTCGGCCGCGGTCTTTGCGCCGGTTTCTTATGCTCAGCCCCAGCCGTCGAGCGAACGTCAAGGGCAGTGGTCCAAGGCGCCGCAGGCCAAATTACAGGCCCAGGCGTCGATCGAGGTTCCGCAGGATACCGTTCGTATTGTGCTGGCCACTGAAGTGGCGGGTAAAACCCAAACCGATGTCAGCCAGCGCCTGAATTCGGTAGTCAACGAGACACTCGCGCAAGCCAAGTCAGAGGCACGCGTCACTGCCCGCAGCGGCGTGTATCGCGTCTGGCCCATGAACGATCAGCAAGGGCGTATTTCCAACTGGCGGGGGCGGGCCGAGATCGTGATCGAGTCAACCGATTTTTCGGTGGCGTCGGGGTTGGCCGGCGCGTTGTCTGATCGCATGCCCGTTTCGGGGCTGAGTTTTTATTTGTCAGACAAAGAACGCGCAAAACACGAGGCGCAGTTGCTTGAGCAGGCTGCCGATGCCTTCTCGCAGCGCGCACTGGCCGTCGCCCGGTCGTTCGGTTTCGAGGCCTATGACATCCGCGAGGTTTCCGTGGGTGGCAGCGGGGCGCGGTTCGAGAGTGCGCCGCGCATGATGTCAATGGCCGCCGACAAGTCGGCACCGGTACCCATCGAGGCGGGCACCGAGCAGGTTACGGTTTCTGTGTCGGGGTCGGTTTTTTTACGCTCGCCGCGTAAATAAGCATACCCGCCAATATCATGGGCAAGGTCAGCAACTGGCCCATGCTCAACCCCGCGGCAAACAGCCCTAAAAAGGCGTCGGGCTCGCGGGTGTATTCCACCAAGAACCGGAACACGCCGTAACCGGTCAGAAAGAATGCGCTCAATTGCCCGATCGGGCGCGGTTTGCGCGCGAGCACCCACAGAATCAGAAACAGCACCACGCCTTCCAGCGCCATTTCATAGAGCTGTGACGGATGTCGGGGCAGAAGGTCGCCGGATTGCGGAAAAACCATTCCCCACGAGGTGTTCGTGGGTCGGCCCCACAGTTCTCCATTGATAAAATTGCCCAGCCGACCGGCGGCCAGGCCCAGAGGAACCAGCGGGGCAATGAAGTCGGTTATTTCAAGGAATGGTTTCTTTTTCTTTCGGGCAATCAGCAGCAGAACGACCAGCACACCCAGCAGGCCCCCGTGAAACGACATCCCCCCCTCCCACAGGTAAAAAATGCGCAAGGGGTTGTGTGCGAAGGCTTCGGGTTGATAGAAAATGGCGTAACCCAGGCGGCCACCCAGCACGACACCGATAACGCTGTAAAAAATAATATCTTCCAGATCACGCATGGTCAGATCGGTGTGGCCACGTTTTATCCGCAGCCGTCCGAACAGCCAGACCAGTGCGAACCCTATCAGGTACATAAGCCCGTACCAGTGTATTGCCAGAGGGCCGAGCTGCAGTGCGACGGGGTCGAATTGAGGATAGGTGAGCATAGTGGATGAAAGGTTGGGTGCCGGTGGGGATAAAATACAAAAAAGCCAGGCTATTGCCGAGGCGGGTTTTCATATTCTGCAGGTGTCGAGTAACTATGTATTTTAGGATAGTGCCGCTTTGGGCGGGTTTTATGCTTGGTTTGCACCTGACTCAGGCGACGGCAGCCACATCCACGGGCGAGAATCTCGCACGCGACAGTAAATGCCTTGCCTGTCATCAGGTGGAAAGCCGGCGGGTCGGCCCGCCTTTTGCCGCGATTGCTGAACGTTTCGCCGGACAGCCGGGTGCGGCGCAGTATCTTGCCGGGGTTATTCAGCGTGGTGGCCGTGGTCAGTGGGGGGCCATCCCGATGCCGGCGCAGCCACACGTGAATGAGGCCCAGGCTGCCGCACTGGCGCAGTGGATACTCTCGCTCTCGTCAACAGAAAAACCCTGATATTTTTAAAAGGAAGTCGCTATGGTGGAAGTAGCCGTTTTGGGCGGTGGTTGTTTTTGGTGCACGGAGTCCGTGTTCAGTGCCTTGCGCGGCGTTACCAGCGTGCGGTCGGGATACTGCGGCGGGCATGTTCAAAACCCCAGCTATGAACAGGTGTGCACCCAGTCCACGGGACACATCGAGGTGGTCCGGGTTGAGTTCGATCCCGCTGTCATTTCCTACGAAACGGTGCTGGAAGTTTTCTTTCACACCCATGACCCTTGTTCACTGAACCGCCAGGGGGAAGACGTTGGGCCGCAATACGCCTCGGCCATTTTTGCGCAGTCTGATGATCAGCGTGCCGTTGCCCTTGCCGTGATCAAGGCGATGCAGCCGCAGTTCGATCAGCCGATTGTCACCAAAGTCTATGATGCGCAACCCTTCTGGCCTGCCGAGGACTACCATAGCAACTACTTTGCCCGAAACCCCGACAAAGCCTATTGCAGCCTGGTCATTTCCCCGAAAGTAACCAAGTTCCGCAAAAAGTACGCGCAACTGCTGGCCTAGGCGGCCAGGCAGGTTCCCGGCGTTGGGCTACGCCGGGAGCGATTCTGCGGCAGTTCGTTCCCAGCTGCCACGATTGGTGATTCGGGCTAGCGCCGCAACAATAATCAGGGTAATGACAACCCGACCCACCAGCACCACCCATATATCCGCTCCGAGTGCCACCAGCAACAGGGTGTCCTCGATCAGCGAGTGCGACAACGACAGCCATGACAGAGCCAGGAAGCGGGTGCGTTTTGGAAAGTTTTTCTTTTCGGCCTCTTCGATGATCAAGGCTCCGCCGTACGTCAACCCCAGCAACACCCCCACGGTGGTTACCGGTGCGACGTCGGCGCTCAGCCCGGAAATACGCAGCACAGGGGTCAGTGCGGCGGTGATGCGTCGGGTGATTCCCAGGCGATCAAGTGCGTCAAGGATAATGACCAGTACCACGATGATTGTGAACGTTATGCCCAGCGACACGCCTGTTGCCATGAGCCATCCCGTAATACCTGAGGATTCCTGCGTAAACGTTGAGCCTCTCAGCCATTCAAGTGATACCGGTGTACTGAGTAAATCGAAGGAGGCACATAGCCAGGACACTCCTGCACCGTAAAGAATCGCCGTCCCCAAACGAAGCGCGCCGGTCATCCAGAAGCTCGCGCCCGCGCGTCGCACAATGGCTTGCTCGACCGGAAGGGCGTGTGCGAAAAGCATCATGGCGGCCAAGGCACTGAGTTGTGCGGCAGTCATATCGAACGTGCCGGCGAGGGCGCTCAGACTGGCTATACCGCCAAAGATACCGACCAGCACCGTGGTGGCCCACACAATACCCGCCTCGGGCGGCAAGTGCATCAAACCCATGGCGGGGGCAATGGCGCGTCCCACCCAGTCGACCAGCCCTGCGGCCTGAGCCAGTTCGACCAGCACCATCACGGGCAGCATAACTTTAGCCACCGACCAGAACAGACGGGTGCTGCGTTTAAACTGGGTAACAAGATAAGCAAACATAACGGTGCGGCCGGGCAAAAAAAATACACCCGGGGTTCCGGGACGCTTCAATGCGCGTCCCTGCGGAGTACCGGGCGTGGTTGGGTCAATCTACCTTTTTTAGCACGCCGCGCCGCATCTGATCCAGCTCTATCGATTCAAACAGCGCTTTGAAGTTGCCTTCGCCGAACCCTTCGTTGCCTTTTCGCTGAATTATCTCGAAGAAAATGGGGCCAATCTGGTTCTCGGTAAATATTTGCAGCAACAGGCCGCCACCGGGAGCGCCGTCCAGCAGAATACGGTTCTTCTTCAGGCGGTCGGTGTCTTCGCCGTGACCGGGCAACCGTGTTTCCAGAAGCTCATAGTAAGTATCCGGAGTATCCAGAAACCGCAGGCCCGATGCCCTCAATTGTTCCACTGTGTCATGGATGGAGTCGGTTGCCAGGGCAATGTGCTGGATACCTTCGCCACGATAAAGATCCAGGTACTCTTGTATTTGTCCTTTCTCTTGCGTGCCTTCTTCATTGATGGGGATGCGAATATTCCCGCACGGCGATGTCATTGCTTTGGACTTGACCCCGGTGACCTTGCCTTCAATATCGAAGTAGCGCACTTCTTTGAAGTTGAACAGGCGCTCATAGAACTCGGCCCATTCGGCCATCCGCCCTTTGTGTACGTTGTGGGTAAGATGGTCGACAAGCGTCAGGCCCGCGCCTTTGTGATTAACGTCGGTCTGGGCAGTCGCCGCGTCGATCGGCTCGAAATCAACGTCGTAAATACTGATGTCGCCAATGCCGCCATGGCCGGCTTTGCCGTGCCAGCGATCCACCAGATAGATCAGCGAGTCGCCGATTCCTTTGATTGCCGGAATGTTCAGCTCCATGGGGCCGCTGCGCGAGTCGAATCCCCAGGCGCCCAGCTCCAGGGCGCGCCGATAAGCCTGGGCGGCGTCATTCACCCGGAAGGCGATGGCGCAGATCGACGGGCCGTGCAGGCGGGCGAAGCGCTGCGCAAACGAGTCGGGTTCCGCGTTCACCAGAAAATTGATCCCTCCCTGCCTGTAGAGAGTCACATTCTTGTGCCGGTGCCGGGCGATCGCCTTGAAACCCAGGGTCTCAAAGACCTTGCCCAGGGCAATGGGGTCAGGGGCGGTGTATTCAATAAACTCGAACCCGGCGGTTCCCATGGGGTTATCCCAGGGTTGAAACGATAGATTGTTCTCCATGGCTGCTCCTTGGCGT
>JBFWLP010000093.1:0-13116 GCA_050252075.1 Burkholderiaceae bacterium | reverse complement strand
GCCGGCAAGCCGGCCGGTGGGACCGAGACCGCCGATCGCAGTGCGCCGGCCGCTCCTGCTGCCGGAAAGCCGGCGGATAAAACAGAAGCCTCCTCGGAAGTGACGGTTTCCGTACCGGACATCGGCGATGCCACCGACGTTGAAGTGATAGAAATCATGGTCAAGGAAGGCGACACGGTTGCCGTTGATCAAAGCCTCATCACTGTGGAATCCGACAAAGCCTCCATGGAAGTGCCGTCTTCGCACGCCGGCACAGTCAAGTCGGTTAAAGTCAAGCTCGGTGACCGGGTCAACAAGGGATCGGAAATTCTGATTCTTCTGGCGCAATCCAGCGCCGCCGAGGCACCGGCCGACGCTGCGGAACCGTCGTCTGCTGCCTCAGCCAACGACAACGGCGACTCGTCTGCTGCGTCGCAATCCAATGCGGCCCGGCCGGCGGATACGGCCGGCGAGCACGACGATGCGCCGGATGATCAAGATTCTTCCGCCCAAGCTGCTTCCGGCGAACTGGCATCGGTGCCTCCCGAGCGCCAGTCGCCCACATCGGCGTATGCCCTGGCCGATGTGCCCTCGCGGAATCTGCCGCATGCCTCGCCGTCGGTGCGCAAGTTTGCGCGTGAACTGGGTGTCAACCTGGCGGGTGTGCAGGGTTCGGGCACCAAGAACCGTATTACTCACGATGACGTTCGTCGTCATGTGAAACAGGTCATGGCGTCCAGCGGCAGCGTGGCCACCCTGGCACCGGCGCAGGCGGGCGGGTTGAGCGTGCTGGGTTGGCCCAAGGTGGACTTCGCCAAATTCGGCCCCATCGACACCCAGCCGCTGTCGCGCATCAAGAAAATTTCGGGTGCCAACCTGCACCGTAACTGGGTCATGATTCCCCACGTTACCAACAACGAGCAGGCAGACATCACCGACCTGGAGGCCTTCCGTCAAACCCTGAATGGCGAACAAGGCAAATCGGGAACTAAGGTCACCATGCTGGCGTTTCTGATCAAGGCTGTCGTTGCGGCCCTGAAAAAACACCCCGAGTTCAACGCCTCGCTCGACGGCGAGACGCTGGTCTTGAAAAAGTACTACCACATCGGCTTTGCCGCCGACACGCCCAACGGCCTGGTGGTACCGGTCATTCGCGATGCCGACAAGAAGGGGGTGCTCGATATTGCCGCCGAAACTTCCGAACTGGCGTCAGCGGCCCGTTCGGGCAAGCTGTCACCGGCGCAAATGCAGGGCGGGTGCTTCTCCATTTCGTCCCTGGGGGGCATTGGCGGCACGCACTTCACTCCCATCATCAACGCGCCGGAAGTCGCCATTCTGGGTGTGTCCCGTTCGTCACAGGCTCCGGTCTGGGACGGCTCGCAGTTCGTGCCCCGACTCATGCTTCCCTTGTCATTGTCGTATGACCACCGCGTTATCGACGGCGCTGCCGCCGCGCGATTCAATGCCTATCTGGCTAGCTTGTTAGCCGATTTCCGACGCATCATTCTGTAGGAGACGCTATGAGCCTGGTCGAATTAAATGTGCCTGACATCGGCGATGTCAGCGAGGTCGATGTCATTGAAGTGCTGGTCAGCGCGGGTGATGTCATTCAGAAGGAACAAAGTCTCATCACGGTAGAGTCAGACAAGGCGTCGATGGAAATTCCGGCGGAGCGGTCGGGCACGGTCAAAGAGGTTCTGGTAAAGGTCGGGGATAAAGTCAGCAAGGGTTCGGCCATTGTCCGCATCGATGCCGAAGCGTCCGGGCAACCGGCCAAAGCGGCCCAGCCGCCGGCAGAGCCGCCGGCCTCTGAACCGGCAAAACCTGAAGCGGCGAAACAGGCGGAGAAGCAGGCGGAGAAGCAGGTGGCCAAGCCTGCTGCGCCCGCGCGGGCCGATACCCCGAACCCGGCGTCCGCCTCGGCGCCGTCGCGGCCGGCCAGTGCGGCGCCCGGCGATTACGACGTCCTTGTTCTGGGGGCCGGCCCGGGCGGATACTCCGCCGCGTTCCGGGCCGCCGATCTGGGGCTGAGCGTTGTACTGGTGGAGCGTTACGACACGCTGGGCGGGGTATGCCTGAACGTGGGCTGCATTCCGTCAAAAGCCTTGTTGCATAGCGTGGCAGTGCTGGAAGAGGCCAAGTCGCTGGGCGCGCACGGTATACAGTTTGGCGAGCCCCGAATCGACCTGGATGCCTTGCGTTCCCATAAAAACAGTGTCGTGGGCAAACTGACCACCGGTCTGGCCGGCATGGCCAAAGCCCGCAAGGTTACCGTCATGCAGGGCGAGGGTGTGTTTTCCGGCCCCAATACGCTGACCGTCACCACCTCTTCCGGCGATACGTCAACGGTACGTTTTTCGTCGGCCGTTATCGCTGCGGGTAGCCAGTCGGTGAAACTGCCGTTTCTTCCGAAAGACCCTCGTGTGGTTGATTCCACCGGGGCACTGGAACTGGCGGCCCTTCCTCAAAAGATGCTTATCGTGGGCGGCGGCATCATTGGCCTGGAAATGGGCACCGTTTACTCCGCCCTGGGAGCACGCCTTGATGTGGTCGAAATGCAAACAGGCCTGATGCCCGGTGCCGACCGCGACGTGGTCAAGGTTTGGGAAAAGAAGAATGCTCACCGTTTCGACCGCATTATGCTCGAAACCCGCACCGTGTCGGCCCAGGCCAAGGACGACGGCATCTGGGTCAGCTTCGAAGGCAAAAACGCTCCATCCGAGCCCCAGCGTTACGACCTGGTGCTGCAGGCCGTGGGGCGTCGCCCCAACGGCAAGCTGATCGGCGCCGACAAGGCGGGGGTGACGGTATCTGACACGGGATTTATTCAGGTGGATGCGCAAATGCGCACCAACGTGCCTCATATTTATGCCATCGGCGACATTGTGGGGCAACCCATGCTGGCGCACAAGGCTGTACACGAAGGGCATGTAGCCGCGGAAGTCATTGCCGGCGAGAAAAGCTATTTCGACGCCCAGGTGATCCCTTCGGTGGCGTATACCGATCCCGAGGTAGCGTGGGTGGGGCTGACCGAAGAACAAGCCAAAGCGCAGGGCGTCGACGTCACCAAGGGTGTGTTCCCCTGGGTGGCATCAGGTCGCGCCATTGCCAATGGCCGCGACGAAGGCTTTACCAAGCTGCTGTTCGATGCTCAGACGCATCGCATTGTCGGTGGAGCCATTGTGGGCACCGGAGCGGGCGACTTGATCAGCGAGGTTGTGCTGGCCATTGAAATGGGGGCCGACGCCGTGGATATCGGCAAAACCATACACCCGCATCCCACGCTGGGTGAATCCGTGGGTATGGCCGCAGAGGTTGCCGAAGGAAGCTGTACCGATCTTCCTCCGGTACGCAAGCGCCGGTAAACGGGCCTTACCTAGCCCAGGATATGTTCCAGGGCCAGGTAATGCGTGGCCGCCATGCCCGACAGCACGGTTTCGGGCGCGGCGGTCACATTATTTAGAATATCGGCAACGCCTTGCCCGTCCAGGGATGTGCCGAATTGCTGCTGCAAGTGCAGGTAGTTGGCGGCAACAGCCGCCTTGGACACCAGGGCGGCCATTTGGGAAGTGTTCGCCGACTCCATTATTTCGTAGAGCAGCGGCGTCAGGCTCTGGCCGTTGCTGATTTTTTCCGAAATGATTTGCGTCCAGTAAAGCACGGTATCGTCGTCGGGCTGTTCATTGAAAAGCCGCTGCCAGGTAGCGTCAAGAAAAGTCTTGATTTCATCGTTGGTATTGGCGCGGGGCGCCCAGCTTGTCGGTCGCGATCCCAGGCTTTCCGGGCTGAGGGCCAGTGAAAATGCCAGTTCGGAAAGGCGCCCCGAGGTGTCGTCCGACGTACCCAGCCACTGGCGCGCAGCCGCCAGATCCACGCCACGATTCATATACGCCAGATACATGGCGGCCAGTTGAATATCCTGGGGCAGGGCATCGAAGTCGAGTTCCGTGGCGTTTCTTACGCCCTGTTCCGTCGGAACGACATAAAACAGCGCTTTGGCGCCACCGGTTGTGCCGTCGGCGTGCGTGGTGGTGTAGCTCAAGGTGTCAACTTTGTGCACGGACGCTTTTGGGGTATAGGCGAACGAACCGTCGGCTCCCAGGTTCACGGTGCCATGCTCGGGCGCCGCATGCAGTTTCACCGTGGGTGTTGTTTTGGGGGCGTCGTTGCCCAGCACGCCCGATGCCGCTGTGGTTATCACCGACTGATTCGGCATGACAATATAGGCGTCGCGAATCTGGCCCGCGCCGGTCAGCGTGAGATTCAGACTGTCGCTTGGAGTGCCGAAAGGCGAGGCAAAGGCCGTGTCCGAGGCCGCGTATTCGGTGAACGTTACCGTGTAGGCTCCGGGATCGAGCACTACCGGCGATGTCTGCCACTGGCCGTCAATGTCGGCGGCAACCGACACATACGCCGTGGTGCCCGATGCATCGCTGTAGGCCACGCGAGCAGTATTCAGTGCGCTGGTCTTGTTGGTGTAATTGCTGATCCATGAGGCGGTGTCGGTGGCTGAATTCAGCCCCGTCCAGCCAAAAGCCAGAGCCGATTGTGCGGTAGTGACGGTGTTGCCTGCCAGGGCGTTCTGGCCCGCCAAGGCGGTAAACTGCCCGCCCGCTATGGTTCCCGCCACAGGGGCCGCCGGGGTACCGAACATAGGTGTACTCCCTGATGTTTGGCCGCCCGGAATCAGGAGGTCCGGGTCGATGGCGTTGCTGGAGCCGGGAAACAAATTCACCTTGAATGTGGGCATCAACGGCGCGGCGGGGGTGATGCTGGTCAGAGCCCCGCCATCGGCGGCCTGGTTGCCTTGTGTGGTCAGAAACTGGCCATTGGAAGAATTGGCGTAAATGTTGAACGTTTTGGTTTCCAGGGTGCCGGTGTTCTGGATATCGAGCTGATACCAGGTTGTGGCGCTGTCAGCGGACGACAGCGGTAATTGCGAGATGATGAAATTTCCGTCGGTCTGGGCGGTGTCCGGCGTAGGAATAATGCTGTAGCCCGACGGGCCTTTCTGTATGCTCCAGTTCTGCCACAAACCGCCGGAACCACCCTGGGCGGCATTGAATGACACGGATTGCCAATGCCCTGTTTCGTCAAGAAAGCGGAACGTGACAGCCATCAATGAGGGATCGGCGACCCAACTGGTGGCACCGGCGGCGGCCCCGGCCGGATTCGACAATGCAAACGATAAATTGGCACCCGACAAGGTGTCGGCCGCCCAGGCGTAGCCCTGATCGGGCGGGGCGATATAGTTGTACAGCACCGGTGGTGTGTAGCCCGACAGCCAGTCGGGTGACAGTTCGCCGGAACTGAGCGACATGCCGGTGGCGGCCGGCGCCGATGCCAGGCTGCCCGCCGGCTGGTCTACCTTGTAGGGAATGTCGGAGTCGGCGTACAGCATCAGCTGGATTGCACTGACATTACCATTGATATCACCCAGGCTGATCAGAGGGCCGCCTTCGCTGTAGCGGCTCATCAGATTATCGGAATAACCGGACCCGTACGAGTTCGAGTTCAGGAAGAAAATTTTGGAATAGGGGTCGCTGAACCAGTTGGCCGATTGCCCCGTCGTGAGTTTTTCGGGGCCGAACGCGTAGATGGGTTCCCAGTTCCAGTTTTTGCTCAGGTCGATGGTCTGGGTAACCTGGGCATTGGGTGAATAGCCCGCTGTTCCGCCCAGAAAGCCCGCACTCAGGCCGGTGAGCAGTTGCGTGAACAGCTCGCCCCACTGGTTGTTGGCCCCTACATTCATGGCGGTTGTTCCGCTCTCGTAGATGGTGTACGGGGTGGCGTCGGTTTTGTTGGTGTAAACGTAGGCGTTGCCTTGCGTTGCGTAGATACTGTTGGCCAGATCGGTCGGGGAGATTTTCACGTAGCCTTTGATCTGGCTGTTGGCCTCGGGTTCCAGCCAGAAGTTGCTGCCGTCCCAGGTGAGCGAATAATTGAAGAGCCCCTGGTTGTGCCAAACCTTTTTGGCATCGGCAGCACCGTTGAAAATACCCGAAATACGGGCGATGTCCGTTCCGGCGACCTTCAGGTCGTTGATATAGCCCGTCCAGTCGGCTGCCGAAAAAGGCTCCGGCGTTACTTGCGAGGCACTGGCCGGCGATGTGCCGTAGCGATGTACGACGGGTGTGGTTCCGGCCAGTACGCCTTCGGTGAAATTGAAAACCAGGCCGGCGTTTGACGGGTCAATGGCCTGAATAAGCGAGAACATGGTTTGCCCGCTTACGTTGTAGCCCACCGTGGCCGGTGATTTGGCCGGATCCTGATATTCGATGGCTACGCCCATGGGCAAGCCGAATCCAACTACCGATGTCAGATTGCCCTGGTCGGAGGGATCGCCTTGCAGCGTGAATTCAAAACTGTCAAACCGGTAGTTGTTCTGCTGCGCCGACTCGATCGAGATGTCGGACTCTTTTGTGATAACCGATGTGAACGGGTTGGTAGTTTCCGATGCGTCGGTGCTGGCCACCAGAAAATAGATTTTTCCACCTTTCATCTGGGGCAAGGCGATGGGAACCCATTCCTGCAGTGATCCCTGGCCGGCCAACGGTGTCCAGACGGGGTTGGCACCGTTGGAGTCAAAGTAAACGGCTTGCGCCCATACGCCGGGGGTTTTCAACTGCGCCATCATGGCGGTTGAAAAGGACACATTCAGGGTTGTCATGATGGCTGCGTCTCCGGGCAAGTTGGCGCGTTTGCTTTAGCGGTGTAGCGGGTGTAAAAGTTTCGGCGCCCGGCTCATTTCTCGTCAAGCAACGTTACAGTCGGCAACGAGTTCCAGGGTGGCGTATTAAATTTTTGTTGCGTTTTCATTCGTATTGACATGATTGCCGCTCACTCCGGATAATGCGGGCAGTTCGCCACATTTGCAATCACGTTGGCCGGTCCGTCATCCGGCCTGCCTGCTTACTCACGACAAGGAGCTTCCTGGTATGGCTAAACCCGTATGGACCGACGAACAAGTATTGAACCAGTTGAACTCCGGCAAGCTGTGGCCCGGCTCGACGATCAGCTACAGCTTCCCTCAGCTGCGCGAGCAATTGCACTTCGAGCAGGGCGAGGGCCCGGGCTTCATAGCCCTGAATGCCTACCAGCAGGACCACATTCGTCTTGCGCTAGCCATCTGGGATGAGCTGATTGTTCCCAATATTGTCGAAGGTGCTGTCACTACATCAGACATCGAGTTTGGCAACACCACCACCGGCATTGCCTATGCACATGCTTATTTTCCAACCATTGGCAGTGTGTGGTTCAACACCAATTACCCCGATCTGGCCGTGCCGGTTGTCAGCGAATACGGTTTCACCACCTATCTGCACGAAATCGGCCATTCCATCGGCCTGGAGCACATGGGTGACTACAACGGAAGCGATGACGACGGTCCATCGTCGTGGCAGGATAGCTCGGTATATTCCATCATGTCGTACTATGGGCCCCACATCGGGCGCGGCAAGGGTGATGTGGCCTGGGGCGACTGGCTGGGGCCCAACGGCCAGGTCGTTGCGCCGCAAACGCCCATGCTCAATGACATCATGGCCATACAAACCATGTATGGTGCGGCGCAAACCCGCACGGAAGACACGGTGTACGGTTTTGGCTCCAATGTAACGGGCGCCACGGCCTCCATTTACGACTTCACCCAGAATACGACTCCCGTCATGACGCTGTACGACGCGGGTGGTATCGACACCCTGAACCTTAGCGGCTGGTCCAGCGAAAGCCATATCGACCTTCGCCCCGGCCAGTTTTCGTCGGTAAACACCATGACGAACAATCTGGCCATTGCACACAATGTGATTATTGAAAATGCCGTCACAGGCGCGGGCAACGACAGCATACATGTCAATTCCGCCAATAATTACATCGACGGCGGCGCCGGGGCCGATGTTGCCGTGTTCTCGGGCAACGCCAACACCTACCGGTTCGATTACTCCCTCAGCTCGCGGGAGTACACGGTGGTCGACACCATCGGCACCGACGCAACGAACACGCTGCTGAACATCGAAAGGGCGGCTTTTGCCGACCGCGCCGAAAGCCTGAACGATTTAACACCGGGCGTCTACCGTTTCTACAATACGCAAACCGGCAACCATTTCTTCACCGCGAATAACGACGAAGCCACCACCGTGGCCGGCAGGGCAGGTTTCAGCTTTGAAGGCAAGGCGTTTGTACGCAATGTCTTCGACGACAGCAACAGCGTGCTGGTGCACCGGTTCTGGAATGATGCAACCGGTACGCACTTTTACACGGCCAACGCCACCGAGGCGACCGATCTGCGTGAAGCCGGCAACGGTTTCTCGTATGAAGGCGTGGCCTACCGCGGATTTGCCCAGAAAACGGCAGACACCACCGAGCTTTACCGTTTCTACAACAAGGAAACCGGTTCGCACTTCTACACAGCCGACATCGCCGAAATGGAAAACGTGAAGGTGAATCTGGCCGGTCAGTACAATTTTGAAGGCGTGGCCTATTACGTCGAAGTGGCGTAACCCGTAACGCTTTTCACTGTTGCAGCGGCTGCGGCTTGGTGCAGATCAGGGTAATCCATTATTATTCCGGATTACCCTGTTTACTTTCTTGCGACGCCAATGTCTTTGCCTGCACCCGCCGAAAATGCCAGCCTTGCGGACTGGTTGGCTTATCTGGAAACCCTGCACAAACACCCCATTGATCTTGGTCTGGAGCGTATTCGCCGGGTCGCCGACCGCTTGTCTCTGGACACGCCCTACAAAAAAATAACGGTGGCCGGAACTAACGGAAAAGGTTCGGTCTGCGCCATGCTGGAAGCCATTTTGCTTGCCGCCGGTTACCGTGTGGGCACCTATACCTCGCCGCATCTGGTTTCCTACAACGAACGTATCCGGATCAACGGGGAACAGGCCAGCGACCAGGCCATTATCCAGCAGTTCCGGCAAATCGATGCCGCCCGCGGCGAAATCACGCTGAGCTATTTTGAATTCAGCACGCTGGCGGCCCTGTTGCTGTTCAAGGCATCGGGCGTTGACGTCGCCGTTCTGGAAGTAGGGTTGGGCGGGCGCCTGGATGCCGTGAACATGGTCGACACCGACTGCGCCATTGTCACCAGCATCGACATTGACCACGCCGAATACCTGGGCGATACGCGCGAAAAGATCGGTTTCGAAAAGGCCGGCATTTTCCGGCCCGGCAAGCCGGCGATATGCGGTGATCCCTTGTGTCCGCAATCGATCGTGGACCACGCCCAGGCCGTCGGGGCCGATTTATGGCGTTTCGGTTCCGATTTCAATTACTCGGGCGATCGCCAGCAATGGGCCTATGGCGGGCGTGAGCAGCGTCGTTCCGGACTGGCCTATCCAGCGCTGCGCGGCGCCAACCAGCTGCTCAATGCCAGTGCCGTTCTTGCCGCCCTTGAAGCGTTGCGGCTCGAACTGGTGGTGCCCCAGCAGGCGGTACGGATGGGGTTGGGGCAAGCCGCCTTGCCCGGACGTTTCCAGACACTGCCGGGTACGCCGGTAACCATACTCGACGTAGCGCATAATCCGCATGCCGCCGCCGCCCTGGCCCAGAACCTGGACAGCATGGGGCAGGCATTCGACACCACCCATGCGGTCGCGGGAATGTACGCCGACAAAGATATCGACGGCGTGATCGACAAACTGCTGGGTTGTGTCCAGCACTGGCATTGCACCCGTTTGGGGGGGCCGCGCGGAACAACGGCCGAACAGCTTGCACAGCGTATACAGCGTCGAATCGAGCAAGGTGCCGGCACGATATCTGCGCCGGCATCTGCGGCCGCGCCGGCTGATTCCGGGCGTCCGACGGTGCGGCCGGCGGCGGCCGCGCAGGCCTGTCCCCGACAGGTTAAAATTTCAACTTACGACACACCGGAACAGGCCTTTGCCGGGGCTCGGGAACTGGCGCAGGCCAATGATAGAATCGTTGTGTTCGGTTCGTTCGCCGTTGTCGGTCCGGTATTGCAATCGTTGCGGTAATGCAGCTTACCCGTTTACAGAATAGGTTTATGCCCCATGGGATGGTTTTCAGCACGCCAGTCTGAATCTGATAATGGTCGCCGTCCCGGCGCCCGGGCCAATCAGTCCAGCGAATCGCAGCTGCGCGAGCTTCGTGTGCGTGCGCGGCGTCGTCTGGTGGGTGCGCTGGCGCTGGTGCTTCTGGCCGTTATCTTTGTGCCCATGTTTTTTAACGTTGATACAGCTCAGGAATCCCGACCGGTGCCGGTGGTCGTGCCTGCAATCAACGGGCCTGAGCCGTCGTCCGGCGAGCTGGCACTTGCGACTGCGGGTCAGCCCCAGGCCCCCGCCGCCGGCATCACCGAAGGCGCTGCTCCCGGCGTAACCGCGGAAAGCTCCCCGGCCACCGATGCGCCGGCTTCCACAACAGCGGCGGAATCGTCCACCCACAGCGCGGCACCTGAACCCGCCCCGCAAACCCCGGCAACACCCGTTCCGCCCAAACCGGCGTCGCCCGCGCCGGCACCGTCCAATACGTCGCCGCGAACCGACGATGGATCTGTGGCGCTTGCGCTGCTCGAGGGGCGTTCTCCGGCGTCGGTGGCCCCCCCGGAGCGTGGCAATTTCATTTTGCAGATTGCGGCCTATACCACTGAAGGCGATGCCCGTTCGCGGCGTGACAAACTCGTTGCTTCTGGCGTTACCAATGCTTACGTCGAACAGGCCAGTGTCGACGGTAAAGCCACGTATCGTCTGCGTGTCGGCCCTTTCCCCACGCGTGACGCCGCCCAGGCGGCGCAGGCCCGTTTGCGTGCGCTGGGCTACGACAACGGTTTCATCTCCAGCAAGTGACCAGCTTCGACTACCTCGTTCTGGCCATTGTCGGGGTCTCGGCCATTCTGGGCTTCATGCGGGGCCTGATCAAGGAAGTGCTCTCACTCATTGCCTATGCCGCGGCGTTCATGGCGGCCGTCTGGTGGGGGCCACTGGTATCCGGCTGGCTGGTTCCCTGGCTCGAAAACTCTCTGTTGCGCACAGCTGTCGCTTATGGCGCGGTCTTTCTGGTCATTTTGCTGCTGGTGGGGCTGGTCAACCTGACACTGGCCACGTTTATCGACAAAACCGGGCTGTCGCCCGCCGACAGCGGTATGGGTGCGCTGTTTGGTATCTTGCGCGGCGGCTTGATCGTTATCGCGCTGGTCATTCTCGGGGGATATACCGAACTGCCCAAAGAGCCGTGGTGGCGCGAGTCCTCGTTCTCGCCGCTGGTGGTGCGCGGTATTCAACAGCTCAAACCGGTCTTGCCTCCCACGATGGCGTCGTGGGTACCGTATTAAGTGTTTTCACAGGAAATCAAACATGTGTGGAATTGTAGGGGTTGCCGGCAGGAACCCCGTTAACCAGCTGATCTATGATAGTTTGTTGTTGCTGCAACATCGCGGGCAGGATGCCGCCGGTATTGCGACGGCGCACGATCAGTTTTTCAATATGTACAAGGCGCACGGCCTGGTGCGCGATGTTTTTCGCACGCGCAACATGCGGTCGCTGCCCGGCAACAGCGGGCTGGGGCAGGTTCGTTACCCTACAGCAGGATCCAGCGACAGTGTCGATGAGGCACAGCCGTTCTACGTGAATGCGCCGTTCGGCATCATGTTTGTACACAACGGCAACCTGACCAACTGGCGTGAACTGCGTGAAGCGCTGTTTCGTATCGACCGGCGGCATATCAATACCAATTCCGACTCCGAAGTACTTCTGAACGTGTTCGCTCACGAACTGCAGCTTGCATCGAGCGGAGTATCGCTCGACGAATCCGCCATCTTTGATGCCGTGTCGGCCGTGCATCGGCGCGCCAAGGGGGCTTATGCCGTCATTGCCCAGATCGCCAGCTACGGTATGGTGGCATTTCGCGATCCTCACGGCATACGGCCATTGTGCATCGGCTATATGGATACACCGAACGGCCGGGAGTGGATAGTGGCTTCCGAGTCTGTCGCGATCACTGCCTGCGGTTTCACCCTGGAACGCGATATCCAGCCAGGCGAGGCTGTGTTTATTGATCTGGACGGCAATGTGTCCTTCCGCCAATGCGCCGAAGACCCCAAACTGGTGCCGTGTGTCTTTGAATACGTTTATTTTGCCCGGCCCGACTCGGTCATGGATTCAGTATCCATTTATAACGCCAGGCTCACCATGGGCGAGTACCTTGCCGACAATGTGGCCAAGTCGTTGCGCCTGGGTGAAATCGATGTCGTCATGCCTATTCCCGACTCGTCTCGTCCCGCGGCCATGCAGCTGGCCTCACGCTTGTCACTGACTTACCGGGAAGGATTCATCAAGAATCGCTACGTAGGGCGAACTTTTATCATGCCCGGCCAGGCGGTGCGCAAGAAGTCGGTGCGCCAGAAGCTCAGTGCCATCGATATGGAGTTTCGCGGCAAGAATGTTCTGCTGGTCGACGATTCCATCGTGCGCGGCACGACCAGCCGTGAAATTGTCGATATGGCGCGTGCCGCCGGCGCCAACAAAGTGTTTTTCGCGTCAGCGGCGCCGGCTGTGCGCTACCCCAATGTGTACGGTATCGACATGCCCACCCAGACGGAACTGATCGCCACGGGGCGTGACACCACCGAGATTGCGCGCGAAATAGGCGCCAATGGCCTGGTCTACCAGGAAATTGCGGATCTGGAGCAGTCCATTCGTGATCTGAATCCCGCCATGCGCCGGTTTGAATCCTCGTGCTTCACCGGCAGCTACGTTACCGGTGATATCGATGCGGCCTATCTGGAACGCCTGAGCCAGACCCGTGGCCAGACGGCCCCTTCGGGTGCCATGGGCGGAACCTCTAGCGACGACTGATCCCGGTTGCCGCCCGGCGCATCAACCGTTTCTCGGCCTCGGCGCCCAACAGCACCAGCCCACCCACCAGCAGCACGCGCAGCCATTCGTCGGCGCGCAGGTGGGTGGATCCGAAAATGGCCTGCATCACGCCTGCATGGGTGTAGGCCAGCTGAAGCAAGGCGCACACGCCGATGGCAATGACCACATACATGTTGCCCGTCAGGCCTTCGCGACTGATCACCGAGGCATAAATATGCCGGCTGCACAGCAAATAGGCCATTTCGCTGACCACAATGGCGTTTACGGCCATTGTGCGTGCCGTTTCCAGCGACGCGCCGTT
>JBFWLP010000092.1:0-13152 GCA_050252075.1 Burkholderiaceae bacterium | reverse complement strand
GGAGGCGCGTTGCCCTGACATCGGCCGGAAGAGAGTACGCGGCCCGTGTCCGGCATCATCTGGAGCAGCTGGAAAAAGATACGCTGGGTCTGATATCACGGTCGGGAATCGGCCGCAGTTTGCATATTGCCGTGCTGCCCACGCTGGCCACCTTGTGGCTGGTGCCGCGCCTGGCCGGCTTTCAGCGCGAGTTCGGCGATATTGCCGTCAGCCTTTCCGTAAGAACGCTGCCATTCCAGTTCAGCGACCACCCCTTCGATGCGGCGATCTACCACGCGTCCGAACTGTGGCCGCAAACCCAGGGTTTCCGGCTTTTTGATGAGGGCGGGCTGATTCCGGTGTGCTCCCCTGTGTTGCAAGGCGACAACGCGGCTCATCTGACCGGCCTGACGCATTTGCACATGAGCTCCCGCCCCGATGCCTGGCGTCAATGGTATGAAGCGCAGGGTTTGCCCTATCAGCCCTCGGTGAATGCCGGGCCGCGCTACGAGCTTTTTTCCATGACGCTCGCGGCTGTGCATGCCGGCATCGGTGTGGCGCTTTGTCCGGAGTTTCTGGTGCGCGACGATCTGGAATCGGGAGCATTGGTCCAGCCGGTGGCAGGCTGTCTGAGCGTGCGCGAAGCATACTTTTTCAGTTATCCGATTGTGTCGCAGCCCAGCGAGGCTTTACTTTCCTTCGAGGCTTGGCTAAAACGGGTAGCCGGGGCAGGCAATGCCCCGGTTTGAGTCACTGTATGGTTTTCAGGGGGGCGTGCGCGTGGCGGCAGGAAAGTGGAAGGCATGGGGGCAGGCTTGGGTGCTTGTCGTTGGTCTGGCGATGGCCGGAACGGTGTTCGGGCAGCCGCGGCCGTTCGCGCCGGACAGCAATCCCGAAGCCGCCACCGGACTGGCTCGCAACGAGGCGGTCTGGGCTGCCGACGCCATGGTGGTCAGTGCCAACCCCCTGGCGAGTAAGGCGGGGCTCGCCATTCTGGATGCCGGCGGCAGCGCGACCGACGCCTTGATCGCCATGCAACTGGTGTTGGGGCTGGTGGAGCCGCAGTCGTCGGGGTTGGGGGGTGGGGGCTTCGCCATTGCCTACAGCGCCCGCGACAATGCCGTACGTGCCTACGACGGCCGTGAGACGGCACCGCAAGGGGCGCGCCAGGGTCGTTTCCTGAAGGCTGACGGCCAGGCCATGCCGTTCTTCGATGCAGTGCACAGCGGTTTGTCGGTGGGTGTGCCGGGTTTGGTGGCGCTTCTTGGAATGCTGCACGAACGTCACGGTGTGCTGCCATGGCCTCGCTTGTTTGAGCCGGCCATTCTTTTGGCCGAGGAAGGCTTTCTGGTCAGCCCGCGGCTGAACGCGCTGGTGGAAGCCAATGATGCTTTACGCCGTTCGCCCACTGCCGCGCCTTATTTTTTCGACGCGCATCTGCATGCATGGCCGGTGGGGCACCGTTTGCGAAATCCCGCCTATGCGCAGGTATTGCGCACATTGGCCGAAAAGGGGCCGGACGCCTTCTATCATGGCGAAATTGCCCGGGCCATCGTCGATGCGGTTCGGTCCCATCCGGTGGCGGGCGATTTGTCACTGGACGATCTGGCCGGTTACCGGGCCCTGGAGCGTGATCCGTTGTGCATGCCCTATCGCATTTACACTCTGTGCGGCCCACCGCCTCCCAGTGCTGGCCCGCTGGCCGTCATGCAAATGCTGGGTATCCTTGCACACACGCCGATAGCCACCACGCTGCCGGGGTCTGCCGATGCTGTTCACTACTTTGCCGAGGCCGGTCGGCTGGCATTTGCCGACCGTGACAAGTATGTGGCCGATCCGGGGTTTGTCACTGTACCCACGGCCGGTCTTCTGGACCCCGCCTATCTGAAAGCGCGCGCCGCCCTGATTCGGCCCGATGCCAGTCTGGGAACCGCCCCCGCCGGTGTGCCTCGCGGTCTGGATGTCGCGCCGGGTGATGGTGTGACGCCGGAGCGTCCGTCGACCACCCATCTGGTGGCGATCGACGGACGCGGAAACGCGGTGTCCATGACCAGCTCCATCGAAACCGCCTTTGGCAGCAAATTGTTTGTGAATGGCTTCTTGCTGAACAACCAGCTGACCGATTTTTCCCTGAATCCCGTCGATGAGCAGGGGCGCCCGGTGGCCAATGGCGTGGAGCCCGGAAAGCGGCCGCGAAGCTCTATGGCCCCCATGCTGGTCATGCGCGACGGTTTGCCTTATATGGTGATCGGATCGCCGGGGGGGTCGGCCATCATCAATTACGTGGCGAAAACCATGCTCGGCGTGCTGGATTGGGGGCTGGATATTCAGCAAGCCATCGACATGCCCAACGTCGGCAGCCGGAACCGCGCCACCGAGGTCGAGTCCGGCCGGGTGCCGGCGGGGATTATGCAAGCTCTCAGGCGCCGGGGGCACGATGTTCGGGAAATGGCTTTTCCCAGCGGCTTGCACGGTATCGTGCGTGAGGGTTCGGGGTGGGAAGGCGGCGCCGACCCGCGCCGTGAAGGCGTGGCGCTGGGGCGCTGACATTTGCTGCCGCGCCCCGCAAAGGCGCCTTGCCTAGCGAAAGACGACGGTGCGCTGCCCGTTCAGCAAAATGCGGTGCTCCACATGCGATTTGACCGCGCGCGCCAGCACCAGCGATTCCACGTCGCTGCCGACCCGTGTCAGGTCTTGCGGGCTCATGGCATGGTCGACCCGCTCGATATCCTGCTCGATGATCGGGCCTTCGTCCAGGTCGGCGGTTACATAATGCGCCGTGGCGCCGATGATTTTCACCCCCCGTGTGTGGGCCTGGTGGTAGGGGCGGGCCCCTTTGAAGCTGGGCAGGAAACTGTGGTGAATATTGATGGCCCGGCCGGCCAATGCCTGGCACAGCTCATTGGAAAGGATCTGCATGTAGCGCGCCAGAACCACAAGATCAATGGATTCGCGCTCTACAAGCGCCAGTATCTGCTTTTCCTGCTGTTGCCGGGTGTCCGGCGTAACGGGCAAATGATGAAACGGTATGCCATAGGCGCCGGCCATGTCGGCAAAATCGTTGTGATTGGACACAATGCCGGCGATCTCCACCGGCAATTGCTGGCTGCGCGTGCGAAACAGCAAATCGTTCAGGCAATGCCCCTGACGGCTGACCAGAATAAGCAGCCTGGCTTTGCGCCGGGGGTCGTGAATGTGCGCATCCATGTTGAAACGGCGCGCAATGTCGGCAAACTCGTTGTTCAGGGTGTCAACAGCCTGCGGTTCCGGCAGGGCAAAGTGTATGCGCAAGAAAAAGCGTTCGGTTTGCGCATCGCCGAACTGCTGGGCGTCGATAATGTTTCCGTGCTGGTTCAGCAGCCATCCGGTAACCGTATGCACAATCCCGATCTTGTCGGGGCAGGAAAGCGTGAGTATGTAGTCGTTCATGAGGAAGGGTGGTTTCTTGGGCGCGATTCGGAAAGCAGTTCCCGTGAGGGGGTGAGATCAAAGTCGCCGGCATGATACACCAGGGGCTGGTGGTGGTTGCGAAAGCAGCGTTCCACTTGCCCGATAAAGATAATGTGATCCCCCGCCTCGTGCTGTGCCACATTCCAGCATTCAAACCACGCTGCGCAATCGGGGTCATCGAGCATGAGCGCCCCGCCCGGGGCCTGCGTCAGGGCAAGGCCGTCGAATCGGGCCTGCTGTGTTCCCGAGGCAAAACGTTTTGCCAGTGCCAGTTGCGAAGCCGACAGTACGTGAATGACATAGCGGCGGCTTGCCAGAAAATGGGGAAGCGACAGTGCCGATTTCGACAGGGACCACAGCACCATGGGCGGGCTCAGCGACACGGAGTTGAATGAGCTGACGGTCAAGCCCACCGGTGTGCCGGTTTTCTGGGCGCGCGTCGTTACCACCGTGACACCGGTGGCAAACCGGCCGAGTGCGGCTCGGAAATAGCTGGAATCGAAATCAGGCGGCAGGGCGTGCGATTCTGTGGCTGGCGAGTTCTGCATTTAAGGGGCCAGACGCGTTCGTTCCCAGTGACCATCGGGTTGACGGGTGTACAGCAACCGGTCGTGCAGGCGCGAGGGCCGGCCTTGCCAGAATTCGATACGGGCCGGCACCAGACGGTAGCCCCCCCAGTGCTCGGGGCGTGGCGGGTTGTCGCCGAACCGTGCCGTCATTTCAGCCACCCGGGCTTCTAGCGCTTCCCGGGTGGTGGGCCGGCTTTGCTCCGATACCCAGGCGCCCAGGCGTGACCCCAGCGGACGGCTGTGATAATACGCATCGGATTCATCGGGAGCCACTTTTTCAATGGTGCCTTCGAGCCGTACCTGACGCTCAAGAGCCGACCAGAAGAACAGCAGGCTGGCATGCGGGTTCTCGAGCAGTTCCTGCCCCTTGCGCGACAGATAATTGGTAAAAAATGTGAACCCGCGCTCATCGAAACCCTTGAGCAGCACGATACGTGCCGACGGGACACCGGCCGGTGTTGCCGTGGCGAGCGTCATGGCATTCACCTCGTTCTGGCCGGCATCCACCGCCTGCCCGAACCACGCCGCGAACTGGTCGAACGGGTTGCCTGCCGCTTGTGATTCAAGCAGCTCGGATTTTTCGTAATTCTGGCGAATATCGGCGATGGACATGGTGGATGTTCGAAGACAAATGTTCAGTTAGTTTACCGGATGCTTTGAGTGAGCGCCGGTGGGTTGTGCAGATGGTCGACCAGCGTTTGCAGGCGGCGGTCGTGAATATTCCAGTCGTTCAGGGCGCGGGCCGTTTCCAGAACGTATTCGGTGCAGGGGCCGTACTTGCCGTGGGCCGAACTGACGATCTCGACAAGCTGCGCAAGCGTCAGGCCGCGTACGTAGGCTTCGGTGTTGCGGTTCATGACAAATGCCAGCGCTTTCACCGGCCCGTGCTCGGTCGAACAGTTCAGCCAGCGCGGGTGGTAGGCCCCGGTGGCCATTTCGCGCTTCCAGAGCGCTTGCATGATGTCGGGCACATTGCCGGCGGGAATGCGAAAGGCCATGCCGCGGCATGATCCGCCGGCATCCAGCCCGAAAACCAGCCCCGGATGCTCGGGGGTGCCCCGGTTAACGCGCGACCACAGGCAAAGCGCGCGGTGGTATCCCCGCAGCAGCGCCACCCGTTTTTCGGTGTAATCGAATTCGGGACGCCAGATGAGCGAGGCATAACCGAACACCCAGATATCGCTGCCCTTCTGCCAGTGGGTCAGTGATTTTTCGATGGAGGCGTTGCGTTCGCCGTCGGTGAGCAAGCGAAAACTGGTGGGGGAGGGAAGGCGCGGCGACGAGGAGGCTGGGAGCGAATTCACGGCAGGTGGTGCAATGGGCAAATGAGCGGAACGCCTTAGTATTCTAAGGCATTTCCCGAGGAGTCGTGAGGGTTGCTGCGGTTGCCATCGGGCTTGCAGTGTAAACTTGCCACGCGGGCCCGCCCGCTTTTTTTAATCTGTTTTTCTGACTGTCATGGCTCCTGATTACGAACGCCGATTCGGCGGGCTTGCCCGCCTGTATGGTAGCGACGGCACTGCCGCCCTGGCGCGAACCCATGTGGCCGTTGCCGGTATCGGCGGGGTGGGGTCGTGGTGTGTCGAGGCCCTGGCGCGATCCGGCATCGGCGCGCTGACGCTCATCGACCTGGACAACATTGCTGAATCCAATGTGAACCGCCAGCTGCATGCGCTTGATACAACGCTCGGGCAAGCCAAGGTACAGGCCATGCAAGAGCGTATCCGGCTGATCAATTCCGGTTGCCGGGTTCAGTGTGTCGAAGATTTCGTGGATCCGGACAATGTGTCCTTGGTGTTCCCGTCGACAGTGGACATCATTATTGATTGCACCGATCAGGCGGCGGCCAAGGTGGCCATGATACTGCTGGCGAAGCAGCGTGGCATTCCTGTCGTGGTCTGCGGGGGGGCGGGCGGCAAAACGGATACCTTTGCGCTCAGAACCGGTGACCTGTCGCTGTCCACCAACGATGCCCTGCTGTCCAAGCTGCGCAATGTGCTGCGTCGGAACCATGGCTTTTCCCGTCCCGCGACGGGGCCGGGAAAACTGCGCCGCCGTCCGCCCAAAATGAAGGTGCAGGCGGTATGGTTTGATCAGGCGGCCCGCCTGCCTGATGCGTGGCAGTCGGCGCCGCAGGGGCTTTCATGCGCGGGGTATGGTTCACTGGTCACGGTAACGGCCACCATGGGCATGGCGGCGGCAGGCCTGGCCATACAGCATGCCGTTCAGGGCGCCTGGCCGGCCGAGCGCGCTGCTAGCGCAACGTGACGATACCCTTGGGTGTGCTGAAGACGGCCGAGAGCGCGGGTGTGTCCGACGAGTGCAAGGTGACCGGCCCGTCGAAACCGATCTGGTCCAGCAGGGCGCGCACCTGATCGATTCCGGGGTGTTCCAGGCGCAGTTCGATCAGGGTGCATCCCTGGTCGTCAAGGCGATCGGCAGGCAGGGTTGGGGTTTCCCACTGGATCAGCGAAGGCGCCACGCCGTCAAGCACCAGCCGGCCATCGTCGGGAATGGTGATTTTCCAGTGAAGATCACCGCGAGACATGGGTTCTATGGCGCCGGGATTCACGGGCGAGAGGCGGTGGTCGTTCTCGATGTCCCCGGTTCGGACCACCCAGGTGCTCAGGGAGGGGACAGGCCGGGTTGGTGCATCAAGCTGGAACCAGCGGGGGCGCGACGGAGCGGGTGCCTCGGGGTTTACGGCGATGACCTCAAGGTAGGTGCTGGGCCCCACTCGCAGAAGCTGGTTGTGCGTTCCCATGCGAGGATGCTCGCCGCCGGGTTGCATGGTAACACCCAGCCATCGCTGCAAGTCGTCGACGCCTTCGGACAATGTTGGGGCTGTTACAACAAGGTGATCAAGCGTAGACGACATAGCAGGCATACCCGTGGGTTAGAAGAAAAACAGCATTGCTGCAGCAATGATTGTGGGGATAATTGCGCCCAGCAGCAAGCCACCCATGCCAATGGCGCCGCCCTGAAAACCGCCTCGCAACAGCGCAACCCCTGCCGGGTTGGGGGCGTTGGCAATGACGGTCAGGCCCCCGCCGGCCACAGCCCCGGCAACCAGCATGTATTTCGCTTCGTCGCTGATGCCGGCAATCAGTGATCCCAGATAGGTGAGCGCCGCATTATCGGTAATGGCGGTCAGGCCTAGGGCGCTGAAAAACAGCGTGGTGGGCGGAAGGCTCGACACAATGGGTTGGAGCCACCATTGCTGCATACCGCCCAGCACGACCAGACCCGCCAGGAAGAAGCCGACGAGCAGGGATTCCTTGATCAGCAAGGGTGATTGATTGCGTGAATAGGCCTGGGTGAAGCCAACGAAGAACAGAAACAGGCTCATGAAAATGACGGGATGATGCGCAAAGACCACCACGCCCGCCAGGAAGGCGATATGGATGGCAATGACGATCGGTGGAACGCGCGGCTGTTCTTTGCTTGATTTCACCGTATCGGTGGCCTGGGCGAAATTGCGCAACGCCAGGGTGGCCAGAGTCGCATTGATGATCACGGCAATGGCCGATTTCCAGCCAAAGTTCGCCAGCATGAAAGCGGTGTCCCAGTTCCATGTTGAAGCCACCATCAAGACCGGAGGCGCGGCATAGGAGGTGAGGGTTCCTCCGATCGAGATGTTCACAAAAAGTACGCCCAGCGCGAAATACTTGAACGATTCGGGTGTCCGTTGATGAAAAATCTGGGGGCCGAGCATCAGGGCGGCAATGGTCATCGCCGCGGGTTCGGTAATCAGCGACCCTGCCAGTGGCACAACAGCCAGGCACAGCCAGACTTTCGCGGTTGTGTCGCGTACAGGGATCCAGCGCGACAGCTTGTTCACCAGGGCCATCACAGCGGTCAGAATGGGCAAGGAGCCGGCGACGACCATGACGGCAAACACGAACATGGGTTCAGTGTAATTGCGCGATTCGGCATAGCTGACGGCGTCATCCAGGCCGGCGGCGAGGGCAAGAACGACGATAAGTACACCGCCCCAGAAACCAAACACCACTTCCACTTCACCTAGCAGGTGAAGCAGCCCGGCATGGCGCGGGTACTTGTACGAGAGTTTCTCGAAATATTTGGCGCTGAAAGTGTGCAGCAGAGCGATTGCGAAAATGCCTGCCGATAAGTAATGAATAAGGCTGGGTTCCTGCAAAATCGTTCCTTTTTCAGTTTGTTGTCAGGATAAAGTTTAGCCTACATTCATCCGGGTTCGAAACCTTTGTTGCATCAGAAGTGGACGAGAGAGTCATCCAGCCTTGCATCCAGCCATCCGCGCAAGGCGTTGGACAGGCGCAATTGCTGCGCCTGTCTCAGATCGTTTTCGGTCAGGCATGCCTCGGAAACCTGGTGCGTGTCGAGTAAATGGCGGCGCATGACGCCGGGCAGAACACCGCAACGCAGCGGCGGCGTAAGCCAGCGGTCGCGGTCGTCTTTGACGTAAATGGAGCTTCGGCTGCCCTCGCACAGCTCGCCTTGTTCGTTCAGGAAAAGCAGATCGAACACCGGGGGGTGCTGCTCCAGCCAACGGGTGGCTTCCTCGTAGAGCGGGCGGCAGGTGGTTTTATGATGCAGCCAGATCCAGTCGGCGCACAGCCGGCGCCGGGACAGCGCCACCGCAACCGGCTCGGGTGTCGGCGCCAGGCGGGCCACGGTGACGACGGGGTGGCCATCGGTTGCCAGCAGCAGGCGCACCCGGGCGGTCTGGTTTGCCGGAGCCGCCGCCAGGGCCTGTGCCAGCGCCGTCTGGATGTCCTGTTCTGAGTAGGGAATGCCCAGGGCCATGGCTGAGCGGCACAGCCGGACAAGATGCAGCTCAAGGAGCCGGATCTCCCTGCCGGGATCCAGGCGCATGGTTTCTATCAGGTGAACATCGGCGGGAAATTGACTTGTCATGGCAATTCCAGGTTCACAATGCGAGCCTTCCAGTGGCATTCCTGCCATTCCAGAGCGGGATCCGAGTCGTACACGATACCTCCGCCCACGCCAAACACCCCCGAGCCGGAGTTATGAAAGACCAGGGTGCGTATGGCAACGTTCAGGCAGAAGTCGCCGCCGGGTGCCAGCCAGCCCAGACTGCCACAGTACACCCCTCGGGGGTGGGGCTCCAGCTGCCGGATGGCATGCATGGCGGCTATCTTGGGTGCGCCGGTAATCGACCCGCAGGGAAACAGGGCTTGCAGCAGCGTGAGTAGTCCCGTGCCGGGCGCCCTGGCGGTGATGGTCGATGTCAGCGTCCAGACGGACGGGTATTTTTCCAGGGTGAACAAGGCGGGCACGCGCACGGTTCCCGGGGTGGCGATTCGCCCCAGATCGTTGCGCAACAAATCAACAATCATTACGTTCTCGGCCCTGTCCTTCGCACTCGCAAGCAAAGCATCGGCAACCGCCAGGTCCGCCTCGGCATCGGCCATGCGCGGTGCGGTGCCTTTCATGGGGCGCGCCGTCAGGGTCGTGTGCCGCCGCTGCAGAAACAGCTCGGGTGAAAACGACAGGATCTGCTGTTGTCCATCGTCGATGTAAGCCGCAAACTCCGAGGGGTGCCGGTTGGCCAGGCGCCGATAGAGCATCTCGGGGGCCTCGACGCTTTGCACATGGACCGGGAAGGTGTAGTTGACCTGATAGAAGTCGCCGTTGCGGATGCGTTCGCGCAGTATCTCGAGGGCCGTGCGGTAGTCGTCGTAGTCCATCGTGGCGCGCGACCGGAGCAATGGCTCCGGCTTGGCAGCCGCCGGCGCCGGCCATACCGGTTCGCGTCGTGCCGAGCGAAACACCAGGGCCGATAGGCGAGGGGAGGGGGGGTCGTGCGGCGAGGCGGGCGGAAAGCAGCCGGGTTCCAGCCACTCTCCAAGCTCGTAAGCGGCAATGAGACCCACCCAGTAGCCGTCACGTTGCCGCTGCTCAATGTGTTCCAGTGCGGGCAGCAATTCCTGTTCCGTGGTCACATCGATGCGCTCTACGAAATCGTCCAGCGCCAGCGCTGTTCCTGAACGTCGATTTTCAAACCGGCAGAGCATCAGCGCGGACCATCAGATGATAAAAACGGGCGCAGCACCCGTGCCGTGTGCGAGTTGCCGGGGGAGTGCGCCAGCGCTTCGGGTGTGCCCTGGGCGACAAGCCTCCCGCCTCCGGTGCCGCCTTCCGGTCCCAGATCGAGTATCCAGTCGGCTTCGGCCATGATATCCAGATTGTGCTCAATGACCACGACCGTGTTGCCCGCGTCGACCAGGCGGTGCAGCACATGAATGAGTTTTTCAACATCGGCGGTGGATAATCCCACGGTGGGTTCATCCAGCACATAAAGCGTGTGGGGAACGCGCGATGCCCGGCCCGTCTTGATGACGCCATCGGTCAGCCGCGCTTTGGCCAGTTCAGTGACCAGCTTGATGCGCTGGGCTTCCCCGCCTGACAAGGTGGGCGAGGGCTGGCCCAGTGTCAGGTAACCTAGTCCGACGTCTTGCATCAGTTGCAAGCTGCGCGATACTTTGGGGTGCGACGCAAAGAAGCCAATCGCGTCGTCGACCTCCATGCCCAGCACATCGCCGGCGTGTTTGCCGCGCAGCATGGCACTCAGGGTGTCGGCGTTGAAGCGCTGGCCGTCGCAGGCATCGCATGGCACCTTGACGTCGGGCAAAAAGCTCATCTCAAGCGTGCGCATGCCTTGCCCCTCGCACAGGGGGCAGCGGCCGTCGCCGGTATTGAACGAGAACCGGGCGGCCGTCCAGCCGCGCAGGCGGGCATCGCGGGTATCGGCAAACAGTTTCCGGATATCGTCCCAGAAACCGATATAGGTGGCCGGGCAGGAGCGGGGTGTCTTGCCGATCGGGGTCTGATCCACCTCCAGTACACGGTCGATGGCTTCCCAGCCCGATATGGCCGTGCAGCCATGCCAGTGCGGCGCCGGGTTGCGTTCGGAAACGACACGGGCCAGGTTGTCTAGAAGGACCTCGCGTGCCAGCGTGGATTTTCCTGAACCCGACACCCCGGTAACCACGGTAAGGCGGCCGACGGGAATGCGCGCGTCGACGTTGTTCAGGTTGTGCCGGCTGGCACCGACGATCTGCAGGGCGGGCACGTCGTCGGTTACCGGGCGCCGGGCTTGCAGCGGATGCGTCAGGGGCGTGCGCAGATAACGTCCGGTAACCGACGCCGCATTGGCCATGAGTTCCTGGGCGGAGCCTTGGGCCACCACGGTGCCGCCGCGGACGCCGGCGCCCGGGCCCATGTCAATGATATGCGAGGCGCGTTTTATGGTGTCTTCATCGTGTTCAACCACGACCAGTGTGTTGCCGTTGCCTTCGAGTCTGGCCAGGGCATCCAGCAAAATGCGGTTGTCGCGCGGGTGCAAGCCAATGGTGGGCTCGTCGAGCACATAGCAAACGCCTTGAAGGTTGCTGCCCAACTGGGCGGCAAGCCGGATGCGCTGCGCTTCGCCCCCGGAAAGGGTGGGCGCCGAACGGTCAAGGGTCAGGTAACCCAGGCCGACTTCCCGCATGAAGTTCAGGCGTCCGCGAATTTCTGCCAGGATGTCTCGCGCAATTTCGCGTTCCCGGTCGCGGGTGACCAGTCCGGTGAAAAACGTATGTGCATCATTGACCGACAGGCGGGCCAACTGGGCTACCGACTGGTCGCGCCAGCGAACCGCCCGTGAAACCGGATTCAGCCGATCGCCGTGGCAATGGCGACACGGCTCGGAGGCGCCGTCGTACCAGGCATTCCATTGCGTTTCCTCGCCGGTTTGTGTTTCATCGAAGCCGGACAGCTGAAGGCCGGTGCCAAAGCACCCGGTGCACCAGCCATGACGCGAGTTGTAGGAAAACATCCGGGGATCGGGCTCCGGGAAGCTGGCGCCGCAGCCTGGGCAAGCCCTTTTCACTGAAAAATGGCGTTGTTCGGCCAAGGGGTTGGTGCCCGAGTCACGGCGTTCCTGAAGGCTGCCCGTTGCACGCAATGACGGCTCTACAAGAATGCTCAGGCTGCCTTGACCGTGTTCCAGCGCACTGCGCAGGGCCTCACGCAGCGCGGCCTCGGCAGTGGGTTCCACCAGCAGATCGGCTACCGGCAGTTCGATCGTGTGCTCACGATAGCGATCCAGGCGTGGCCACGGTGTTACCGGGATGAATTCGCCGTCAACCCGTAAATGCGAATGTCCTTTGCCCTGCGCCCATTTGGCAAGATCGGTGTAGTAGCCCTTGCGGTCTTTGACCAACGGGGCAAGCACGCCAATGTGCCGCCCGCGATATTCACGCAGAACCTGCCCCATGATCTGCTCGGCCGTTTGCGGTTCGACGGCGATGTGGCAGGCCGGGCAATACTGTGTGCCAAGCTTGACATACAGCAGCCGCAAGAAATGATGGATTTCCGTCATGGTGGCAACGGTTGATTTGCGTCCGCCGCGGCTGGTGCGCTGCTCGATGGCGACGGTGGGGGGAATGCCGTAAATGGCGTCCACATCGGGCTTTCCTGCCGGCTGCACGATGGCGCGTGCGTAAGCGTTCAGCGACTCCAGGTAGCGACGCTGCCCCTCGTTGAAAAGAATGTCGAAGGCCAGTGTGGATTTCCCCGATCCGGAAACACCGGTAATAACACTGAACTTGTTTCGCGGAATATGAACATTGATCCCTTTCAGATTGTGTTCACGGGCGTTCAGGATGTCGATGGTTTCTTGTCGGTGTTGCCGGCGGCGCCAAACGGTTTGAAGGGCGCTGCCCTGGTCGGATGAGCCGGCACCGTAGGTGCCCGGCGCTTCCTGCACGGTGTCAGGTGCCGCGTCCGGCGCGCCCTCGGTCGCGGCATCACGCGGCGCGGCAAGCCCGGCCTCGAAGCGATCCACATCGAACACCAGCGTCTGGTCGTAGTCGCGCAGCGCCTGTCCGGTGTGTGATCGGGCCTCCGCCATGATGTCCGCCGGCGCCCCGGTTGCCATGATCCGGCCACCGTGGTCGCCGCCTTCAGGCCCCAGGTCGATGATCCAGTCGGCCGCGCGAATCACATCGATATTGTGTTCAATCACCAGCAGGGAGTGTCCTGCCGCCAGGAGCTTGCGGAAGGCGCGCATCAGGCGCGCTACGTCGTCGAAATGCAGGCCGGTTGTGGGTTCGTCGAACAGGAACAGGCTGCCTTTTTTGGCCACCCGGGCGGATGAAATTCC
>JBFWLP010000091.1:0-13344 GCA_050252075.1 Burkholderiaceae bacterium | reverse complement strand
GGGTATGCCAAAACATTGGGTTTTGGTATGCGTGAACAACAAAACGAACGCTGATTTTTTATGCCCTAAGAACGCCTCGGCGTACTGGGTGCGGCCCCGAAAAGAACGGGCCTGACAGGTGGGAAAGTAGCTCGTAAGAGCCACCAGACAAGCAGCGGAAAGACGCGCCGTATAGACCACATCCCAAGAACGCCTCGGCGTACCGGATACGGGCCTTAAACAAGCCCTGACAGTCGGGAACAGCAGCTCGCAAGAGCCGACAGACAGGCCGGAAAGACGGCCCAGCGTTCGCCCTCAACCTTTTGGAGTGGCGAACATGATTAACACCATCAAATTTCTTTCCGTTATCGGCGTGGCTGGCTGGATGCTTTTCGGCTCCCATGCTGCACACGCTCAAATCCCTGTCACTGACGGCGCATCCATCGGCCAGCAGATCGCGGCCCAGGTCGAAACCATTGCGAAGTGGAAACTTCAATATGACCAGATGATGAGCCAGATTGACCAAGCCAAGCAGCAATATGAATCGCTGACCGGCTCGCGTGGCCTCGGCACGATCATGAATGACCCCGCCATGCGCGACTACCTGCCGGGCGACTGGCAAGCCGTCTATGACAGCGTGAAGACTGGCGGCTACTCGGGCCTCTCAGGCACCGGGAAAAGCGTTTATGACGCGAACAAAATCTACGATGCCTGCGGACATTTCACGATTGCACAGCAGCGCACTTCTTGCGAAGCACGAGCGGTGAAGGGTGCGCAAGACAAGGGCTTTGCCCTTGATGCGTACAACGCTGCAAAGAGCCGCATCAATCAAATTGACCAGCTCATGGGCAAGATCAACCAGACGCAAGACCCGAAGGCCATTGCAGAGCTGCAAGCTCGGATTGGCGCTGAACAGGCCAACATTCAAAACGAGCAAACCAAGCTGCAAATGTATGCCATGGTCGCGGCTGCGGAAGATCGCGTGCAAGCACAACGGCAGACGGAAATCAATGCAAAAGCCAACGCCCGGCGCGGGTGGGCACAGCCCAAAACCGTGACGTTTGGCAACTAATGGAGGTGTAAAAAATGGTCTCGTATCTTCATCTTCCAATCGTCGTGCTGTGCTTCTTCTTACTGCTGGCAATGTGGCGTTTTTGGGCCTGCATTGACCGCATGGGCTTTACCCGCGAAGTGGGCAAGCGTGCACCTTCCATGATTCATGGCGACATCCTCGCGGCCGTGTTTGCCATCATGCCTTTTCTGATAGCTGCCGTTGACTGGTTGGGCGTTCCCCTGCCTCGCCAGCCTGCGCCGATTTCGCCCCTGCTGGCTGTGGTTTTATCCGGTGGTTGCCTTGGGGCCTGCGTGTTCATTCTGCGGAATTCTGGCGAACGCTTCGCCGGACATTGGGCAGGCACTCGGGAAAGCGCCCTGCGCACAGTCGCCGCTCTGCGCATCATTGATGCCGTCGAGCTGGCCCACGCCATGAACTATGTTCAGGAACACGAAGCGCACGCCACGCGCAGCCGGGGCCATGTCATTGACGCCGAAGTGCAGGAGGTACGGAAATGAAAAATTTCGTCCTCTTGACGCTTCTCGCCATCCTCGCGGGCTGCGGTGAAAACACGCCAGTTCAAACCGTAGATTGGTACAAGGAACACGAAGCCGAACGCAAGGAAATGCTTGCCAAATGCAAAGCTGATCCCGGACGGCTTAGGGAGTCTGCAAACTGCGTAAACGCTCAGCAGGCGGACAACCAAAAAGCCAACGCCCGGCGCGGGTGGGTAACACCTAGCGCCGTTGATTTCGGCAAGAAAGGAGATTGAACATGGCCGGCCCTATGCTGTTTCAATTCATTGGCGAGACTATCGACACGGCCCTAAACACCTACGTTAATACAACGGCGGGCGCGGTCGTCTCCACATTCGTAACATTGGCGGTTCTGCTAACGACGTTTCATTACGTGATGAACGGCTTCATGATGGTTTTGGGGAAGGTCGAAGCCCCTTTTTCGACCTTCCTGCTTTCATGTGGGAAGTTCCTGCTGATTTCCGCTTTTGCTCTGAATGCGGATATGTACCTGACTTGGGTTGTTGAGGCCATACGCGGTCTGGAATCGGCTTTGGCGGCCTCTTTTTCCGGCAGCAATGGCATGTCTCCAACGTCGGTTTATGGCGTCGTCGATGATGCATTCGGCAAGGGCTTGGACTTGTCGGCGCAACTTTGGGAAAAGGCCGGTAATCGTGGATGGAGCGAAACGGGCATGGCTGTAGGCGAATACATAAATGCCTGCATCATCGCCCTTGCAACGCTAATCATTGCCCTTCCTGCGGGAGCCATGATTGTGATGGCTAAGGCCGTCCTGTCGATCATGCTTGGCATCGGCCCGCTGTTCGTCATGCTCTTAATGTGGGCACCGACAAAGCAATTTTTTGACCGCTGGTTTAGTGTTGTCATGACTGCGTTGTTTCAAATTGCGCTATTGGCTGCGGTGCTCTCTTTCGCCATTAAAGCGTTCTTGGCATTTGTCGGGCCTGTCGATATTGACAGCGACCAAAACCCGCTATTCACGTCCTTGCAATTGCTGGTCGTTTCGTCGGTGATGTTGTACATCCTCTACACGGTCAACAACTATGCAGCGCAGCTTGCGGGCGGCATGTCCTCTGCGGCAATTACGTTCGGCGGAATGGCACGCAGTGCGGCCGGCATGGCTTCTGCACCAGGTCGTGCAGCGGGTGGCCTAAACAACATGGTCAACCCAACATCAACGCGCCTTGACCCTCGCACCGGCCATCAGACAACCGCCCGACGCGCAGAACACTTGGCAATGGGCCGCAGTATTTGGGCGCGCAATCCTGCTTACCGTGAAGGTGTCAAGGAACGCTTGGCATCGGCTTGGGGGAAACAGCCGGGCGGCAAGGTGGAGAAATAAACCATGTTCAGCCAACTGGAACACGAAGCCCTGATGCGTCTCATGACACATGCAACCGGCTACACGCCTGACAGCCAGCGGATTGCCCACTGGTTGCAGGAGTGGGAACACGCCGAAAACCCGCGCACAGCTAAAGCGCATGTGCCGGGCTTGTCGGCTGCTCATGCTCTCGACGTAACGAAGGTAGCCCATGCGGCAAAGCGAGACGGCGCACGGCCCACGACGTTAGGCCGAGACGAATACGCCTACAACATGCAGAACATCGAACGGGCGCACCCTCTGCCCTCTGTCGAGCTGGAACGCTGACCCTCAACCCCGCTTCGGCGGGGTTATCTTTTGGTGACAACGGATCTGCCTCGATCGCGCCAATCTGTCACCAGCGGGAACCCCTCCGCGCTTCGCTTGGGCAACCCCCTTCGGGTTGCATCCCGCGTCGGTTCTTGCCCGACTGTCTGCGGGGGCAGGCGCTGCGGGCGGTGCCCTTGTCCTACCCCCTTGCCGATAGGCTCTCTGGCTTCCATCAGCATCAAGGGTGAAGGCTTCGCCCACGACCTCCACCCGTTCGGTACTCGCTGCGCTCCGTTCCGCATGCGGCTTCCGGGCGTGCCCTTGACACTGCTTCCAGCCATGACACGGGCCATGACTGACAACGAACGCGGGTACGAAACAGCCAAAACGCGGCGGCCGTTGGTGACGGCTGCGCGTTGGCCAGGTCGTGAAGCTGTCGCCAAGATCAGGCTTTGGCAGGCGGGGTTTTCTTCGGCTTCGGTTCGCCCTGTGGCTTGATCGCGGCCAGCAAAGCGGCGTTTTGTTCCTGCATGGCCTGCAACTGCCCGGCAAGCCCTGCGGCGCGTTCTCTGGCCTCTGTGGCGGCTTTGGTGGCGTCGTCGCGTTCGGCCTTCGCCTTGGTCATGCGCTCGGCTGCTCGATGCGCCTCTGTGGCGGATTGCTTGCGCTGCTCCTGGTGCGCCTGCTCTGTGGCCTCGGCTTTGGCCGTGACGCCAGCAAGGGCCGCTTGCGCCTTCATCGTCTCGCCTTGAGCGGCGGCCAGACTGGCGGCCAGCTTGACGCCTTCGGCTTCGGCCAGCTCGTGGCGTTGCTGCGCCTTGTCGCGCTCTGTGCGTAAGCGGTCGGCATCAGCACGCAAGCTGTCGGCCGTCGCCTTGGCGGCCGTGGCGGCGGCTTCGGCTTCGGTGTGTGCGTGATTCAACTCGGCGCGCAGCTCGGCCGCCCGGCGTTCGATTTCCTCGGCCTTCTGGTTGGCAAGGGCTGCGGCTTGCTCGGCTGCAAGCCGGGCGCTGCGGGTGGCTTCCAGCTCTTGCCCGGTTGCTTGCGCTGCTGCTGCGGCGGCCGTGGCTTGGCGTTCAAGCTCGGCAATGCGCGCCTGTGCGGCTTCCAGCTCGGCGGTTTGCTTCTCGAAGGATTCGGACTGCTCGGCCGATAGCTGGATCAGGTCGCTTTTTTCGGTTTCAAAGGCAACCTTGGCAGCGTCTAGCGATTCGTTCGCTAGTTGCTGCGCCGTCTCCCAAAGGCTTTGGCCCATGCTCTGCACCACGCCATGCAATTCAACCGGCAACGGCTCGCGCACGGCCTGAACCTGCTTGCGCTGGTTCTGTCGCCATTCCTTCATTGCCTCCACGACGTTGTTCATGCCTGCGCGGCTCTCTTGCCGCACGGCTTCAACGCTCGGAAACTCGCCGGTTTCGCTGGCTGCGTGCAGGGCGTCGGCAGCGGCAAAGATGCGTTCTTTGATGTCTTGGGATAGGGCCATTTGACTAACTCCTTTGAAATTCGTAAGAATAATAATAATTATACTACTACTATTACTACTACACTACAAAGAAAACGATTATTTTCGACCCCGGCTTTCGCTGGCCGCCCCGGTTTTTGAGTGGAAGGGGTGTCAAGGGCGACACAGGAGGCCGCACGCGGAGCGCAGCCGGCACGGCGAGCACCGAACGGGTGAGGATGGCGGGCGAAGCCGAACCCTTGATTCCCCTGGAACGGCCCAAGCCTCTAGTCTGGGGTGCAGTCAAGGAAGCGAAGCGCCCCGCCGCCTGCATCCCTGACGTCAGATGGCGAATCGCTCCCCTCGCTAGCGAGGGGCGGGGGGGAGTGGTGCGCCGCGTCAAATCGCCTGCTTCGTTGAAAACCTGAGCTTTTTTGATTTCGCAAGACAGATTCAGCGCGTCAAATCCGCAGACTTCATCAAACGCCCGTAGAGCCGCTTTTCGGCCTTGCTCGGCCCTTCGCTGTGCCTTGACCATCAAATCGGTCGTCGATCACCCATGCGCGGCAAGTGCCGCGCTTCGTTCCGCGATCTGGCCCTAGGCCAGCCGGTAATGCCTTCTTGTCTTGGTCCCGCTGCCTTGGTGCCAACCTGCGCGGCTTGCCGCGCTTCAACAAAGAGTCATGGCCGCAGGCCATCCATTTATCGGGAGGGGGAGCCGACCGAAGGTTGGGGGAACCCCGAAGGGGTGCCCCGGTCGCAGACCGCTTTGCGGCGCTTCGATTTTCTCAGGCGGTCGAGTTATCCACGGTTTTTGGCGCTCCAACTACTTGTTTTTATATATTTGAAAAAAAGCTATTTGTAGCAAGCTACTTGTAGGAGCGGTGGATAACCGCGAAAAGCTAGGCGGGGCGCGGGTTTGCGGGCTGTGGAAAAGTCGGGGGCGGGAGTGATTACACGTTGACGCGGGAGTGATTACACGTTGACGCGGGAGTGATTACACGTCGCGACTTCCCCAAATCGACCGCAACCCCTTGGGCGGCGGGCTTTCGGCTCGCGGGAGTGATTGCACGTGGATAACTGTTGCTATCCACAGGGTTTTTCCACAGATCGGGGGAATGGTGACGGTCGGAGCGCACCAGGTCGCCCGGCTCTGTCGCCAAAGGTGGGGGGGTGCGATTTCACGTCCGGCACTGGTGACGCCGACACGGTGGCCAGCTCGCCGCGGTGTCGCCATCAGCATGACGCGCAGCGCTGCCGGGACGGCATGACGAAAGGGATTGAAGCCCGAAGGGGTCGAGACTTGGAACAAGGCTCGATGCGCAGCACGAAAGCCCGGCCCCGGCCGCGTCGGGGTGAGCCAATCAAGCCTTGGACAGACTCGACAGCTTGGCCCCGTTGGTGTGGGAAATGTGCAGCTCGCACGGCGTCAAGGCCAGCCCTACAGGCTTTTCCTGAATGTGGCCCTGTGCGGCCGGGTAGAACAACAGGACTTCTTTCAGGCGCAAGCGAAACCCCTTCTTGAAGTCGCGGAAGCCCTGATCTGTGTCCGGGTAGCCAGCCCCAAATTGCGATTTCAACCCAGCCCAAGGCACGAAGGCAGACGACCGGCCAGAGCGGCGCAAAACAAACATGCGATAGGTCAACCATGTGTAAATATCCATCGCCAGCGGCGACTTGCTCAAGGCGTGGAACACCCGCATGTCAATCGGCACGGGCGCGGCCATGATTTCCCGAAAGAAGCCCTCGGACAGCTCTAGCGAACTCTCCCAAAGGCCGCGCTGCTCGGAAGCCTTGGGGTGCCAAAAAACATGCGACGACTCGGAAATCATCAGGCGGGCCGATAGGTCGCCGTCGCGCTCGTCGGTGTACTCCACGGAAATAACCGACTTGAACAGGCGCAAGGCTTGCTCACGAAAGCGGGCAATGTCGCGGCCGTTGTTGTGCAGCTTGAGGCTTTCCAGAAAGTCACTTTGCGAGTGGCCGAGGGAAAGCGTGCGTGCCTTCGTCTTCACGGCCTCGCTGCATATCCACGCCAGAATCACGCGTGGAATCGACCCGTAGGGGATGCCATGCCGGGGACTGGTAGGCACGACTGAAAGGGTCAGGCGGCCAGTGTCGCGGGTGTACATCGTCCGAGGTGGCAACTTCGGGTCTTTGTGGGGCAAAGTGGCTTGCGCAAGAGTGCGGGCCATGTAGCCAAGCGCGCCGGCCGCCCTCGCTTCCTCCTGCTCGATCTCTAAGGCGTCCTCGATCAACTGGTGATGGCGCGGGAGCATTTCCGTAGTCCACGGCTTGCGAATCAGTCGTTCCTTTTCCTCAAGACTTGGGAATTTGGAAACCGGCGCGGGCGCGACGGGCTTCTTGAACGTGCCGCCATCAAGGTTTAAGGCTGTCTGTCTCCCGCCATTTTTGGTAGTATTGGTCATGATCGTTTTCCTGTTTTGGTAATGGTCACGCGGCCTAATGGGTTTCGCCACTCCGGGCCGCACCAGCCCAACACTGTTAGCGCGGTGTTGGGCTTTTCTTTTTTCAGTGCGGGCCGGATTCCTCGCACCAGTTGGACGAATCCACGATGATTTCGGGGTCAAGGTGCGTCACGTCGGCCAGCGTCGTGAGTGCTTTTTCAAACGTCCGAAAGCGCACCGGGCGGCCTTCGTGGGTGACAGCGTGCAAGGTCTGGCCCTGCCGGGCGTACAGCGTGAAGCCCTGCCCGTCGTCGGGGTAAAGCACAGCCTGCACGCGCTCCCCGTTCGGTGTGTCGCAAGCTGCATTCAGTCGGTGAAACGTCCACGCCCTGCCCTTCTTCACCTTCGGTTCCATCTGTTCAAAAAACTCGGCCACAAACGCCCCCAATTCTTCGGGCGGAAGGCCCAAGTGTTGATCTGTATTCATCTTCGCCACTCCTGAAAAAACCGGCGTTAGCGCGCCGGGGTTGGTAATCACGGCGTTTGCTGCGCCGTGTGTTCTGCCGACCTGTCCGCGTTCAAGCGGGCAAGCTGGGCATCCATCCGGGCCATAACTTCCGCATGTGGAATGCTCGGCCTGGGGTCGTCGATGGCCGCCTGAATCTCGGCGGCCAGCCAGCGGGTGTAATCGTCTTGTTTCACGGCGCGGCCTCCCAAGGGTTGATGACCTCAAGCCCTGCGGCCTCGAAAGGGCTGGTGTCTCGTGTCGCAACCATCAGGCCATGCGCTGCGGCCGTGGCCGCGATATAGCCGTCTGCCCTTGCAATGGCCTTGCCCTCGGCTCTGGCCTTCGCCATGCGCTCGGCGTAGGTCTTGGACGTGTCCAAGTCGAAGGCCAGCACGCGGCCAGCAAACGCCGGTAGAACCTCCCGCTCTAGCCTCTCTTGGTAGATCGTGCGGCGCTTGCCCTCGGGCATCGCTGCAAGGCCATAGCGCAGCTCGGCCACGGTCACGGCCGACAGGTAGAGCGTTTCAATGGTTTGCGCATCCATCCAAGCCAAGACGTTGGAATTCGGCTCAATCTTCCACAGCTCGGAAATAACGTTGGTGTCGATGACGATCATTCAAACCTCATTGGCTCGGCCGGGGTCTTGTCGCGCACGCTCTCAAACAAGGCGTGCTCTTCATCGGTCAGGCCGCCCGCATCGCGGGCAATGGAAGCCAGTAGAGAACCCAGCTTGACGCGCTCGGCCGGGCGGGTGGCTTCTTCCAGAATGAAGCGAATTTCCGCTTCTGTGCTGCGGCCATGATGTGCGGCACGCACGCGAAGCGCACGATGCACGGCATCAGGCAGGTTTCTTACATTCACTGTCGCCATTTGGTGGCCTCCACTGCTTCGCTATCAATGACCCCATTGTATGCGCGTTGATACCAAACCGCAAGCCGATTACAGTCCTTAAACGGTCATTTTGTGGAATTTTCAAGACGCCCCCGAATGGCAGTGCTTTCCGGCGTGTTGTGCGTCTCCAATGGCGTCTATAAATCAAAGTCTATAAAATAGGTGCTCTGACGACTTAGCGGACAACACAATGAAAATCGGATATGCGCGGGTATCGACCGACGATCAAAAAATGGATCTCCAGCGGGACGCCCTGACGGCGGCCGGCTGTGAAAAGGTTTTCACTGACACGGCCAGCGGTGCCAAGGTCGAAAGGCCGGGCCTCTCTGACGCCCTCGCCTTCGCTCGTAAGGGTGATTCGTTGGTGGTGTGGCGGCTTGACCGGCTAGGCCGGTCACTGCCTGAGCTGGTCAAGATCGTGGGCGAACTGGAAGCGGCCGGCGTGGGCTTTGAAAGCACGACGGAACGTATAGAAACCAGCACGGCGGCCGGGCGTCTGGTATTCCATGTGTTCGCGGCTCTGGCTGAGTTTGAGCGGCGCTTGATCGTTGAAAGGACGATGGCCGGGCTTGCTGCTGCGCGGGCGCGTGGCCGCAAAGGTGGGCGGCCGGGACTGCCTGCGGAAAAGATCGCGGCAATTAAGGCACTGGCCGCCAGTGGGCGCGGCCCGGCCGAAGTCTGTAAGGCGCTCGGCATCGGTCGCAGCACGTTCTACAAGCACGCATGCGAACCCAACGAATTGACGGCGCAAACGCTGCGAGACGGCAGGGCCGGCATAGACATTCATCACGCGAAAGACGCCGCCGACTTGTTCGCGCAACTAGGTATCGAGGAAAACGGAATTTAAAGCACGGTAAGCAATCTTGGCGCGCTCTTGTGCTGTAGTCACAATGCGACTACAATAGAGGCTCAGAAACCGATTCAAGGGGAACCACCATGAGCACCGCTGACACCTATGTACGCGCCCGCATTGACACCAACACCAAGGAGCGCGCCGCTGACGCGCTCGAAGCAATGGGACTGTCTATCTCGGATGCCATTCGCTTGTTGATGCTGCGCGTAGCCGATGAGCGCCGTTTGCCGTTCGATGTAAAGGTGCCTAACGCCACCACACGCAAGGCCATCGCCGAGCTAGAGGCAGGCAAGGGCAAGCGGTTCGCCAGTGTCGATGACTTGATGGCAAACCTGCATGCGGACGATTGACCGCGCATCAGCCTTAAAACGCGATTACAAGCGGGAGGCGAAGGGACAGCACCGAGCCACGCTCGATAACGATTTAAGGCCCGTTCTAGTGGCGCTGGCGACTGACCAGCCACTTGATGCCAAATACCGTGACCATGACCTGAGCGGCGATTGGGCAGGCTATCGGGAATGTCACATCAAGCCCGACTTGCTGCTGATCTACCGCAAGTCGGATGCCGACACGCTCAGACTGGCGCGGCTTGGCTCGCACAGCGAGCTTTTCGGCTGAGTCTGTCAGGTTGGAGTACGCCTCAACCGGGCGTCAAGTCCTCGGCCCGTATGGGGTCAGGCCAGACTTTTCAGACTTCTCCCTGACACGCCGCTAGCGTGCTTTATTTTCCGTTTTCTGAGACGACCCCTTCCTGTTTGCCGATAGCTATTTTTCAGTCAAGGCAAAGCCAGCATTGCCTGGAGCAACGACGGAAACAAATATGAAGGGGGACTCCGAGTCGGTGTTAATGGCTCCGTGAACCTGACCAGGTTTCGCTACGGCAATTTCTCCGGCCTGGAGCTTGGTAACTACACCGCCTCCTTGGTAGTAACCGGCAGAACCAGAAAGAACAGTCCAAGTGTCTTGACCGTGGGGATGAACGTGAGCGGCAATTTCTTGCCCGGGACGAACATACCAAACTACGATTACCGATTCTTCAGTTTCAAGCACCACCGATCGAATAGGCTCGCCATCAGACGGGCGAGTAAACTCCGAAACCGAAAATATTCTTACTTCAGTAGTCATAGCGACATCCTCCTTATCTGTATGATGAATATTACTGCATGCTGCCAAATGGGTTGTCGAGAAAACCATGGGCAGCGTCTATGCCGCGCCCGATGTCGCATTGACAAAGGAACCGCGGCGGCGGGCATCTGGTGACAAATAGAAGTTGGCCAGGTCGTGAAGCTGTCGCCACGCAAGATAGATTCAGCGCAAGCGCTGCACCTGTTCGTTGACGGTTTCGATTACTTCAGAAAATTCGATTTCCCCATTGATGTGGCGCACGGCTAGGGCTTCAGTTTCCGGGCTGGTCTTGAACCCTTCAAGGCCAATACTGGCACGGGCGAAGTTGAACGCTTTCTGACGCTTGCGGCGCTCGCACCATGCCCTGTACATCGTGGGCATCTTGGGGTTAGCAAGCCATTTCTGTTGCACGGCCACGGGCAACGCTGACCACCATTCCACGCAATCCGAAGGCGGGGCCAGCTCAAGCGATTGCCGCGCATCCTCCGATGTTTTCACCAGCTCGGCCGCGCTCGGCTCGTCCTCACGGGGTTGGTAAGAGGCCCAAAACCGGCTTACGGCTTCCTGCACGTCTTTACTCATTGGCTCAATCCCTCATTTCCTCAACGCCCGTAATCGTGGCCGGCTTCGGCTTCATAGTTGCCCTGCTGGTCACGGCTGACTTCCACGGCGTCGCCCACGTCCATATCTGCGCCCTCGATCTCGGGAACCATCACGCGGTCGCCGTCGGCCTCGATGACGTAGGCCGGGCTTTCGTTCTCACGCTCGATCTGCGCGACGACTTCACCGGAAAACGACTCGTCACGGGCCAGCAAGCGGGCTTCGTGCTGCTCGGCCAGTTCCACCAGTGCCGGGTTATGGTCGCCGGCCTGCGGCACGGCCGGGCCGCCTCCGTAGATACCGCCAAACATTTGCACGCCGGTTCGGTGAGCCTCGGCCAGCTCGGCAAGGCGGGAAATTTCGGGGTCGGTGCGCTCGCGCTCCATGCCGCCGCTGCTGGATGGCCCGCCCTGCCCTTCTGCGGCCAGCTCCTGCCGTAGCTCGGCGTTCTCGATGCGCTCGGCGGCATACAGGCCGGCATAGTCCGGGCGTGGGTCTGCGGCCTCGATGGTGACGAACGGGGCGGCGTGCTGCTCGCTGTCGCCACGAACGGCGGCCGGTGGCAACGGGTCGCCAGCCGGGCCGCCCGCTTCACGCTCGGTCGCTGGCTGGTCGCGCTGCTCGACTTCAAACGCACGCTGTCGGCACTCGGCCAGCTCGCGGCGCAAGTCAGACAGGCGGGCCGGGTCGGTTTCGTTCTGCAAGGCAAGCTCAAGCGTGCCGCACTGCTCGCGGATCAGGTTCAGGTCAGTAGCGGAATTGCTCGACTGCTCATTTGTGTATTCACTCATTTAAGTAACCGCTCCTTTACTCGGGAAGCTGTGCAACGTAGTCGCTCAACACTTCTTTGATGCTCTTGCCCTGCTTCGTGGCGTACAGCTTCAATTTGATGTGCTGGTCACGGTCTAGGTCGAAGTTCACGCGAACGGTGGCCGTCTTGTCGGCAAGGCTGGCAAGGGTGGCGGCCTTGCTGTTCTTGGCGCTCGGGCGGCCGGCGCTCAATGCGCCCTTGGTGGTCGTGTTCATTTGTTTATTTCCTCATTTACTCAAACGAGTTTTTGCTTAATTTCGTGCATCAGGGCGCGGATTTCGCCGGAGCCGTCGCCGTCTGGCTCGGCGTCAAGAATGGTTGTCCCTGCGGCGGCTGTGCCGGGATAGCTCACGCGCTGCGTGATGCGGGATTCCAGAACGGGCAGGCCATAGCCGGCCAAAGCCTCGGTGATTTCCGCGCCTATGCGGGTGCCCTTGATCGCACGCGACACAACAAACGCCGCCTGTAGCTTCCCGTCCGTGACTTCGATGCGCTGTTTCACCAGCTCGACAAGATCGGCCGTCGCCCAAATGTCGTAAGGGCTGGGCTGCACGGGTATCAGAATGAACGAGGCGGCCTTGATCGCGGAAACGGCAAGGTCTGCCGCCTGCGGTGCGCCGTCGATCACCACAAAATCTTTATGGCCGATGGCCTTTAGGTCGCGGTCAATGGTCGGCCGGTCGATGCCGACAACCGTAACCGGGTTGTCGTCTTGTACGGCGGCCCAATCGCGGGCGCTGCCCTGTGGGTCGGAATCGACAAGCAACACGCTGGCCCCGTCCAGTTGCAAGGCGCGGGCTAGGTGGGTGGCGATGGTCGTTTTTCCTGACCCGCCTTTCTGGTTCAACACGGCAATAACCTGCATGGGGCCTCCTGAGTGAATGAAATAAACGTGCATTTACTCATTTGAGTATATCAAGAATCTGCACGTTAAGTAAGAACTCTTTTACTCATTCGCTCATTTTCAGCAAGGCAGGCGGGGCAGGGCGGTTAGCGCCCTCGGCCGTGGTCTGGCTTCTGTGCCTGCTGCTCGCGTTCGCGCTGCGTGGCCTGCTCTGGCTGATCGCGCTCGGGCTTCTGGCCTCCCTGTGCCGTCTCGCTCCTGGTGAAGTAGCCGCGCCCGACTTGGGCGGCTTCCCGGCGCTGGCTGTAGCGGTCTTGCAAAGCCTTGTCGCTGAACTCGACGTATAGGCCGGTATCGGCCGCCACGTCGGCCATCATGTTGTTGTATTCCTCGGAACCGCCACGCAAGCGGATATGCGGGCCGAACTTGGCAAGGGCGAGGCGCAAGCCCTGCTCGATGGTGTCGCGCTCCTGTTGGCCGAATTCCACGGCTTCGCCCCGGTCGGTGAACATGGCCCGCTTCTGCTGGTCGTAATAGGTCACGTTGCCCTGTTGATCGACCTTGTACGCGGCGGGCTTCATGATCGGCGCGGCCTCGGGCTGCTGGCCGGTCTGGTGCTCGATGCGCTCGCCGGCAGGGGCACGCTGCGGGCTGCGCTGCCGGC
>JBFWLP010000090.1:0-13355 GCA_050252075.1 Burkholderiaceae bacterium | reverse complement strand
GTACATGCCGATCACCTGGATCACATTCCTGATCGGTACCCTGGCCCTGGTGGGTACGCCGTTCTTTTCGGGCTTTTATTCCAAAGAACACATCATCGAGGCGGCCGGTGCGTCCACGATCTGGGGCTCGGGCTTTGCCTACTTTGCCACGCTGGTCGGTGTGTTTGTTACATCGCTGTATTCATTCCGTGTGTATTTCCTGGTTTTCCACGGCAAAGAGCGCTTTGATACCAGTGGCCATGCCCACCACGATGCGCACGATGATCATGCCAATGACGATCACGGCCATCATGGCGGCACGCCGCACGAGTCGCCCTGGGTTGTCACACTGCCATTGGTGTTGCTTGCCATTCCGTCGGTGATCGCAGGTATCTGGTTCATTGATCCGCTGTTGTTCGGCGGCTACTTTAACGGCGCCATTACTGTGCTTGCCCAGCATCCGGCCATGGCGGAACTGGCAGCGCACTGGACCAACTGGTTCGCTTATGCCTTGCACGGTTTTGTGACGGTTCCTTTCTGGCTCATGATTGCCGGTTTTGTGGTGGCCTGGTATTGCTACTTGGTGAATCCGGCGCTCCCGGCCTCGGTATATCGCAGTTTGTCCGGCATCAACCGCATTCTCGAAAACAAGTATTTTGCCGACTGGTTCAACGAGCAAGTGATTGCCCGGGGCGCCCGGTGCCTGGGGCATGGCTTCTGGCAAGTGGGTGACCGCGGGATCATCGACGGCCTGCTGGTCAACGGCAGCGCGCGAGTGGTCGGCTGGGTGTCGGCGATAAGCCGTCACCTGCAATCGGGCTATATCTATCACTATGCCTTCGCAATGATCATCGGGATCATGGTGTTACTAACCTTTTTCGTGCTGACGGTTCAATAATGGCTAGCGATATGGCGTCTTCTACTTTTCCTTGGTTAACGCTGGCGATTTTCGTACCGATCATTGCCGGGCTTATTGTTCTGCTGGTGGGTCGCGATGACAATCCCGGCCCGGCGCGTGCGGTGTCCCTGGTGGGTGCGATTGCAGGGTTTCTGGTAACGGTGCCCCTGTATATGGGGTTCAACCCCGCAACGGCCGACATGCAGTTTGTGGAAAAAACCTCGTGGATCGAAACCTTTGCGGTCAACTACCATCTGGGTGTTGACGGTATTTCGCTGTGGTTTGTTCTGCTGACGGCTTTCATTACCATTATTGTGGTGCTGGCCGGCTGGGAAGTGATCACCAGTCGCGTGTCGCAGTACATGGCGGCTTTCCTGGTGTTGTCCGGCCTGATGATCGGCGTGTTCGTGGCACTCGACGGCATGCTGTTCTATGTGTTCTTCGAAGCCACGCTGATCCCCATGTACATTATCGTGGGCGTGTGGGGCGGACCGAACCGGGTGTACGCGGCCTTCAAGTTCTTCTTGTACACCTTGCTGGGGTCGTTGCTGACGCTGGTGGCGTTTGTTTACCTGTGGCATGCGTCGGGTGGTTCTTTCGACATCCTTACATGGCACAAGCTGCCGCTGGGTTACACCCCGCAAGTTCTGGTTTTCCTTGCCTTGCTGGCGGCGTTTGCCGTGAAAGTGCCCATGTGGCCGGTGCATACGTGGTTGCCCGATGCCCACGTCGAGGCGCCAACCGGCGGGTCGGTGGTGCTGGCCGCCATCATGCTGAAGCTGGGTGCCTACGGTTTCCTGCGTTTTTCCCTGCCCATCGCGCCCGATGCATCGCATGCGCTGTCCGGGCTGATGATCGCCCTGTCTCTCATTGCGGTCATTTATATTGGGCTGGTCGCGATCGTTCAGGACGATATGAAGAAACTGGTGGCGTATTCCTCGGTGGCTCACATGGGGTTTGTCACGCTGGGCTTTTTCATTTTCAATACGGCAGGCGTCGAAGGCGCGATTGTGCAAATGATCTCGCACGGTTTTGTTTCCGGTGCCATGTTCCTGTGTATCGGCGTGCTCTATGATCGCCTGCATTCACGCCGCATTGCCGACTATGGCGGTGTTGTGAATGTCATGCCGCGGTTCGTCACCTTTTTCGTCCTGTTCTCCATGGCCAATGCCGGTTTGCCGGCCACCAGCGGTTTTGTCGGTGAATTCATGGTCATTATGGGCGCGGTGGAGTACAACTTCTGGATTGGCCTGCTGGCTGCCACGGCGCTTATTCTGGGGGCGTCGTATTCCCTGTGGATGGTCAAGCGCGTAGCCTTCGGCGATGTGGCAAACGACAATGTACGCGGCATGTCCGATCTGTCCGGTCGCGAGTTCCTCATTATGGGCATCATGGCCATTGCCGTGCTGTACATGGGGATCCATCCCAAGCCTTTTACCGATGTCATGCACGTGTCGGTAGACGCCTTGCTGCAACACGTCTCAATCTCGAAACTGTAGACCTGAACCACTATGCAAAACTCTTTTGACTTCGCTTTGGCTACGCCCGAGATTCTGCTGCTGATTTTGGCGTGTTCGGTGCTGCTGCTCGACGCCTTCGACAAAACGCCGACCCGTCAGTCCACCTTCAGTCTGAGCATGTTCACGCTGGTTGCGCTCACGGTCACTTCGCTGTGGCAGTGGATGTCCGGCATGTCGGGCACTACGTTCAGCGGGTTGTATGTTGTTGATTCACTGTCGCACTTCCTGAAGGTGTCGTCGTATATTGCGGTGGCCGTTACTCTGGTTTACGGTCGCGAGTACGCCCGCGCCCGCGATATGCTCAAGCACGGCGGCGAATTCTACTCCCTGACCTTGTTTGCCTTGCTGGGGCAAATGGTCATGATTTCGGCCGGCAACATGCTCACGGTCTACCTGGGCGTCGAACTGATGTCCTTTGCCCTGTATGCGCTGGTTGCCCTGCGCCGCGACCACATTCAGTCCACCGAAGCCGCCATGAAGTATTTCGTGCTGGGTGCCCTGGCGTCGGGTGTGTTGCTGTACGGCATGTCCATGATCTACGGCGCCACCGGCCAGCTTGATCTGCGCCTGATTGCCCAGGCCATAGGCTCGGGCAATGTGCAGCACCTGCCGCTGGTTTTCGGGGTAGTGTTCATTGTGTCGGGTCTGGCCTTCAAACTCACGGCGGCACCTTTCCACATGTGGACTCCCGACGTTTACCAGGGCTCACCCACGGCGGTCACCCTGATTGTGGCGGCAGCGCCCAAACTGGCGGCATTTGCCATTACCTTGCGCCTGCTGGCCGAAGGGTTGCACGGCATTGCCCTTGACTGGCAGCCCATGTTGCTGATCATGGCTGTGCTGTCTCTGGCCATCGGTAATCTGGCAGCAATCGCCCAGACCAATTTCAAGCGCATGCTGGCGTATTCCACCATTTCGCACATGGGTTTTGTCTTCCTGGGTTTGCTTTCCGGGGTGCTGGACGGCCAATCCGGTTTGGCAGGGGCCGCCTACGGATCGTCGCTCTTCTATGTAGTGATCTATGTGCTCACTACGCTGGCCACTTTCGGGCTCATTCTGCTGCTCAGCCGTGCGGGCTTTGAATGCGAGGAGATTTCCGATCTGAAAGGGCTGAACCGTCGCAATCCGCTGCTGGCGGGCATTTTGTTGCTGTCCATGTTCTCGTTGGCGGGCATTCCGCCACTGGCCGGTTTTTATGCCAAGCTGGCGGTGCTGCAGGCGCTGATCGGCGCCGGCTATGTGGGTATCGCCATTGTTGCCGTATTGTTCTCGCTCATTGGCGCGTTCTACTACCTGCGTGTCGTGAAAATGGCCTACTTCGATGAGCCTGAAGCCGGTGCGGCCGCCATTCCCGGCGGTACCTTGGCCAACGGTGTCATGTCGCTGAACGGTCTGGTCATTCTGGCTCTGGGGATCATGCCTGGTGGCCTCATGGCCTTGTGTGTGCACGTAGTCGAACAGTCGTTGAAGTTCTGATCGCATGGCAGAATCGCTTGCCGTCTGGACGGTCATCGCACTGGGGTTGATCACCGCCAACCTGCCGTTTTTAATCGAGCGTCCGCTGCTGGTATTGCCCTGGCGCGCCCAGGGCGACACCCATCGTTCGCTGTTGTTGCAGTGCCTCTGTTCCTTGCTGTTCTTTGGGGCTCTGGTGGCGTTGGGGGCCGGCATAGTGTTCTTTGTGGGCGGGGCGTTCCTGGTGGTGTCCAGTCCTGCTTCCGTCGCCCTGTTTCTGGTGCGTATCGTGGTTGTGCTGGCAGCAGTCGGCGCCGTTCTGTGGCTCGCAGGCCGGCTTGCGCCGGCTATGGGTTCCGGCAAGCCGTTTTTTGTTCGCCTGCTCGAAGTGCTGGTTCTGTACGTGCTTGTTGGTGTGCTGGCTTTCAGTTTTGAAGCCAGTCTGGGTAATCCGTTCGCGAAAACCTGGGAGTTCTATGCCATTACGCTCAGTCTGTTCCTGGTCATGGCCTATCCGGGTTTTGTCTACCGCTACCTGATGCGCCACCGCAAGTCTCCGGCGGCCTGATTCACTGCTGTTATTGTTCCCCTTATGGCTCACCTCATTCTTCAGGCACCGCATCTGGTGTCGGCACACATCGAGAAAATCGCGGCTCTAGCCAGTGCCAACGGCGTTCAGGAGCTGGGTAACACGGCCGTTCGCCTGCTCGATGTGGATCCGGGCTCGCGCGGGCAAGTGCAGGCCTTGTGCGACGAACTGGGAATGGATTGCGCGTTTCTGGATCAGATACAGCGCCTTCGTGACTGCCGCATCCTGGCCATGGATATGGACTCAACATTGGTCAATATCGAGTGCATAGACGAGATTGCCGACATGGTGGGGCGCAAAAAAGAAGTGGCTGCCATTACCGAGGCCGCCATGCGTGGCGAGATCAAGGATTTCTCGGAAAGCCTGATTCGCCGGGTGGCCTTGCTCGAAGGCGTGCCGGAGCAAGCGCTTGAACAGGTGTATCGCGAGCGTTTGCGCCTGAATCCGGGTGCCGAGAACCTGATAAGAACCGTGCAGAAGCATGGCGTGAAAACCTTATTGGTCTCGGGAGGCTTTACGTTTTTTACCGGACGGCTGCAAGAGCGCCTTGGGCTGGACGCCAGCTATTCCAATGTGCTGGAAGTCCATAACGGGAAGCTGACCGGGCGTGTTCATGGGCCTATTGTCGATGCGCAGGGCAAGGCCGATCACCTGCGCGCGCTGGCCAATCAGCTCGACGCATCACCCGGGCAAATTATTGCCATCGGTGACGGCGCGAACGATCTGAAAATGCTGTCGCTGGCCAAGTTTTCGGTGGCATACCGCGCCAAGCCGGTAGTGCGCGAGCAGGCGGGCTTTGCCCTTAATGTCAGCCCCCTGGATGCCGTGCTGAACTGGTTTCGCCTTAGCCACTGATTTTGGCCGCGCTGGGGCGTTACCCCGTCGCGCGGCTTAACCCCTGCCTGTCATGTTATCAACGCGGTAATCACCGCTTTCACCGCATCGATGCGTGCCGTGGGCGCTTGCGCCTGTTTCAGGGTGAGGCGCAGTTTGTCTTGTCCTGCCAGGGCGATGTCGCGGCGCGACTGCACCAGCTGAATGATGCGCAACGAGTCGACGGCCGGTTTGGCACTGAATTGCAATGTGGCCTGCGTTTCGTGTGCGTCGATTTTGATGATCCCCAGGGGTTCGGCCAGAATACGCAAACGGTGGGTGGCCAGCAGCATTTTTGCGGCGTCGGGCAGTTTGCCGTAGCGGTCAATCAGCTCTTCCTGAATGGTGATGACGTCGTCATCGTGGCGGGCATGGGCGAGCTTTTTGTAGAACCCCAGGCGAGCATGTACGTCGGGACAGTAATCGGAGGGCAGCAAGGCCGAGGTGTGCAGATTAACCTCGCAACTGAGCGAAAACGGTGAATCCAGATCGGGTTCTTCACCGGATTTCAATGCTTTCACGGCGGCGTTGAGCATGTCGGTGTACATGCTGAAGCCGACCTCTTGAATATTTCCCGATTGCGACTCACCCAGAACTTCGCCGGTACCGCGAATTTCCAGGTCGTGCATGGCCAGGAAAAAGCCGGAACCCAGCTCTTCCATGGCCTGAATGGCCTCAAGGCGTTTTTTGGCGTTCGCCGTCATGGCGTCCTCGCCGGGCGTGAGCAGATAAGCGTAGGCCTGGTGGTGCGATCGCCCGACACGGCCGCGCAGCTGGTGCAGCTGGGCCAGCCCCAGCCGGTCTGCCCGGTGGATGACGATGGTGTTGGCCGTGGGCACGTCGATTCCGGTTTCAATGATGGTGGTGCACAACAGCACATTGAAGCGCTGATGGTAGAACCCCTTCATGACCTCTTCCAGCTCGCGTTCCGGCATCTGGCCGTGAGCAACGGCGATACGGGCCTCGGGTACCAGCTCCTGCAGGCGGGCACGGCGATTTTCAATGGTGTCCACCTCGTTGTGCAGAAAGTACACCTGGCCGCCGCGTTTCAGTTCGCGAAGCAGGGCCTCGCGAATGGTGCTGCCGTCTTCGCGGCGAACAAACGTTTTGATGGCCAGGCGTTTTTGCGGCGCGGTGGCAATCACCGAGAAATCGCGTATGCCTTCCAGGGACATACCCAAGGTGCGCGGAATGGGTGTGGCGGTCAGTGTGAGTACATCGACTTCGGCGCGTAGTGCTTTCAAGGCCTCTTTCTGGCGAACGCCGAAACGATGTTCTTCGTCGATGATGACCAGGCCCAGGCGTTTGAACTGAACGTCTTTGGACAGGATCTTGTGAGTGCCGATGACGATGTCAACCTGCCCCTCGTTCAGGCCCTTGACGGCCGCAGTCACTTCTTTGGCGGAGCGAAAGCGCGAGAGCTCGACGACTTTGACGGGCCAGTCGGCAAAACGGTCGGAGAAGGTTTGGGCGTGCTGTTCGGCCAGCAGCGTCGTCGGGCACAGAAGGGCTACCTGTTTGCCGTTCATGACCGCCAGAAAGGCGGCGCGTAAGGCCACTTCGGTTTTGCCGAAACCGACGTCACCGCATACCAGCCGATCCATAGGGCGTCCCGATGTCATGTCGGCCAGCACCGCCTGTATGGCGGCAGCCTGGTCCGGGGTTTCCTCAAAGCCAAAGCCGTCGGCAAACGTTTCGTAATCGGCCGGGTTCAGTTTGAAGGCAAAACCCTCGCGCGCGGCGCGCTGGGCATAGAGCGCCAGCAGCTCGGCGGCGGCATCGCGTACCTGCTTTGCCGCCTTGCGGCGTGCCTTTTCCCATTGTCCCGAACCCAGTTGGTGCAGGGGGGCGCTTTCGGGATCAGCGCCGCTGTAGCGCGAAATAACGTGAAGCTGGGATACGGGCACGTACAGCGTGCTGCCCCCGCCGTACTCCAGATGCAGGAACTCCATCGGACCTTCACCCAGATCCATTTCGATCAGGCCGCAGTAGCGGCCAATGCCGTGCTGGACATGAACGACCGGATCGCCTTCGCGCAGTTCCGACAGGTCGCGCACCATGGCGTCAACGTCACTGCTTCGCTCCTGGGCGCGTTTGCCACGGCGTACGCTGCGTGCGTGGGCCGGGTACAGATCGGATTCTGTCAGCAGGGTAATGCCCTGCGCCGGTATGCCGAAACCGTTGGCCAGCGGAGCAATGACCAGGGTGAAGGGCGCAGAGCCGGCCAGCGCGTCTTGCAGCGTGTCGACCGATGCCTGGACGGGCAGCTGGAACTCGGCCAGCATTTGCTGGACGGTTTCGCGCCGGCCGGCCGAGTCGGTGCACAGAATGACGCGCCGGGATTGGCCCTGAAGTAAAGTGCGCAAAGCCGCCACCGGGTCATCGGCGCGGCGAGCTACCGCGACCGGCGGTGCAGGTACGAAATCGGCTCCTTCCTGACCAACAGTGAGCACCAGGCGGGGAAAGGCTTTCAGATGTCCGAAGAAACCTTCCTCGTTTAAAAACAGCCGTGCCGGTTCGAGTACGGGCCGTTCCCGATCGCTTTTCAGAAACTGGTAGCGATTCTGGGTGTCCTGGGTGAACGCCTGAATGGCCTGCTGAGCATCGCCGATCGTGAGTGTGACGGCATTGGCCGGCAGGTAATCGAACAGCGTGGCGGTGTCAGGGAAAAACAGCGGCAGGTAGTACTCAACTCCGGCAAACGCAATGCCGTTGCCGATGTCTTTATAAGGCAGCGCCCGCGACGGGTCGCCTTCGAAGACTTCACGAAAACGCGCACGAAACTGGTTGCGGGCGTTTTCGTCCATGGGAAATTCACGCCCGGGCAGCAGCTGTATTTCCTTGACAGGATAAAGGCTGCGCTGCGTGTCAATATCAAAACTGCGTATGGACTCGATTTCATTGTCGAACAGGTCGAGTCGGTAGGGCAATACCGATCCCATGGGGAAAAGATCGATCAGCCCGCCGCGTATGCAAAACTCGCCCGGCGCCGTCACCTGGGTGACATGGCTGTAGTTTGCCAGCATTAACTGGTCGCGAAGCTGGCTTTCGTTGAGAGTGTCCCCTTGCCTGAAAAAGAAGGTGTATGCGGCCAGAAACGACGGGGGCGCAAGCCGGTACAGTGCCGTACTGACGGGAACAAGCAGAATGTCGACCTGATTCTGCATCAGCGCGTGCAAGGTGCGCAGCCGTTCCGAGATCAGATCCTGGTGCGGCGAAAAGCTGTCGTAGGGCAAGGTTTCCCAGTCGGGCAGCAACCTTACCCTCAGTTCGGGCGCGAAAAGTGCAATTTCATCGAGCAGTCGCTGGGCGGCGGTAGGGTCGGCGCAGAGCACGACCACGGTTCGGCCGGCCGAGGCCCCCAGGTCGGCAATCAGCCAGGCATCGGCCGAGCCCGGGGGGTGTGGCAGGCTGTAACGCTGGCCGGGTTTGAGCGCGGAAAGCGCAAGGGCGGTGGAAGGTAGAGTCAACGGGAAGCGTGTTTCAATAAGAAAGGAAGCCGCCATTATAAAATGCAGCGCTTATGGATAAAAAACTGATTGCAATTGTGCCGGCGGGCGGCACGGGTACGCGTGCCGCCGGACCATCGGCCGACCGTCCCAAGCAGTACCGGCTGATCAACGGCCTGCCCATGTTGCGGCGGGCGGTGTTGGCATTGCTGGCCGATGCCCGTGTGCAGCAGGTGCGGGTCATCGTCACGGCGGGCGACCGCTGGGTCGAGCAGGCCTTGCAGGATGTACCGCGCACGGTGTGGCGCCCATGCGCAGGCGCAACCCGCGCGCAAACCGTGCTTAACGGCATAATGGACGCCGGCCTGTACGACCACGACTGGGTGCTGGTGCACGATGCCGCCCGCCCCGGCCTGACCACGACTGCGCTGGGTCGGCTTATCGATGCTTGTCTGCTGGCCGGGCAGGGTGGGTTACTGGCGTTGCCGGTGGCCGATACGCTCAAGCGGGCCGCCGTTGACCCCGGATCACACCTTGGCAGCGGCTCGGGCCAGGGGCCGGATCAGTCCCCGGGCCGGGCTCCGGGCCAGGCACCTCATGTGCAGGAAACGATCGACAGGTCGATGCTTTGGGCCGCGCAAACACCCCAAATGTTTCCTGCCGGCCCCTTGTTGCAGGCCTTGCAGGCTGCTGGTCCGGGGAATCCGGCCATTACCGATGAGGCATCGGCCATGGAACTGGCGGGTTTTCGCCCGCTACTGATCGCGGGTTCGGCCAGGAACTTCAAGGTTACCTGGCCGGATGATTTCGATTTAATGGAACGGTGGCTGGCCTGAGGCCGGCTTGCCAAGGAGAAAAAAGTGGCTATTCCTTTTCGCGTGGGCCAGGGCTTTGACGTGCACGCGCTGGTGCCGGATCGCCCCTTGCTGATCGGTGGCGTGCTTATTCCCTATACACATGGTCTGGCGGGTCACTCCGACGCCGATGTGCTGCTGCACGCTGTAACCGACGCACTGCTGGGTGGCGCCGGCCTGGGCGACATTGGGTGGCATTTTCCGGACACCGACGCCCGTTACAAAGGAGCGGACAGCCGGGTGTTGCTGCGCACGGCCTATGCCAGAGTATGCGAGGCGGGCTGGCAAGTGGTGAATCTGGATGCGACGGTGCACGCGCAAGCCCCGAAGCTCTCGCCGTTCACCGGCCTGATGGCGGCAACCATTGCCGACGATCTGAAAACCACCCCCGATCGCGTCAACATCAAAGCAAAGACCAACGAGGGCCTGGGTTACCTGGGCAGGAAAGAGGGCATTGCCGCCACCGTGGTGGCGTTGCTGGCGCCGGTTTGACAGCGGCGCCACACGGGCGTTATAGCGTGTCGCCGCCCACCTTGCGGTTGCACGGACACAGTTCTTCAGTTTGCAAGGCATCGAGCACGCGCAAGGTTTCTTCGGGGTTGCGCCCCACATCAAGGTTGTTGACCGACACGTGCTGAATGACGTTGTCGGGGTCGACAATAAAGGTGGCCCGCAGTGCTACCCCTTCGGTCTTTTCGCGAATTCCCAACTGGTCGATCAAGGAGCCCAGTGTGTCGGCAAACTGATAATGGGTCAGTTTTTGAAGGTCGGGGCTTTCACGCCGCCAGGCCAGTTTCACGAATTCATTGTCGCTGGAGCCACCCATGAGAATGGCATCGCGGTCCTCGAATTCGGCGGTCAGGTTGTTGAAACCCACAATTTCGGTCGGGCAAACGAAGGTGAAGTCTTTCGGGTAAAAGTAAATAACCTTCCATTTGCCGGGAAAAGAGCTTTCGGTGATGTCTTCGAAGGCCGAGACGCCGTTTTCCTCGTGGTGGCAAAAATCGGGCTTGACCCCGATGACTTTGAAGGGCTCGAGCTTATCGCCTACGGTTTTCATGTGAACTCCTGAACGGGTTTGCATTTGCGCGCTGGGCGCGTCTCTTACCCGATTCTACGCTATTGTCAGGCGGTTGCAGAACTGCCGTTTGAAGGCCTGACGCTGGGAATTTCAATACGCGCGACCAGCCCCCCCGACGGGCGGGGCAACAGCTGGAATGTGCCTTCAACCTGCGCCAGCAAGCGCTCGACAATCGCCAGGCCCAACCCGGCGCCGCTCACCCCGGTGCGTGCCGATTCGCCTCGTGAAAAGGGTCGCAGCAACCGTTCTACATCACTTTGCTCAACGCCCGCGCCCCGGTCTTTTACCTCGATGACCACTTTGTCTTTCTCTTGGAAGGCCACCAGCTCGATGCGTGCAATGCCGTCGTCGGTGGAGCGGCCATAGCGCCGGGAGTTCTCGATCAGGTTGCTGACGATGCGCTTGACGTCGTGGCCGCTGATGCGGGCGTACAGGTCGGGCTCGATGGTGGCTGCCAGCCGCCCGCCCAGGGATTCGGTGTGCATGCGTTCGCGTTCGTACAGATTGAGCAAGGCTTCGGACACGTTTTCGCCGTGCTCGGGCACGGCGCTGACGGGCCGGGCGTACTCCATGAGCTGGCCGATGCTGTGATCGATTTGTGCCAGGTCTTCGTCGATGGCCTGGCGGATTTCTTCCGGCACATTGCACATTTCGATCTCAAGTCGCATGCGTGCCAGCGGGGTGCGCAAATCGTGGGAAATACCGGCCAGCATGATTTCCCGGTCGGTTTCCGTTTGGCGTATGTCGCGCGCCATGCGATTGAAGGCAATGTTCATCTCGCGAATTTCAGTGGGGCCGGTTTCGGGAAGCGGGGCGGGAAACTCGCCGCGGGCCAGTGTTTTGGCCACCTCGGCAATACGCGCAATGGGGCGGTTGACGAAACTGGCACTGACACCTGCTCCGATGAAGGCCAGCAGGAGTGCCGAAGCCCCCCAGCCCAGCCATTCCACGCCGGTGGCCAGCCCCAGTTGTTCTCTGTCGAAGACCAGCCAGAATTGTTCGTTGCCCAGCGTGAAGCTGACCCATATGCCCGGCATATCGTTCACCCGCCACATTACTTGTGTGCCGGGACCCAGGCGGGCCTTGATCTCGGTAATGACCATGCGCCAGTAACTGGTGTCGGGAGGGGGGACCAGAACATCGCCGCGGTCACGCGGCTGCACGCGCAGGCTTTCTTTCGTGGCAAGATCAAGAACGAGATCCGGCCGCTGCGCTTCCGGCGCGTAGATCAGGGCGGACTGGGTGATGCCGACAGTGGAGGTGACCCGTTGCGCCATCTGCAGGGCACGAGGCTCTTCTTCAAGATTGAAAAATACCTGCACCCAGGCGCCCAGACTGAGCAGCATAAGGCCGGAAAGCAGGACAAAGGAACGCGAGAAGAGGCCGAACCCAATAAAAGACTTGCCGCGGCGGCGGCTGTCGGCGCGATGGGGCATGACGTGGTCAGGGAGTTAATTGCCGCCGTCGGGTACGAATACATAACCCAGGCCCCACACCGTCTGGATGAAAACCGGTTTGGATGGGTTGGGTTCGATCAGTTTGCGCAGGCGCGAGATCTGGACGTCGAGACTACGATCGAAGGCTTCGTATTCCCGCCCGCGTGCCAGCTCCATGAGTTTGTCGCGCGATAGCGGAACCTTGGGGTGGCGGGCGAAAACCTTCAGTACCGAGAATTCGCCTGTGGTGATCGGCACCGCTTCGTTATTCTTGGTAAGAGTTCGTGTCGACAAGTTCAGAACGTAAGGACCGAACTCGATGGATTCGTTGTCCTGGCTGGGTGCCCCGGGGTGCTCTTCGGTACCGCGGCGACGCAAGATGGCGTTCACGCGGGCCAGAAGTTCGCGAGGGTTGAAGGGCTTGGAAATGTAGTCGTCGGCGCCCATTTCCAGCCCGACGATACGATCCACTTCCTCGGCCTTGGCCGTAAGCATGATGATGGGGGTGTTGTCGTGCGAGCCGCGCAGGCGGCGGCAGATGGACAAACCGTCTTCGCCGGGCAGCATGAGATCCAGCACCAGCAGGTCGAAATGCTCTCGTTGCCAGAGTTTCCCCATTTCTTTGGCATCTTCCGCGACAAAAACGTTGAAACCTTGCTCGGAGAGGTAACGCCGCAACAGGTCGCGAAGCCGCGGGTCGTCGTCGACGACAAGTATTTTACGAGCCTGAATAGTAGTCTGTGTAGTCATGGCGCAAATGTAACAGGGAGACGGCGTGCCGTACAGGGTCTGGTAGCAAGATATTACATATTTTAGATTTTGCTGCAAATTAGCGCTCTATTTTCTGTAACTTCTTTCAAGTGCACGCTAAAAGATATTAACTGTCTTAGTGTTGAAACCTTTCCGCCGGCAGGGCCTTACGTTTCGATTCCCTTCAGCAGCAACTGCATTTTACGGGCGGGGGTGCCCAGGTGCGTCGGCTAAACAGCTATAACGCCATCGGCTGTAAGCAGGGCTTTGGGTACACGCCGGCGGGCCTGCGGTTAAAATCGCAGCATGATGCATTATCTTCTTGCTCTGGAAACGTCCTCGCCTGTTTGCAGCGTGGCGTTGTTGTGCCGTGATCGCGATTCGGTCACGGTTCACGCGCGTGCCCACGAAGCCACGGCCGAGCATGCCGAACGCCTGTTGCCCATGGTGGATGCCGTGCTGGCCGATTCG
>JBFWLP010000089.1:0-13450 GCA_050252075.1 Burkholderiaceae bacterium | reverse complement strand
CTTCAGCCAGCAAATCACCCTGGGTGACTTGATGCAAACGTCCCAGGCGTTTGGGCGGCTGCAGGATAACCTGTTGTTCTTTCGGAATGCCTACGACAACTTCGCCACCTACCGCGCCACGCTGGATCGTCTGAGCGGTTTTTCGCGGGCTATCGACGATGCCGCACAACTGCCCGAACCCACCTTGCAGACGACCCCGGACAACCGGGTCGTACTGACCGACCTGACCGTGCGCAACCCACACGGCGAGGTCCTGATCGACAAGGTATCGCTTCATCTTTCCCCCGATACGCCGTTGCTGATCCGGGGGCCGTCGGGCTCGGGGAAAACCACCCTGTTGCGCGCCGTTGCCGGGTTATGGCCCTACTGCGAGGGCACCATACAACGTCCGGTGAACGCCTCGCTGTTCCTGTCACAGAAACCCTATTTGCCGTTAGGCTCGTTGCGACATGCCCTGTATTATCCGCAGCACGTGGATGCCGGTGGCGCCGAGCAATCCGAGCGCGCCTACCGCCGCGACCAGGAACAGACCGCGCTGGCCGGCACCCACGGCGCACCGACCGACCTGGACCGGCTGCTCGATACCCACGAGGCGTTGCACCACCCTGCGGCCGACACGCTGGCCCGGGAGCAGCGCGCACCGACATCAAGCGATACCGCCGGCGACGAACGCGCCCATCAGGTATTGCGCCTGGTTCAATTGGGCCACCTGATACCGCGCCTGGATGATACCGCCGACTGGAGCCGCATTTTGTCGCTGGGTGAACAACAGCGACTGGCCTTCGGACGGCTGCTGCTCGCCCAGCCCCGGGCTGCTTTTCTGGACGAGGCCACATCGGCCATGGATGAAGGGCTGGAGGACGCCATGTACCGGTTGCTGCGCGAGCATCTGCCCGACACCGTCATCGTTAGCGTGGGACATCGCAGCACCTTGTACGCCTACCACACGCACCATCTGGTGCTGGCCGGCGACGGCCGCGGCGGCTGGCAGCTCACCCAACCTTAACTGGTACCATACGGCCCACGGCATTCATTACGGGTAACTGCTTCATGAACTACTTTCTTATCAAGCACATTCACATGACCGCGGCCGGTCTGAGCATACTTTTGTTTATCATTCGTGCGTACTGGTCAGTTACGGAATCGGGTGCCCTGCAAAAACGCTGGGTGAAAACTTTGCCCCACGTTATCGATACCGTGCTGCTGACCGCCGGCATTATCCTGGCCGCAATGATCGGGCCCGAGCAGCCCTGGATACTGGCAAAAATTGTGCTGCTTCTGGTGTATATCGGGGTAGGGACCGTGGCGATCAAACGCGGAAAAACACCACGCCGGCGGGCCATTGCCGCCCTTGTGGCCATTGCCATCTTTGCCTATATTGTGGGCATTGCGATCCGGCACAACCCGCTGTCGTGGTTTGCCTAAGGTTGGCGGCCGCCGGCGCCCGGGCTATCGACGCTTGCGATTGAGCCGCCGGCCCCTTGCCGCCTACCACTGACCATAGAATATGCCTGCCCGCTTGTAGGCGTTCGTACCCTTTTCCACGGCCTCATCGCTGACAGTTGTTCGCCGCTTCAGGCCGGTAAACCAGTGCAGCAGCCGCTCGCGAAACGCGTGGCGCACGGTTTCCGTGCCGGCGTCGCGGCCCAGGTCATGAAATTGCTGGGGGTCGGACGCCAGATTGAACAATTGCTCGGGTTCGTCTTGCCAGTACACATAAAGCCAATCGGTCGTTCGAAGGCTCCAGGCGCGGGCATTGTCCGGGCGTTTTCCCACCAGTTGGCGCGCCAGCCGGTAGCTGTAGTCAAGTTCGGAAACTACACAATCGCGCCAATCGGCAACGGTGCCATGCAGCAGCGGCATAAGGCTGCGGCCCTCAAGACGGTGCATCGGTTTTTCAATACCAAGGGCGTCAAGGATCGTGGGCAGAATATCGATGGATTCGACAAATTGATCCACCACCTGCCCCCGTGTTGCATTGGCCTGGGGTCGCGGATCCACCACAATGAGCGGAATGCGCTGCGCCGCGTCGTAAAACAGCTCTTTTTCGCCCAGCCAGTGATCGCCCAGGAAATCACCGTGATCGGCCGTGAAGACGATGAGGGTGTTGGCCATGAGCCCGCTCTGTTCCATGTAGTTGAACAGGCGCTCCAGGTGGTCATCGAGCTGGGTGATCAGGCCCTGATACGCCGGCCGCACGACACGGATACAGTCGTCGCTGGAAAAACTGACGCTTTCTTCCTGCTGACGGTAGGCGGCAACCACCGGGTGGGCATTGCGCTTTTCGTCGTGGCTGCGCACCACCGGCAGGCAATCGTCGGCCGTGTACAAGTTGTGGTAGGGTGCAGGCGCAATATAAGGCCAGTGCGGCTTGACGTAACTTAGATGCATGACCCAGGGCGTATCGCCCTGTTCGCGCATGAAACCCATGGCCTGATCGGTCATGAAGGCAGTTTCCGAATGCGCATCGGACACCAGCGACGGATACCGCGCATTACGCATGTGCCAGCCGCTGACGGTACGCCCGGTATCGTCGCGGGCCGAAATGACAAAATCGGTCCAGGGATCGTCGGACACATAGCCCTGCGCGCGCAGATAGGCCGCATAACCGCTTTCCTGCCCGGGCGGATGATGACCGTCGTAACGGTCGAGTTCCCGGAAATACCCCGAGGCCAGCAAATGCCCCAGTTCCGAACCGCCATCGATATGCAGACGGGCCAGCCCTTCGGTATCGGGCAGCACATGTGTTTTACCCGCGAGCACCAGTTGCCGCTGATGATTGAACAGGTATTCGCCCAGCGTAACTTCGCCCACCGACAGGGGAACACGGTTCCAGGTGGCACCGTGAGTAGACGGATACCGCCCGGTGTAAAAGCTCATGCGTGACGGGCCGCACACCCCCGAATTGACAAAGGCGTTGTCAAAGCGCACGCCCTTGCGCGCGAGCGTGTCGATGATCGGCGTTCTGATGGCGGGGTGTCCGTAGCAGCCCAGGTGATCAGCGCGCAGCTGATCCGCCATAATGAACAGGACATTACGGATTTCGCTCATTTCGAGACAACGTAGTTCGAGGCCTTGACTACCGGTTCCCATTGCGCACGGAATTGGTCCACCCGCTGCGCTGATTCGGCGGCATTGGCGACAACCGGCACCAGATTCCCGGCAAGCAGCGTTTTCTGAATGTCGGAGTTACCCGTGACGGCCTTGATCATGTCGCCCAGCACCTTCACTTTTGCGGCCGGCATGGCCGACGATGCGAAGAAGGTGTTCCAGCCGGAAGAAACGAGGTCGACGCCTTGTTCCGAAAACGTTGGCACCTTGGGCAAGGACTGTTCACGCTCTTTGCCCGATGTGGCCAGAACACGGATGCGACCGCCGTCGTGATGCTGGGTGAGTGCATCGAGCGTGTCGATGGCGACAGGCACCATGCCCCCGATCAGGTCGGTAATGGCGGGGGCCGACCCCCGATACCCTACGATTTCAGCCTTGACACCGATTTTATCGGCCAGCATGAGCCCGAAAAAATGAGGCAGGCTGCCGGTGGCCGGCACGGCAACGTTGAACTTTCCGGGATTCGCCTTGGCCCACGCCACCAGATCATCGAGCGACTTGATGTCGCTTTGGGCCGATACCGCAATGCCAAAGCCATACTGCGTGGCCATGGCCACCGGCTGGTAATCTTTCGCGGGGTCGTAGGCCAGATCCTTGAACACCAGGGGGGCCACCACCATAATGGCCGGGTTGCCCAGCAACAATACGTTTTTGTCGGGATCGGTGGTTTTGACATAGTTTGCCGCAATGCGCCCGCCCGCGCCGGTACGGTTTTCGACAATGACGGTCGCGCCGAACTGGCTGGACAAGCCGTCGGAAACAATACGCGCCGCGCGGTCGGACGCGCCACCGGGGGCATACGGAACCACCAGAGTGACAGGTTCGTTGAACGAGGCCGGCGTTTGGGCCTGCGCCGCAGGTACCCCAAGCATCACGCCGCACAATGCCGCGGCTACCAGCGATTTCATCATTTTTATCCCTCCTTAACCCAGATCATGGACTTTCTTATGACAATAACGTTGATCAAGCTTAGCAAGACGATCCATAATTGATTAAATCAATCATTATCAATTCAGGGTAAACACCCATCCATGAACGATCAGCCCCCTGTCGCCGAACCCGGCCGCGATCACCCAGTCTCAACCGGTATTCGCGCCATGACGGTATTCCACATTTATCACGCCTGGTCGCAAGCCAACCCCGTGTTCACACGGCTTTGCGAGGGAAAATTCAATATCACGCGGCGGGAGTGGCGGATCCTGGCAACGCTGGTCACTCATCCGCCGCTCAGTTCGTCGGCGCTGGCCAGGGCGGCCTCTCTAGACGCTGCGCGCACATCGCGAGCGCTGACCTCGTTAACGCAAAAAGGCTGGGTGGTGCGCGAGCGTGCGGCCAAAAACGCGCGCTCGGTCATCGTTCAGGCCACCGATCAGGGTAAAGCCTTGTATCACCGGCTACTGCCCGAGGTCACACAATTGAATGCACTGATCACGCAAGACCTGACCGCCGGGGAACTGGAAACCCTGCAGACAATGCTGGGCAAAATCGCGGCACGCGGGCAGGCGCTGCAGCAGGCCGATATTGTGAAGGAGCGCAGCCACCGCGGCCTGGCGCGGCGGCCATCGAATGGCTTACCAAACTCCCAGTAAATGAATCATGGCCAGGCTGCTGCCGGCTACGGCCACCCACACCCCCAGGCCCATCAGAATGGGCCGCATGCCCGCAATGGCCATGCTGCGCAGATCGGTCGACAGACCGATCGCAGTTAACGCAACCACAATCAGAAACTTGGAAAACACGCCAACAGCCACCAGAAAGTCAGGCGGCAGAATACCGGTTGAGCGCACCAGCGACGCTGCCAGAAACCACAGGATGAACCAGGGAAAAATCCGGGCCAGACTGAAATTTGCCGTGCCTTCGCGCTTTTCGCGCCAGGCAACGTAAAACGCCAGAACCAGGCACAATGGAATAATGAATGTGGCCCGGGTCAGTTTCACCACCGTGGCGTAGTCACCGGCTTCCTGGCTGAAGCTGTATGCTGCGGCCACCACCGACGACGTGTCATTTATGGCGGTCCCCGACCACAAGCCGAAACCCACATCGGACATGCCCATCCAGTGCCCCAGCACCGGAAAAGCCACCACACCGATGACGTTGAACAGAAAAATGGTGGATATGGCGTACGCCGTTTCGTGTTCTTCAGGCTTAAGAACAGGTGCCGTTGCCGCAATGGCCGTGCCCCCGCAAATGGCCGTGCCCACGCCGATCAATGTCTTCAGTTTGGCGGGAATACCCAGCAGCTTGCCCAGCACACAAGCCGACACGAAAGCGGCCACAAACACCACCAGCGTAACCCCCAGCGACTCCAGGCCAATGGTAGCGACCTGCTGGATGCTCAGCCCGAACCCCAGGCCAATGATCGACCATTGCAGAATTTGCTTCGAGGAAAATTTCAGACCAGGGCGGAACATGGGGCCCACACCCAGCGTGTTGCGGATTGCAATGCCGATCAAAATACCGAAAACCGGCCCGCCGATCACCGGCATCCAGCCCCCCAGCAATGTGGCTACCAAAGCAACGGCCACCGCCAGGCCGAATCCGAACCATTTTGAGGGCTCTTTGGGGGCGGCACTGTGATCCAGCGACGAAGCATTGGCCGTGGCGGCCATCGAGGAATTCAAAGACATGACATACCAGTGACAAAAACAGGAATGGTTGCCATTCTAGGCAGACCCAACCAATAAGAAAATTCACTTATTCTTAATTAATGTATAAAATTTACTGATGCTAGGAATCAGCGTACGCCAACTTGAGGTTTTTGTGTCGATTGCGGCCACCGGCACCGTCCGAAGTGCTGCCGGCCGCCTGCACGTTACGCAACCGGCCGTCAGCATGGCACTGGCCGAGCTCGAACGCCACCTGGGAGCCCCCCTGTTCGATCGCGAGCGCGGCCGGCTCTACCTGAGCCCACGCGGAAAAGAACTTCTGCCCATGGCCCGGGAGATCCTGGAACGCCTGAATGAACTGAACCGGCAGGGCAAGGAGTCGTCCCTGACCCTTTCCGGCACCCTGCGCATTGGCGCCAGCAACACCGTGGGCAATTACCTGGTGGGCGACCTGTTGCAGGCTTTTGTACACGCACACCCAAACGTGGCACTGCAGGTAGGCGTAGAAAACACGCACACCATTGCCGCCGGCCTGCTCGACCACAGCCTCGATGTGGGTGCCATTGAAGGACCGGTCAACCATCCCCAACTGGACGTCATGCCCTGGCGGGACGACGCCCTGGTGGTGAGCGCCGGCACCGCTCACCCGCTTACACGCCGACAGTTGCTGACACCCGGCGACTTTGCCGGCGCACACTGGATACTGCGCGAACCGGGGTCGGCCATGCGCACGCAAACCGAGCAGGCCCTGGCGGCGTTGCCGGCAGGCAGAATCGTTCTTGAACTGGGACAGGTCGAGGCCATCAAGCAAGCAGTCATCGCCGGGCTGGGCATCGCCTGCCTGCCGGAATCGGCGGTTACCGATGCGGTACAAACCGGGCGGTTGGTTGTCCTGGATACGCCGTTTCTTAATCTGCGTCGACGGCTTTCCCTGGTGGTGCATAAATCACGCTACCGGGGTGCCTTGATCAACGCCTTTATTGACAGCCTGCAGACTCCCCTGAATGTTGACAACCCGCCGCCCCTGACCTGAAAGGATCGTTATGACACTTGCTCTGCCCCCCTACGAACGAATCGCCCTGGTACTGCAAGGCGGAGGCGCGCTGGGGTCGTATCAGGCCGGCGTGTTTCAAGGCCTGCATGAAGCGGGCATTCGCCCCACATGCCTGTCGGGCATTTCCATTGGCGCACTGAATACCGCCATTATTGCCGGCAATCCGCCCGAAACCCAGGTGGCGCGATTGAACGAATTCTGGGAAACCATCTGCCAGCCGAATTTCGGCTGGGGAATCGACCCCTTCACCGAACAAACGCTGTTTAATGTGAACGACGCCACGCGGCGCACCCTCAGTGCCATGCACGCCGCCAATGCCCTCATGGTGGGCCAGAACGGATTCTTCCAACCCCGCTTCCCGCCGCCCAGCACCGTGCTGCCGGGATCGGCGGATACCGCCAGCTATTACGACACATCGGCACTCATCAGCACCCTGGAACGCCTTTGCGACTTCGATCGCATCAACGCCCGCGAGCGCAGTGTGTCGGTGGGCGCGGTAAACGTACGCACCGGTAATTTTGTGTATTTCGACAACGCCACCACGCGCCTGACCGCCCGCCATTTTCTGGCCTCGGGCGCCCTGCCGCCCGCTTTCGCGGCGGTGGAAATCGATGGCGAGCACTACTGGGACGGCGGGCTGGTGTCGAACACGCCCCTCACGCAAGTGCTAAGCTCCCGTCCACGACTGGATACACTGGTTTTTCAGGTTGACCTGTGGAGCGCCCGCGGCGCCCTGCCCACCAACATGAGCGAAGTGCACGACCGCATCAAAGACATACGCTATTCCAGCCGAACCCGTATGGTGACTGAAGAAATGCGGGAAATTCATTACCTGCGGCACATGCTTCAGCACTTGCTTGACGATCTTCCCGCCGAGGTCCGTGAACGCAGCGCCTATTGCCGGTTGGCCCAGGAATTGGCCGACAACAAGCGTTACAACGTTATTCATCTGATCTACCGCAACAAACGATACGAGCGCCACTACAAAGACTTTCAGTTCGGCTTGGCCACCATGCGCCAGCACTGGCAAAGCGGTCTGGATGACATACGCCAGACGCTGGCCCGGCCCGACCGCCTGGCCATGCCCGACCTTCCGTCAGGGTTCATTACCCACGATGTCCACCGCGAAGAAATCGAAGAACGCATGAACGGCCGCTGATGACAATCACCTACCCGGCCTGGCGCGCACGGCTGCGGCCCAGCACCACCATGCCGCTCAGTACGAACACCGTGCCGGCCAACTGCAACGAGGTGATCGGTTCGCCCAGAATCCAGGCCGCCAGAAACAGCACCGACACCGGCCCCAGCAAACCCAGCTGTGACGTCATGGGCGCGCCAATGCGCGCAACCGCCCACATAATCATGAACGTGGGAAACACCGTATTCAGAACAGCGTGAATCAGGGATAACTGATACACCGGTGTTACCTGCTCCAGCCCCTGCACGCCGTGAACGCAGAAAAAATGGATCATGGTGATCACCGAGGAAACCGTCATGGCATAGGCCGCCAGCCGCGTGGCTCCCACCTTGCTGACCACCTCGCCCGAACCCACCAGATAAAGGGCCGACGTGAACGCCGCCGCGAATACAAAGGCCGAGCCCAGCAAAACATCATGGCCGTTGAAGGCCATATCCTGAACAAAAACCAGTATCACCCCAAAATAAGAGATCACCAGCGCCGTCCATTGCAACCCCGTAATTTTGCGTTTCAGCCAGAAGGCCGACATGAACAGCACAAACGTGGGCGACAGAAACAGGATCAACCGTTCCAGGCCGGCACTGATGTATTGCAATCCAAGAAAATTCAGATAACTGGACAGGTAATAGCCAATGAACCCCAGCAACACCACCCTACCCGCATCCCGCCACGTCAGGCCGGCCACCTTGCCCTGCCGCGCCAGTACCAGGTAATAAACAGCCACCATCAGATAAACCGGCAACGCAAACATCATCCGGAAACCGATGACTGTCAGTGCGTCGACACCATACTGGTAGGTGAGCTTCACCGGAATAGACTTGGCCGAGAACAACACAGCACCCATGGCGGCCAGAAAGAAGCCCAGCCAGTACTCCCGTCGTTTGGAGCGGTCCAGCAAGGCAGTCGGCGTCGTGCTCATGGCATAGTGTGTGTAAAGGCGGCTAACGGGGCTTGCATTGTAGCCGCCAATGCAAAGCGCAGCGTCTCCCACCGGCCACGGGAAAAAGACGCCATCATGGGAAGGCGTCGACTGAAAAAGACGCCGACTTGCACTGCATTAAAAAACTGTGCTATAGTTTTGCTTCTTTGATGTTCCCCGATAGCTCAGTCGGTAGAGCGACGGACTGTTAATCCGCAGGTCACTGGTTCGAACCCAGTTCGGGGAGCCACCGAATTTCGGCTCCAAGCCCTTGAAAAATAGCGCCTTTTTACGAAGGCGCTATTTTTTTGTTCGGCACAATCCGCGCTTTTCGCCGTTTGATAGCGCAAATGATCGCGTTAAAACCCGTGAAATAAAAAGTCGATAGCGCCCACGATGACATCGTGGCGATGCTGAAGACTGGATACCGGAGTTTTCAGTTCCTTGGCTGGAACGGCAGCCATGTACTGGGTCACCATAACATGCTCAACACCGTCAATGTTGAACAAGGGGTTCAGCGTGGCAGCGGGCTTGGGTGCGTCCTTCAAAGGCAGCAGAGGCACCACGATGCGTGTATTGAACGGCTGCAAGATGTCGGCCTGCACATTCAGCAAGTACCCCGGGCCTGACGGATTGGGGTACAGGTTGTAGCGTTCAGGGCTCATCAAAACATCCTGTAGCTCACCAGTGGCAAGCCGTGCTTCTCAACGAAAGCATTGGAGCTTTCAATGGCTTCGTGGTTTTCGGCCAGCCAACGCTCAGCGCGCTTGCGTGCGATAGCCTGCGCAATGCCCGCTTCGGCGGCTTGCGAAATATTGATGTGCAGGGCCTTGGCCTGGGTCAGAATGTCTTCGGCCAGCGAGACATTGGTTGCGCGCTTGGTGGCGCTGCGTGCTGGGCTTGCCGTGAGCATTGTGAGTCTCCTGAAGTAACCGCGCAAATCATGCACATAGCTATCAACAAATTATATGTGTATTTTATTGCGCATCATAGACGGCCTTTTACCGAACATCTGGTGTTACCCCTGTTTTTCGTAGTCTTTAGCCGGGGCCATTAAAGAGCAACCCCGCCCACCTTGATGAGATGTTCCTTGGTACCAATGGGAACTCGGTAACAATTAACCAAGAAGCAGCTATGAGAGCCGAGGCCTCACCTGCCACGTGCAGCACCACGGCCCATGGTTTTCCGATCATGTCCGGTCTTCGCGTTCTTGATACCCCCGCTGCTCCCATGCCCAGGCCAGCGAGACTGCTTCGGGGCCGGTGTTGCGGCTGGTTGCTGCGCTTTCTCGGGAACTTTGTCTTTCTTTTCCATTTCAATACCTCACGGTCATCGGGCGAACGCACATTTGCTATCGCCAACCCATCAGCATAGGCCATATCCACGAATAAAGCCCGTCTTACTTCTGGCCCGACACTAATTCGAGGCTCTGCTGCCGTATTTCGACGAGAGCATCCTAAAAATTGCGTTGTTTAAAGAGGGGCCGCGCGGCCGGGAAAGGCGGCAAGGAAGTCTTCTCCGGTGGTATGTGCAGCGTGTGTTCATGGCGAGAAGCCAGCGCTCTGCGCGCCGGCGTGCCAGTCTAAGGTTCGATGGGCGGCAGGTCATCGGCCAGTATGGCCAATGCATCGCGCAAGGCTTTGGCATACCGCGCTTTTTCCTGTGCCATATTGGCGGCATCCCAGACATAGAAGCCACGCCCGCTTTTCATGCCAATATTCCCTTCAAGCAACTTGTCGGCCAGAACAGGGGCCGGTGCCATGGCATTGGATAAGGTCGGATAAATGGTCGCAGCGGCCCGGGCATGCGTATCAATTCCCGCGTGCTCCTTCTGCAAAATAGGGCCGGCCGCCAAAAAGCGAAAGCCAAAACCGAAACGTACCGCGGCATCGATGTCCTCGGGGGTGGCCACCCCTTGCTCTATCAGGCTGAAAGCTTCACGCGCAAGGGCATGCTGAAGGCGGTTCCCGATAAACCCCGGCACATCTTTACGCACCTGAATCGGAACCGATCCGCAGCGGCGCATGAAGTGAGCCAGATCATCGCACAGTTGGCTATCTGTGGCAGGACCACGCACCACCTCGACCAACGGAACAATGTGGGCGGGCATGAAAAAGTGCAATCCCACCATGCGCTGTGCCGACGTACACCCTTGGGCGATTTGACTGATCGGGAACCCTGAACTGTTGCTCGCCAGCACCACACCGGGCGGCGCCAGCGCTTCCAGACGCGCAAACAACGCCTGTTTGGCCGCCAGCACTTCGGGAATACACTCAATCACAAGGTGCACAGTGGACCAAGGCACAGCGTCAAGATCCGCACAAAACTCCAGACGGTGGCGATTGCCGGGCGACTGCACGTGACGCAAATTCTCCTCAATCCGTTCCCCGGCGGTTGCCTGGGCTTGTGCGCCCGGTTCCACCAAGGTGACACGGCATTGCGCGCGAAGGAGCACCACGGCCACATCGGCACCCATGATACCGGCACCCACAATAACGGCGTGTGTTGCCGACGGCGCCCCTAAAACATACGTTTTCATCAGATAGTTCCCGTTGAAAAAAGCTGCGCTACGGTAACACAGACAGCCTGGCGACTGGCGCGGTTTGTTTTGCATCAAAGCCTGCAGGCAGTCTCTATGCCACACTGAAGGCTTATTGTATTGAAAGCCCCCGATATTCCGGCGGGCACATTCTTTGGCTGGTCAAGCATGAGCAAAAGCAGCACCCGACACTGGAACCCGAAAGCGTCTGAAATTCTGGAAAATCCCCTACTGGCTTACGACGCAATGCGCGCGCAGTGCCCGGTGGCCCATAGCGACTACCTGGGATGGTCGGTCTTTCGCCACGCCGATGTCATGGCGGTGTTGACGGATCACGAGCATTTCAGCAACGCGGTATCGTCACACCTTTCCGTGCCCAACGGCATGGATCCACCGGAACATACGCCCTACCGCCGCCTGGTTGAATCCTACTTCAACAAAGAAACCATGCAGGCGTTCGCACCCGCCGTGCGCCAGATCAGCCACACCCTGTGCCAGGCGCTGGCCACAGGCAGGAACGAGATTGTTCAAGCGCTGGCGCAACCTTTTTCTTTACAGGTACAAAGCGCATTCATGGGCTGGCCCGACACCCTGCACCAACCGCTGGCCGCCTGGATCAAGGAAAATCACGCCGCCACGCTGGCCGGCGACAAAATCCGCCAGGCAAACGTAGCATTGGCTTTTGACGGATATATCCGCGAGCAGCTGCAACACCGGCGCATCAACCCCGAGCTCAACGATATTACGGCACGTCTTTGCCGGGAAAACGTTGATGGTCATTTGCTTTCCGATGCCAGCCTTGTCAGCCTTATCCGTAACTGGACAGTGGGCGAACTGGGCACCATTACGGCATGCGTGGGATTACTGGTTGATTTCCTGGCCCATCATCCTCACATCCAGCAGGAATTACGTCAGGATATGGGAAAAATACCGGAAGCCATTGAAGAAATACTTCGCATCGATGGCCCCCTGCCCGGCAACCGGCGTGTCGCCACCGCCAGGGCCACCGTGGGCGGACAAGCGATCGAAAAAGGCGAACGCCTGACATTAATGTGGGGCGCGGCCAACCGGGATGAAACCGTATTTGCCGATCCCGCCACATTCGCATGGGGCAGAGATCATGGCCGGAACCTGCTGTACGGTGCCGGTATTCATGTCTGCCCCGGAGCGCCGCTGGCAAGACTGGAACTGCACATTCTGATGGAAACCCTGCTCACGCACACCCGTGCCATTCGTTCAGACACGACAAAACCAACCCGGGCACATTATCCGGCGGCCGGCTTTCAGGAACTGTATGTCATCGTAGAATAAGCAGGCGCGGAACCGCATCGTCATTCGCGTACAAAATGGCATTTTGCTCAAACAGGCGGCCCAGCTCTTGCGCAACGGGCTGCGGTATGCCCAGCACCAGAAAGCTGGGCTCGCGAGGCCATTTATTCTGAGGATCTTTGCCAACGGCTTCGAGCAGCGGGTACCCTTTTTCCAGAATTTCCTGCTTCAGGCTTGCTTGCCGCAACAAGTTGCCAACATCGTCGATCCGCTGGCTGTAGGGATTGCACGCCGTAATGAATGCACTGCAATTCACCCCGTAGTGGTCATGCAATTGCTGCAGCTGCACCGACGCCTGATTGACTGTCAACACTGCAGGCACCGGGCCATACACACGGTACTCGGTGCCGGAATAGGCATCAATCAAGGACGCGTCAAGACAGGTATCGGGGTAGTCGGGAACAGGGCTCATGTAAACAGAAGGGAAACCTCGTGAGTTGATAATAGGGCAACTCGTCATTGTGACGTCTTTTGTTCCATTGTTATAGTTTTGTTACAAGAAACACTGACGATCAAATATTTCCATCCCAATTTTCCGCTAACGGGTTGGTCGGCAGGTGGGGTGTATTTGTGTTTTCCCAAAGGCAAAACCCCACCCGAGGTATTCGGGTGGGGTTTTGGGTGTAAGAGCCTGACGATGACCTACTTTCACAGATGTACATCCACTATCATCGGCGCAAAGGCGTTTCACGAT
>JBFWLP010000088.1:0-13866 GCA_050252075.1 Burkholderiaceae bacterium | reverse complement strand
GTTGTGCCGCAGGTTCAGCAATGTTATCGGGTGTCGTCGGGGCCCGATTTCGTGCTGGTGGTGCATGTAGCCGAGATGGCGGGCTATCACGCGTTAACGCATCGATGGTTAACGGCGCAGCACAACGTACGCAATGTGCGTACTTTTTTTGTGGTGAATCGCAGCAAGTTTCATACGTGCCTGCCCCTGCCTAAGGCGCAGGGGCGTTAGTTGGGTTCGCGCCGGCTCACCACGGTGTCATACAGCGCCAGGTAACGCCGGCCCATTACGGTTACGTCGTGCTCCCGACGCACGTAGGCGCCTGCGCGTTCAATGAGCTGGGCGCGCAGGGCGCTGTCACGCAGCAGGCTGTCCATGGCCTGCGCCATTGCCTGTGCATCGCCCACGTCGCACAGCAGGCCGCGCCCGTCGGCAAGGCTTTCGGTCAGGCCGCCGGCGCGTGTGGACACCACGGGCACGGAATACAGAAACGCATCCAGCACGCTGGTGCCCAGCGCTTCATGGCGTGAGCTGGATACGTACACGTCCATCAGGCGGTACAGATCTTCAATGCCCGACTGAAAGCCGGTGAACACATAGTGCGCCTCCAGGCCCAGCGAGGCCACCTGCGCCCGGGCGTCGTCTTCGCTGCTGCCGCCGCCACCGATGTGCAGGAAAATGAAATCGTCACGCAACCGGCGCAGCCGGTCGACGGCCTGTATCAGGGTGAGCGGGTCTTTCTCTGGAGTCAGGGCCGCTACGGTGGCCAGCACGCGCTTGCCGGGCGGTACAAACGTTGCCGCGAATTGCCGCAAATGGTCTTCGTTCAGCGGTCGGGCCGAAATGGCGCTGGGAATCACCACCGGTGCGAATCCCAGGCGGCGGGGCTCGTCGGCGGCCGCGTGGCTGATGGCGACAAAGGCATCAACCCGCTGCCACTTCCAGCGGGTGCGACGGATACGGGCGGTGGGCAGCGGGAAGGCGGTACGCCGGGTAAAGACGATGCGGTGTCCCAGCAACGGTTTCAGCAGGGAAAGCCAGGTAAGCGTGTTGGCCGTCTGGGCGTGCAGAATGTCGTAGCGCTTGCCGGCAACAGCCAGGTGGCACAGGGCGGCCAGGGGGCCGCGGAAGGTGGCGACATGAAAGCCGTCGGCACGGGCCCGCTTGGCCAGTTCGCCGTCTTTGCGTGCCAGCAGGGCGACATCGTGGCCGTGCAGTCGCAGCTGTTGCATGCACAGCAAGGTTTGCCGCTCGCCGCCGCGCCAGCCGCGTTCGAAGTTCAGTTGCAGAATTCTCATGAGCTGTTCGGTTTGCCGACGGGAAGGTCGGGTGCGGGGTTCATGTACCGGAAAATGTTGATCGCCACCGACGCCAGCGCACAGATGACCGACACGCCGACACCGAATGCGGCGCCGTCGGCGCCGGCCAGGCTGAAGGCGATGGCCACCAGCGCCGTGCCGATGCTTTGGCCCAGTACCCGTGTAATGCTTTGCAGGCCGCCGACGGCACCGCTGCGATGTTTGGGGCCGCCCGACAAAATGGCGCGGTTGTTCGGGGTTTGAAACAGGCCAAAGCCAATACCGCTGGCAAGCATGGCGGAAAAAACCCATAGCAGGGGGGTGTTGGCGGACATGAACAGTACGGCTCCGGTGCCCGCCGCCATCAGGCCGGCACCGACGGCGCACAGCACGGCAACGGAAACACGGTTTGACAAATACCCGGCTGCCGGGGCCATGGCCGCCATGCCCAGGGCCCAGGCCCCCAGCAGCAGACCTACCGCGCTGTAGTTGTGCCCCAGCTGCTCCTGGAAATAAAACGGCAGGGCCACCAATGACGCCATTTGCGAGCCAAAGGTGAACAGCGAGGCTGTGACCGCATAGGCCACGGGCACAAGACGCAGCAGGTCGACCGGCACCAGCGGGGCGGCTTGCCGGCGCGAGCGTTGCAGCAGCAGCCGGCCCGTAAGGGCGCAGACGATCAGGCCGGGAACTGCCCAGACCGGGTAGCGGGCCAGCCCGTCCAGCCCGATCAGCAGCAGGCCGAAAGTAGGAACGCCCAACAGGCAGGCCAGCCAGTCGAAACGGGTGCTGCTGCGCGGAATGTCGGGAAGGAAGCGTACGCAGAACAGCGAGGCGACGGCAAATGGCAGGGGAAGGATAAAGATCCAGGGCCAGGAAGCAAACTGCAGCGTGACGGCGCCGACGGCCGGGCCCAGCACAGACACCAGCCCAACGGACATTGAGTTCAGGCCGATACCGAACGCCAGCAGCCGCAGGGGGTAGATGTTGCGCAAAATGCCGCCGAACAGGCACATGAGCATGGCCGCACCCAGTCCCTGGAAGATCCGCGCGGCAATGAGCATGGTCAGAGTGCTGGACAGTGCCGCGGCAATACCGGCAAGCGACACCACAATCATGCCGGCCACGTAGACGGTTTTGAAGCCGATCCGTTCGCCCACGGCCGACAGCGGCAGCAGGGACACCACGACGATCAGGTTGTAGGCCATGGCCACCCAGACTACCTGGTCGGGGTCGACCGACAGGCTGCGGGCGATCGAGGGCAGGGCGACGTTGGTCATCGAGGCATCGAGCACGACCACGATGATGGACAGAATCAGACCGAAGGCGGCCCAGTGGCGGCGCGGCGCGTCGAGTCCATCGGAAAAAGCCGGCGCCGCGGCACGGGGTGGTTCGGGTGCTTCAAGAGGCATTATGATTTTTTGGTCGGGCGCTTCCAGGCGTCGACGGTCAGTTGCCGGGAGCGCGACAGGGTTAGCTTGCCGGCGGGTGCGTCTTTGGTCAGTGTGGTGCCGGCACCCAGCGTGGCGCCGGCGCCGACCGTAACGGGGGCAACCAGTTGGGTGTCCGAACCAATGAAGGCGTCGTCTTCGATGATGGTGAGCGATTTGTTGACGCCGTCGTAATTGCACGTAATGGTGCCGGCGCCAATGTTTACCCGCTGGCCGACAATGGCGTCGCCAATGTATGCCAGATGGTTGGCTTTCGAGCCCTTGCCCAGAGTGCTTTTCTTGATTTCCACGAAATTGCCCACATGCGCCTGTTCGCCGATTCGGGCGCCGGGCCGCAAGCGGGCGTAGGGCCCGATGCGGGCGTCGGCATCGACGACGGCGTCGTCAAGGTGGCTGAAGGCGTCGACGGCGGTACCCGCGCCCACGCGTGTAGAGCGCAGCACGCAGTTCGGGCCGATGCGCACGCCGTCGCCCAGGGTGACATCGCCTTCGAAAACGCAGCCGACATCAATGAACACGTCGCGCCCGCAGGCCAGTGTGCCGCGTATGTCGATGCGCGCCGGATCGGCCAGGGTGACGCCGGCCTCGAGCAGGCGGCGCGCCTGCTCGGCCTGCCACAGGCGCTCCAGTTCGGCCTGCTGGGCACGGCTGTTCACGCCCAGGGTTTCCCAGCGAAAGTCAGGTTGCGCGGCATGAACCGGTATGCCGTCGGCCACCGCCAACCCGATGATGTCGGTCAGGTAGTACTCGCCCTGGGCGTTGTCGTTGCGAAGGCGGCCCAGCCAGTCGCACAGCGCGGCCGTGGGGGCGGCCACAATGCCGGTGTTCACTTCGCGCAAGGCCAGTTCGTCGGGTGATGCATCTTTGTGTTCCACAATACGCGTAATGCGGCCCTGGGAATCACGCACAATACGGCCGTAGCCGGCCGGGTTGTCCAGATTTTCGGTAAGAACGGCAACCCCGTGGTCGCGGGCCTGCAGCAAGCGTTTCAGGGTATCGGCCTGCACCAGCGGGACATCGCCGTACAGCACCAGCGTAACGTCATCGGCCGCATGGCCGCGCACCAGTGCCGGCTGGGCTTGCTGAACGGCGTGGCCGGTGCCGTGCTGGGGCTGCTGCAGCACGAAGTGCAGATCGTTGTGGCCGGCATAGGCCTGCTGAACCTGATCGGCCCCGTGGCCCACCACGATAATGATGCGGGCCGGATCGAGCTGTCGCGCGGTGTTCAGCACATGGCCGAGCATGGGCAGCCCGGCGATAGTGTGCAGCACTTTGGGCAAGCCCGACTGCATGCGCTTACCCAGCCCTGCAGCCAAAACGACGATATTAAGCATGGCAAGATACGGGAAAAATTAGTGGTTGGGGGGCGTGCGGCGGGTGGTTTTCCGGGCGGTGGGCTTGCCGGTTGCCGTCTTGCCGGCCGCCTTGCGCGGCGTGCGGGACTTGGCTGCGGCGGGCTTGTCGGCCTGGGTTGCCGGTGCCGGGGCGGATTGGGCCGCTGTTTTCAGGGCGTCGGCGCCTTGCAGGGTGGCGGTGGTGGCGGCCGCCAGGGTGTCGAACTGCTTTTGCAGCATATCCCACCAGCCCTGTGCCGCCGCCGCTGCAGCGGCCAGCGTGGCGTCGTCGGATTGGCCGGACGGTTCTTCCGGCGATTTTTTCGCCGCCTCGGCGGAGCCGCCGGCCGATGGTTTGGCACCCGCGTCGGTGCCGGCCTTTGCCGGTTCGGCCGGAGCGGCCGCCGGCGAGGTGCCGAACGGATTGTTGGCCGACGCTACGAATGAGCGCAGTGTGGAAAGGGTGGCGCGCTGCACTTCCATGCCCTGGATGGTGCTGGACAGCATGGAAAGATTCAGGCGCAACCAGTTTTCCACGGCGCGCAAGTCGTTGATGCGTTTCTCCAGCTCTTCCGGAGACACCGCGGCGGTCATGAGCGAGGCGTCGAGACTGCCGGGGCCGGCAAGGTTCTGCCAGGCCTGCCGCATCATTTCCATGCTGGCCAGAACAGGATTCTGGGCCAGGTCGCCGGTTTGACCGAAACCGGGTAAAACGAAGGGATTGTTCGGTGGTGTGGCCATGGTTTCTCCTGTGTGCTGCAAAGGGCGTTTGCCGGGCAAGGCCTAGCGGTCGCCGGCGAATTCCAGCTTGCGTTGCAAGCCTTCCAAAATAACGAGTTCGGCCTCAAGGGTGACTTGCTCGGCCTGGATCAGATCCATAAGCTCCTGAATGTCGACGTGGCGAATTTCGCTGACCTCGCCGTCCATATTCCGGGGGGCCACCGACGGTGCCAGCACGCAGTCGCTGACCAGCAGGTCTTCGACCTGGTAGCCTTCGGGCAGTCGGCGGTGCATGCGGGTAATCAGGCGCAGCGGCGAGCGTTCGGCAATGTGTTCCGGCGCCAGGCCGGCCTCTTCGTTGCATTCGCGCAACAGCGAATGGTCGAGGGTTTCTCCGGAACCTGCCAGCCCGCCCACGAGCGTATCCCACATGCCCGGGTCGGTGGCTTTGGTATCGGCGCGCCGCGCGATCCACAGGCGCCCTTCGGGGGTCCAGGCGTTCAGGTGGACGGCCTTGGTCAGCATGCCCAGCGGGCGCATGGCGGCGCGTTCAATCACGCCCAGGCAACGGCCTTCGCCGTAGACATCCAGCAATTCGTTACGCCAGGTGCGCAGGCAGCCGGCACGCTGCAAAACCTCGGCAACGTTCGCCAGCACGTCGTTCAGGGCCATGTGACGGTGGGGTGCCGGACGCATGTGAACTGCTTCCTGGTCAACGACCACACCCGGCTGGCCGGCCAGGCACGACGTGGCCCGCGCCGTAACCCAGCCGGTGACCTTGCCGTCGACGGTAAGGGGTCGGGAGCCCACCGGAGGGAGTTGCTGGGCGAAGCCAAAAAGTTTTTTGTAACGCGCGTGCAGAAGAGGCAACAGGGCGCTAGCATGTACTGGTCTCATGCGGCAATTGTAGTGTAAGCTCGAACGGGCGAGCCGCTTTTTTACTCTGTCATTGCAAGCAAAGCCGGGGGGTGTCAACCCACGGCGGTGCGAGTTCGCTATAATCTTGCGGTCTTTTGTTAATTCGAGTGGGCAAAAAGCGTCTTGCACATTTTAAGCCTGCCATTCAATCATTGAGTGCTTACCCGGCGTAAATTTGGTGGGTTGGTTGACCAAAATCAACGTCGGGTCAGGGCGCGTCGTATTTCGAGGTCAGCATGAAGAAGTTGAGAGGGTTACTGGGTACCGGCGCATTGCTTATGGCAGGCGTTGCCGGTGCACAGGTACAAGATATGCCCGGAGGCCCCAAGGTCAATCAGCTTAACCTTCCTCTGGGGGTTACTGAGATTGCGCGGGATATCGTGTGGATCCACTGGATGATGCTCATTATCTGTGCCGTCATCTTCGTGGGCGTGTTCGGCACCATGTTCTACTCCATCTTCATGCACCGCAAGTCCAAGGGTGCGGTTGCGGCCAAGTTCCATGAACACGTGGGTGTGGAAATCGCCTGGACCGTCGTTCCGTTCCTGATCGTGATCGGTATGGCGCTGCCGGCAACACGTACCGTCGTGGCCATGAAAGACACCTCCAGCCCCGACCTCACCGTGAAGGTCACCGGCTATCAGTGGAAATGGGGCTACGAATACGTTGACGGCGCGGCGCAGGGTGTAAGCTTCCTGTCGAACCTTTCCACGCCGCAAGCCCAGATTCGCGGCACCGAGCCTCGCAGCCCTACTTATCTCATGGAAGTCGACAAGCCGCTGGTCGTGCCTGTTGACAAAAAAATCCGTATCGTGCTTACCGCCAACGACGTCATCCACTCCTGGATGGTGCCCGATTTCGGTGTGAAGCAAGATGCCATTCCCGGCTTCCTGCGTGACACCTGGTTCCGCGCCGACAAGGTGGGCACCTATCGCGGGCAGTGCGCCGAGCTCTGTGGCAAGGATCACGCCTTCATGCCTATTGTGGTTGAGGTCGTTTCCCAGGAAGACTTCGACAAATGGGCTGCCGAGCAGCAGAAGGCACTGGCCTCGGCGGCCGACGATCCCAACAAGGAATGGACCAAAGACGAACTGGTTGCCCGTGGCGAGCAGGTTTACGCCGCCAACTGTGTTGCCTGTCACCAGGCCAACGGCAAGGGTGTGGCCGGCGCCTTCCCGGCACTCGATGGTAACGAAAAGGCGGTTCTCGCTCCTTTGAAAGCGCAGGCGGATATCCTGCTCAAGGGGGTTCAGGGAACGGCAATGGCGTCGTTTGCACAGCTGAACGATGTCGAGCTGGCTGCGGTTATCACCTACACACGTAATGCCTGGGGTAATGCGGGTAAAGGCCCCGACCCCGTTGTTCAACCCAAGGATGTTCAAGCCTTGCGTTGATCAGTTGCCGCGTGTTAAAGAAATTCCAATGTTTTTTGCCGGGTTGCCCACAGGGCAATCCGGGTGAGTAGGAAGGAGTCCACCATGAGCAGTGTTACTGCCGATCACATCCCAGCCAGTCATGGTCACGACGACCACGACCACAAGCCGCACGGCTGGCGTCGCTGGCTGTTTGCCACCAACCACAAAGATATCGGTACCATGTACCTTATCTTCTCGTTCATCATGCTGCTGGAAGGTGGTTTTCTGGCACTGATGATCCGTACGGAATTGTTCTCGCCGGGGTTGCAGTTCTTCCAGCCGGAACTGTTCAACCAGTTCACCACCATGCACGGCCTGATCATGGTGTTCGGCGCGATCATGCCGGCGTTTGTGGGCTTTGCCAACTGGATGATTCCGCTGCAGATCGGGGCCTCTGACATGGCCTTTGCCCGCATGAACAACTTCAGCTTCTGGTTGTTGCCCATCGGCGGCATCCTCATGACGGTGTCCTTCTTTGTGCCGGGTGGCGCAACGGCCGCCGGCTGGACCATGTACGCGCCGCTGTCGCTGCAAATGGGCCCCGGCATGGACTTCACCATTTTCGCCGTCCATATTCTGGGTGCGTCGTCCATCATGGGGGCGATCAACATTATCGTCACCATTCTGAACATGCGCGCCCCGGGCATGACTCTCATGAAAATGCCGCTGTTCTGCTGGACCTGGCTCATCACGGCGTACCTGCTCATTGCGGTCATGCCGGTGCTGGCGGCTGCCGTTACCATGCTGCTGACCGACCGCCATTTCGGCACGGCCTTCTTCAACGCCGCCGGCGGCGGTGACCCGGTTCTGTACCAGCACGTGTTCTGGTTCTTCGGCCACCCCGAGGTCTACATCATGATTCTGCCCGCCTTCGGCATTGTGTCGGCGGTCATTCCTGCGTTTGCCCGCAAGCAGCTGTTCGGCTATGCGTCCATGGTGTATGCCACGGCCGCCATTGCCATCCTGTCGTTCATTGTGTGGGCGCACCACATGTTTACAACAGGCATGCCCGTGACAGGCCAGCTGTACTTCATGTACGCCACCATGCTGATCTCCATTCCCACGGGTGTGAAAGTGTTCAACTGGATCGCCACCATGTGGCGCGGCTCCATGACCTTCGAAACGCCCATGCTGTTTGCGATCGGCTTCATCTTCGTGTTCACCATTGGCGGGTTCACGGGCCTGATCCTGGCGGTCGCCCCCATCGATATTGCCGTGCACGACACGTACTACGTCATTGCGCACTTCCACTACGTGCTGGTGGCGGGCTCTTTGTTTGGCTTGTACACCGGTGCCTACTACTGGTTGCCCAAATGGACAGGCCGCATGTACGACGAAAAACTGGGCAAGCTGCACTTCTGGTCCAGCATGATCTCCTTCAACATCACCTTCTTCCCCATGCACTTCCTGGGGCTGGCCGGTATGCCGCGTCGTTACGCCGATTACGCCGCTCAGTTTACCGATTTCAACGTCATTGCTTCCATCGGGGCGTTCTGGTTCGGCCTTTCGCAGCTCATCTTCCTGTACGTTGCGCTCAAGGCATGGCGTGGTCACGGTGAGCCTGCTCCGGCCAAGCCGTGGGAAGGTGCCGAAGGTCTGGAGTGGACAGTGCCGTCGCCGGCGCCGTTCCACACCTTTGTTGAACCCCCCATTGTCAAGTAATTCGAAGGGCTATCCAATGACACCGGAACAGCGTCGCAAGAACCTGTACACTGCTATCGGCCTGGTGATTGTCGTCATCGGGATCATGGCGTGGGCATTCTGGCGGGCCGGCAACGGTGGCCTGGGTGGCAACTGACATGGCCAAAGATATCAAAGAGCTCGCACAGCGCAAGCTGAATTTCTTCCAGACACTGAAGGCGGTGTTGTGGGGGTTCTTTGGGGTACGCAAGAATAAGGGATACAACGACGATATCCAGCATCTGAATCCTGTGCATCTGATTATCGCGGGGTTGCTGGGCGGGGTCATCTTCGTTGTGGGGCTTGTGTTTGTGGCCAGTTGGTTTGCCAATAACCTTACCTAACAGTTTTAATTCAATAATTCGCAGGAGAACTCCATGAGTGCAGGTCACATGGCTCAGGGCAAAGAGGCACCCTACTACTACGTGCCAGCCGATTCACCGCATCCCGTCCGGGCCAGCGCGTCGTTGCTTGTTGCGCTTCTGGGTATCGCCCTTTGGATCAACAGCTACAGCGCCGGCTTCTGGATGTTCCTGATCGGTCTGCTCTGTTTGTTCGTTGTGTTGTTTGGCTGGTTCGGCGACGCAATTCGCGAATCCGAAACCGGAATGAACAGCCAGCGCGTCGATATTTCGTACCGCTGGAGCATGGCTTGGTTCATCTTCTCGGAAGTCATGTTCTTCGCCGCGTTCTTCGGGTCGCTGTGGTATGCCCGCGAAGTGACAACGCCTTGGCTCAGCAACCTTGACCACCAAACCTTGTTGTGGCCCAACTTTACGGGTACCTGGCCCAACTTCGGTCCGGCCGGCATCGTGCCCGAATTCAGAACGGTAGGCCCGTTCTGGTTGCCCACGATCAACACGGCGTTGCTGCTCACATCGGGCCTGACACTCACCATTTCCCACCACGCGCTGCGTGAGAATCATCGCGGCAAAGCCATCTTCTGGCTGTTTGCGACCGTCGCTCTGGGTTTTCTCTTCGTGGCGTGCCAGGCGTATGAATACATTCATGCCTACAACGACCTGAACCTGCGTTTCGATTCCGGTGCGTATGGCTCGCTGTTCTACATGCTTACCGGCTTCCACGGCTTTCACGTGATTCTGGGGGCCACCTTCCTTACCGTGATCATGTTCCGCCTGATCAAAGGCCATTTCACGCCCGAGCATCACTTTGGTTTCGAAGGGGCTGCCTGGTACTGGCACTTCGTCGACGTGGTCTGGCTGGGTCTGTACCTGTTTGTTTACTGGTTCTAGCCAAGTATTTCGCTAGCCGGTTCTGCCGACGTCCTTACAACCCCCCTGCACGGTCAGCCCTGTCGGGGGGTTGTGCTTTAAGGAGCTGCCCATGACGGTTGCATTTCCGTTCCATCAGGTAGATGTTTTTACCGTCACGCCGTTGCTGGGTAATCCGCTGGCGGTCGTGCATGACGCCGATACACTCAGCGACGCCACTATGGCGGCATTTGCGAAGTGGACAAATCTGTCGGAAACCACTTTCCTGCTGAAGCCCCAGTCGCCTCAGGCCGATTACCGGGTGCGTATTTTTACACCGGGTGGTGAACTGCCTTTTGCCGGGCACCCCACCCTGGGAAGTTGCCATGCCTGGCTGAGTGCCGGCAACCGGCCTCGGCAGGTGCAGCACATTGTGCAGGAGTGTCAGGTGGGCCTGGTGCGTATCCGCCGAAATGCCGACACGCTGGCGTTCGCGGCGCCGCCGCTCTTGCGCACGGGGCCGGTCGAAGAAGCCCTGTTGTTGCAGGCGGCCAGGGGGCTGGGTATTCCGCGCGACGCCATTCTGGCGCATCAATGGGTGGACAATGGCCCCGGATGGATGGCGGTGATGCTGGCATCGGCAGCGCAGGTGCTGGCGATTCGCCCCGATATGAACGTTCTGAAGGATATAAAGCTGGGGGTGTTCGGGCCGTGCGCCGAAGGCAGCGATACCCGGTTTGAAGTGCGTGCTTTTGTCGGGCCGCTGGGTATTGCCGAAGACCCGGTAACGGGCAGCCTGAATGCCGGGCTGGCAAGCTGGCTCATTCCTGCCGGGCTGGCCCCGGCCGCCTATGTGGCGTCGCAAGGCACCGCGCTGGGCCGGCAGGGGCGGGTTCACATTCAGTCCGATGGCGACACTGTCTGGGTGGGCGGGCAGGTCGTTACGTGCATCCAGGGTACCGTGAGCTTGTAGGCAGGGACCGGCAAGGGGAAAATATGCGTCGTTCTTCAACAATGAAATCCCGCTGCTCGAGCGGGTTCTGGCTTTTCGGGGTAGTGGTGGTCATGCTGTGCAACGTGGCGCGGGCGCAGTTGCCCGACGGGTTTGTTTACGTGAGCGATGTCATTCCCAACGTTCACGAAGATCTTCGCTATCGCGGCAGCGACAATTTTCTGGGCCGCCCGGTGCAGGGCTACGAAAATGCCCGTGCGGTGTTAAGCCGGCCGGCGGCTCAGGCACTGGCCAGGGTACAGGCCGATTTGCTGCCCTTTGGCTTGCGGATCCGCATTTATGACGCTTACCGTCCACAGCGCGCCGTAGACGATTTCGTACGCTGGGCACAAGACACCGGCGATGTGCGCACCAAAGCCCGGTTTTATCCCGACGTTGAAAAGAGCCGTCTGTTCGACGAAGACTACATTGCACGACGCTCGGGGCACAGCCGGGGGAGCACGGTCGACCTCACGCTGGAAACGCTCGATGGCAGTGCGCTGGATATGGGGTCGGAATTCGATTTTTTTGGCGTGCAATCGTGGCCGGATTATCCCCGGTTGGCGGTTCAGCAGCGGGCCAACCGGCTGTTGCTGCGCACGCTGATGCTGGGGCATGGCTTTAAACCCTACCCCAAAGAGTGGTGGCATTTCACCTTGGCGGCTGAACCCTATCCCGAAACGTATTTCGATTTTCTGCCTCGTTAAGGGCGGCGGGTGCTGCCCTGCAACACCTCGGGCCGGGCCAGATGCTCACCCAGCCGGTGGGCCAGCGCCATGATCGTCAGTGTCAGATGCTTGTCGGGCAGAGTGGGAATGACCCCGCCGTCGCACACATACAGGTTGTGCATACCGTGCACCTTCAAGTCACGGTCGACCGTTCCGGCCTGCGGGTCGTCGGTCATGGGGGTGGTGCCCGCGTAATGAATGCCGGTACCGTTGTTATCGCGAGTGGCATACAGGCGGGTGGCCGAGGCTTTGCGCAGTACGCGTCGCCCCCATTGCATCATGGCATCCATCATGGCGTTGGCGCTGTCGGGAATGGTGAAGTCGATCTGCACTTGTGCAATGCCATAGCGGTCAGTGCCGGTATGCGGGCGCACGCGGTTATGGGCAACCGGGTCGCCGGCACAGAACAGGCCCAGGGTGACATAACTGTGAAACAGGGTGCGTGCCAGCTTGTCTTTCAGTGCGGCCGGAAACGAGCGCATCGCGTGCAGGTAATGCGGGTAGTCGGGAATGCCGTGAATGGCGTGACCAATGAAAGGGAAGTCGCTGCCGTCGGGTAATTTGCCACGCGACATCAGAATGAGCAGATCGCCGTAGCCAATGTCATAGTCGCGCTTTTTTCCCCAAAGCCAGCGTAGCGAGGTTGACAGCACGACCTTCGGGTTGTCTTGCAGGCGTCTGCCTAATTGGTCATTGTGGTTGCCCATGCCGTTCGGGCTGAGCGTGTCGGCCGAATTGAACAGAATGCGCGGCGATTCAATGGCGCCGGCGGCCAGCACCACAACGCGTGCCCGCAGCGTTCGGGTTTCACCGGTGCCGGTGTCGATGTACTCGATCCGGTCAATGTGGCCGGACTGTTTGTCATGGCGCAACAGGCGGCTGACCTTGGCCTGGGTGATCAGCCGGTAGTTCGGTAATGATGCGATTTCCGGCAACAGCCGCACCGAGAACTTGTACACGGCGCCTACCGGGCATCCCGATGTGCACACGCCGGTAGAAACGCAGGCATGAGGCGTGCCGCTGACAGTATTGATCGCCTTGCGGTTGGGAATGGCTTGCGCGTGAGGATCCCCCAATTGCCTGACGGCATCCACAATAATGCGATCGGCCGGCCGCAAGGGTTTGGGGGGTACGAACTCGCCGTCGGGCAGGTCGGGCAGGTTTTCACGGGTACCGCAAACCGTAATGCGTTTTTCCACCGCGCTGTAATGGTTAGCCAGCTGATCGTAGCTGACCGGCCAGGAACGCATGTCGGCCGGTGAAAACCGCACGCTCACGCCATTCCATAAATTCTGCAGGCCATTGACGGCCAGTACCTGAAAGTGGCGAAACCCGCCCTCGGGACGCTCGGTGGAGCCGGTGCGGCCGTCGGCAAACAAAGGATGAACAAACAGGCTGTCGTGCGGGTCGCTGGGCCATACGGTATCGGGGCCAATGCCAAAGTCACGGCTGACCCCGGGCGGCATCTCGCGGGTGAAATGGTCGTCGGCCAGTTGCGGGCCTTGTTCCAGCGAGACCACATTCACGCCGGCCTTGGCCAGTTCGTAGGCCAGTATTCCGCCGCCGGCACCGGTACCTATAATACAGACATCACAATCAAACGCGTTATCCACGAGATCCTCCCGGGGGCCATTCACCTACCGATTCCAGGAAGCGGGGTGAGGCAAATCGAATATGTTCGATAAATGCCACTAACGTGGTCTTTTCGGTCGCCAGATGTTCACGGCGAACAAGGTCTTCTTGCCCCGCACCCGCGCGTTGAGCCACAAGACGCAGGGCGGTGCGAATTTGATGGTTCCCGTGGGCGATGCGGCCGATGTCGGGTGTGAGCGGCAGGAGTTCGGCGGCGTACGGTCCAAGGCGAATCACCGAGGCCATCAGGCGTGTAGCCTGTTCCCGGGTGATGTCCGGGGCGTCGGTGGCCGTAACAGTGCCGGACGACGCGGCGCCCAGCTGCTGGAAGGGCAAGCCGGACCGCAAGTGGCGTTCGATGGCTTCCAGCGACACGCCGCTGGTTTCAGGCACTCGGGCCCAGGTAAACACCAGGCCGGCCACGCAGACCAGGGCGTAAATGCCGAACACACCGCCCAGACCGATCCACGACACCAGCACCGGAAACGAGAAAACCACCAGGAAATTGA
>JBFWLP010000087.1:0-13869 GCA_050252075.1 Burkholderiaceae bacterium | reverse complement strand
GGTTTGACAGGCGGCACCGAGCAAGGCATTTGATAAAGAGTCGGACGACGACGACGAGGATTTGGGGCCGGAAGCCGTTCGCTTGCCCGCCGGCACCAAGAACTACATTACGCGCACAGGCTATCAGCAGCTGCGTGACGAGCTCATGCAGCTCATGAATGAAGAGCGGCCCGCCGTGGTCAGCACGGTGTCATGGGCTGCCTCGAACGGCGATCGCTCCGAGAACGGCGATTATCTGTACGGCAAGAAACGTTTGCGGGAAATTGACCGGCGTATCCGCTTTCTGACCAAGCGTCTCGAGGCCGCCGAAGTCGTGGATCCCGCGCTGCAACCCAACAAAGACCAGGTGTTCTTTGGCGCTACAGTGCTCTATCTGGACAAGTCGGGTCAGGAGTATCAGGTAACCATTGTCGGGGTCGATGAGGCCGATCCGCTGCATGGAAAAATCAGCTGGATTTCCCCGGTGGCGCGTGCGCTGATCAAGGCGCGCGAAGGCGATACCGTCACATTGAGAACACCGGCGGGTATTGATGAGCTGGATATTCTGGAAATTCATTACCCGTCCGCCTGACGGGCACTGACACCGTTTTCCCGACAATTCGCGCGCGCGGTTAAAATGCGGGTTTTCACTCTTTTCCTGCGCCCGCATTGTGAATCTTATCCAGCAAATCCCAGGCTCCAGCGTCCTGTCCGCCTTTCGTCGTGAACGTCTTCTGAAACGTTTTGCACAGTTGGATCTACCGATTGCCGACATCAACGGTCATTACGAGCATTTCGTGTGGCTCGACGAGCCGCTTGCCGGTGATCAGGCTGATCGCCTGGCCCAGTTGCTGGACTACGGCACCGACAAGAACAGCGTCGTTGCCGACAAGGGGGCCCTGTCATTGCGTGTTGTTCCGCGGCTGGGAACCATTTCCCCGTGGGCCAGCAAGGCAACAGATATTGCGCATAATTGCGGCCTGGGCCATGTGCGCCGTATCGAGCGGGGCATCCGCTACGTGCTGACGCCGTCGCGCGGTCTGCTGGGGGCGAAAAAAATCGATCAGGCACAGCTGGCGCAGATCGCCGCCTTGTTGCACGACCGCATGACCGAAACCGTGGTGGATGAACACTTCGACGGTAAGCCGCTTTTCCAGTCGCTGGCCGGCAAACCGATACAGACCGTTGATGTCATGGGCCAGGGCAAAGCGGCGCTGGATCATGCAAATAGCTCTCTGGGGCTGGCGCTGTCCGACGATGAAATTGTTTATCTCGATGAAGCGTTTCGCGGATTGGGGCGCAATCCCACCGATGTTGAGCTCATGATGTTCGCCCAGGCCAACAGCGAGCATTGTCGCCACAAAATTTTTAACGCCCAGTGGGTTATCGACGGTCAGCCGCAGTCTAAAACCCTGTTCGGCATGATCCGTGAAACCCATGCGGCGCAGCCCAGGGGCACGGTGGTTGCCTATTCCGATAACGCCGCCATCATGGAAGGCGGCCCGGCAAAGGTCTTTCATGCCGGCGGTCACGATGACGGCTTGCCGGTTTACCGGTCCCACTCCCTGGTCATGCACACCCTGATGAAAGTGGAAACCCACAACCACCCCACGGCCATTGCGCCGTTCCCGGGGGCGGCCACGGGAGCCGGCGGGGAAATCCGCGATGAAGGGGCCACCGGCCGGGGCTCCAAGCCCAAGGCGGGTTTGACCGGATTCACGGTGTCCAACCTGGCGTTTCCCGACGATCCCGAACCGTGGGAATCGGACTCCCACGGGTTGCCCGACCGTATTGCCAGCCCGTTGTCCGTCATGATCGACGGGCCTGTCGGCGGAGCAGCCTTCAACAATGAGTTCGGGCGTCCCAATCTGCTGGGCTACTTCCGTACGTATGAACAGTCGGTGGACGGTTGGCGCTGGGGGTATCACAAACCCATCATGATCGCCGGCGGCCTGGGGGCTATCGATGCCCGTCTTACGCACAAAGACCCGATTCCTCCCGGTGCATTGCTGGTGCAGCTGGGAGGCCCCGGCATGCGGATCGGCATGGGCGGCGGGGCGGCATCGAGCATGAGTGCCGGCACCAACAGCGCCCAACTCGATTTCGATTCTGTGCAGCGAGGTAATCCGGAGCTGGAGCGGCGCGCCCAGGAGGTCATCGACCGTTGCTGGCAGCTGGGCGATCGTAACCCGGTACTGGCTATTCACGACGTGGGGGCGGGCGGGTTGTCCAATGCATTCCCCGAGCTGGTCAACGACGCCGGGCGTGGTGCCGTTTTTGAACTGAATCAGGTGCATCTTGAAGAGTCCGGCTTGTCGGCCGCCGAAATCTGGAGCAACGAGTCGCAGGAACGTTATGTGCTGGCCATCCAGCCCGGAGACATCCAGCGGTTCGATGCCCTGGCGCGACGCGAGCGTTGTCCCTACGCGGTCGTGGGTATTGCCACCCAGGAGCGCCGGCTGCGCGTTACCTTCGGTGAAGGCCTGCCATCCTACGACGGCGGCCCCGACACCACGACGGAACCGCCAACCGGGGTACGGCCGGTCGATTTGCCGATCGACGTCATTCTTGGCAAGCCGCCGCGCATGACTCGCGATGTGGCGCACTGCGCACCGAAGACCAGTCCGCTTGATCTTACCGTCGTGCCCCTGCACGAGGCGGTAGAGCGTGTGTTGCGTCACCCCACCGTCGCCAACAAGACGTTCCTGATCACGATTGGCGACCGTACCGTCGGTGGCCTGAGCAGCCGGGACCAGATGGTGGGCCCCTGGCAGGTTCCCGTGGCCGATTGCGCCGTTACGCTGGCCGACTACGAGGGGGTGCGCGGCGAGGCCATGGCCATGGGGGAACGCACGCCGGTTGCCGCGCTGAACGCGGCGGCCTCCGGCCGTATGGCGGTTGCCGAAGCCTTGACCAACCTGGTGGCGGCCGATGTCAACGCCTTGCAAGACATCAAGCTTTCCGCCAACTGGATGGCGGCTTGCGGCGTGCCGGGCCAGGATGCGGCGCTTTTCGATACGGTGCAGGCCGTCAGCCAATGGTGCCGGCAGCTTGGCTTGTCGATCCCGGTGGGTAAAGATTCATTGTCCATGCGCACCACCTGGGATCACGACGGCGAGCCTCGTGAAGTGGTGGCGCCGGTTTCGCTGATTGTGACCGCATTTGCGCCGGTCGCCGATGTGCGCGCCACGCTCACGCCCCAGTTGCGTACCGATGCCGGTGACACCGCTCTCATTCTTGTCGACCTGGGTTTCGGTCGCCAGCGTCTGGGCGGGTCGGTGTTTGCGCATGCCTTCAGCCAGATGGGTGAGGCAACGCCCGACATCACCGATGCGGGCGCATTGGCCGGGTTTTTCACGACCATTCGGTCCCTGGCGGCGCAGGGCATGATTCTGGCCTATCACGATCGTTCCGACGGCGGGCTGTTTGCCACCGTTTGCGAAATGGCATTTGCCGGCAACACAGGGGTGTCGATCAATCTGGATATGCTGACGATCGACCCGCAAGCGGCCGACTGGGGCGATTACAAAATCCGTCCCGAACAGGTGGCGGTACAGCGCGACGAAGCCACGCTCAAGGCGTTGTTCAACGAAGAGGCCGGGGCGGTGATCCAGGTGCCCATGGCACAGCGCGATGCCGTGCTGGGCGTGTTGCGACAGGCCGGTTTGTCGGCGCACTCGCATGTCATGGGCAGCCTGAACCATGTGGACGAAATCCAGATTTACCGCGATGGAAAATGTATTTACCAGAAGCCGCGCCGGGATCTGGCCCAGCAGTGGTCGCAAGTGTCGCGCCGCATCATGGCCATGCGTGACAACCCCGCGTGCGCCCAGGCCGAGTTCGACGTCTGGCAACAGAAGGACAACCCGGGCCTGCAGCCGCGGGTAGCGTTCGATCCGCAGCAAGATATCGCAGCACCATTTATTGCCACCGGCGCCCGCCCGCGCCTGGCCATTTTGCGCGAACAGGGCTGCAACAGCCAGGTGGAAATGGCCTGGGCCTTCGACAAGGCCGGTTTCGAGGCGGTTGACGTTCACATGACCGATCTGCTGTCGGGGCGTATTCAGCTTGATTCGATCAAGGGTCTGGTGGCCGTTGGAGGCTTCAGTTACGGCGATGTGCTGGGTGCGGGCGAAGGCTGGGCGCGCACTATCCGTTTCAATGCGGGTTTGTCTGATCAGTTCGCCCGATTTTTTGCGCGCCCCGATACTTTTGCGCTGGGCGTGTGCAACGGCTGCCAGATGATGGCCGCCCTGGCACCCATGATTCCCGGTGCAGACCATTGGCCGCGGTTTACGCGCAACCAGTCGGAAAAGTACGAGGCACGGTTCACCCTGGTGGAAATTCCCGAGTCGCCGTCACTGTTCATGGCCGGCATGGCCGGCACCCGTGTGCCCGTTGCCGTGGCGCATGGCGAGGGTTTTGCAAATTTTGCGATGCAGGGGAACCCGCAGCACGTATTGCCGGTGTTGCAGTATGTGGATAACCTGGGCCGTCGCACCGAACAGTATCCTTTCAACCCCAACGGCAGCCCGGCGGGGCTGGCGGGTGTGACGACCGCCGACGGTCGTTTCACCATTATGATGCCTCACCCGGAACGGGTGACCCGCAACGTCATGATGTCCTGGGCGCCCGAGCGCTGGGGGGCTGCCGACACCGGCGGTCGCGATCTGGAAAACGGCGGCTTCACGCCCTGGATGCGCATGTTCCGCAATGCCCGTGTGTGGGTCGGCTGACGATTTTTCAAGGAAGATGGCAGAGCATCGGGCGGCGCCGGGTCTTGGTAAAAACCCTAGGTTCGGCGTATAATTCCGCTTTGCCCGGAGTTCGTTCATGCGTCTTATCAAAAAAGCGCTCACCTTCGACGACGTGTTGCTGGTGCCTGCCTATTCCAACGTACTGCCCCGCGACACCTCTCTGGTCACACGCTTCACCCGTGACATTTCCCTGAATATTCCGCTCGTGTCCGCCGCCATGGACACCGTGACCGAAGCACGCCTGGCCATTGCCATGGCCCAGGAAGGCGGTATCGGCATCATCCACAAGAATTTGTCGGCCGACGCGCAAGCCCTTGAGGTTGCGCGTGTCAAGCGCCATGAGTTCGGCATTGTGATCGATCCGGTCACTGTCACACCGTCCATGAAAGTGCGTGATGCCATCGCGCTGCAAAAGCAGCATGGCATATCGGGCTTGCCCGTGGTTGAAGGCGGCAAGCTGGTGGGTATCGTTACCAACCGCGACTTGCGCTTTGAAGATCGTCTGGATGTCCCGCTGCGCGACGTCATGACGCCCAAGGAAAAGCTGGTCACCATGAAAGAAGGGGCCACGCTCGACGAGGCCCAGACCCTCATGCACCGCCATCGTCTGGAGCGTGTGCTGATCGTCAACGACGCTTTTGAATTGCGTGGTCTGGCCACGGTGAAAGATATCGTCAAGAATACAGAGCACCCCAACGCCAGCAAAGATGCACTGGGGCAGCTGCGCGTTGGTGCCGCCGTCGGGGTTGGCGACGGTACCGAAGAGCGGGTTGCCAAACTGGCGGCGGCGGGTGTCGATGTCATTGTTGTGGATACCGCCCACGGTCATTCGGAAGGTGTCATCCAGCGGGTACGGTGGGTGAAAGACAATTACCCGAAAATTCAGGTGATCGGCGGCAATATTGCCACCGCAGCGGCAGCCAGGGCCCTGGCCGATGCCGGTGCCGATGCCGTCAAGGTGGGGATCGGGCCGGGCTCTATTTGCACCACCCGTATCGTGGCCGGTGTGGGCGTGCCCCAGATTACCGCTATTTCCGACGTTGCCGAGGCCCTTGAAGGCACTGGCGTACCCTTGATCGCCGATGGCGGCATCCGCTATTCAGGCGATATTGCCAAAGCGCTGGCGGCGGGGGCTTCAGCGTGCATGATGGGCGGCATGTTCGCCGGCACTGAAGAAGCACCGGGCGAAGTGGTGCTGTTCCAGGGGCGCTCCTACAAGTCGTACCGGGGCATGGGAAGCCTGGGGGCCATGGCCGACGGCTCGGCCGACCGCTATTTCCAGGATCCTTCGCATCACGTTGATAAACTGGTTCCCGAGGGCATCGAGGGGCGCGTGCCTTACAAAGGCAGCGTCATTGCCATCATTTACCAGCTTATCGGCGGTATCAAGGCAGCCATGGGGTACTGCGGCTGCGCATCGATTGATGCCATGCGTACCCAGGCCCAGTTCGTCGAGATAACCTCCGCCGGGGTGAGGGAGTCGCACGTGCACGACGTACAGATCACCAAAGAAGCGCCGAATTACCGCGCCGACTAGGCCGCCGGCGCCGTTCCCTTCGCCCTAGTGCGACGGCCTGGCTGCCATTGCGTCCAGCAATTGCGCCAGCTCGCCGGGGGCGGACACCATGGCATCGTGACCCGTTTCCAGTGTTTCCAGGGCCCAGCCCGGCTGCTGCCGGGCCCATTCATACGAATCGCTCACAGCGGCACAGGCCGGCGCCGAGCAGTGAATGTAGCTGCAGGGCAGGCCGTTGCCTGTCGGGTGATCGAGCGTCAGGGCGGTTTCATACACCCCCAAAGGCTGCGGTGTCAGCCGGTTTGCCACGAAGGCGCAATCGTCGGGGGTGGCCAGCCCGAAACTTGCCGGTTTCGGGGCCGGTAGTGTGGGAACAGGCGTGGGCGATGCCATTGCCATGCTGCGCAGTTTATCCACCATGGCGCCGGGCATGGTGTCAAAGGCGGTTACGCCGCCGGGCAACAGGAAAGCATCCAGGTAGACCAGACGGGCAATGCGTTCGGGGCAGACATCGGCTGCGCCGGTAATGGACAGACCCCCAAAGCTGTGGCCCACCAGTACTACGTTGTTCAGGTCCTCCCAGCGCAATACATTCACAATGTCATCGACAAACGTTTGCAGCGTAATGGCCGGGTCCAGCAAGTGGCTGCGTTCGCCGGTGCCCGTTTGGGTGGGGGTGTAAACCGTGTGGCCCCGCGCCCGAAGCAGGGCGGCCACGCGTGACCAGCACCAGCCGCCGTGCCAGGCGCCATGAACAAGAACAAACGTTGCAGGAGAAGAGAGGGAAGATGTCATGAAGCAGATTCCGCAGATGAGGAACGGGTAAGAACAAGCCAGAGCGAACTGATCAGCAGCGCCGCCGTGGCGGCAAGCAGGGCGTGGTTCAGGCCGATACCCAGCAGGCTGTTGCCCAGGCTGAACAGTACCGGTGCAACCAGCTGGCCCAACCCGAACGCGGTGGTAAGCTGGCCGATAAGCCGTTGCGGGTTGGCGGGATCGACGGCCTGGGCTTCCTGCATGCCCGCCATGCTAATGACCATAAACGTACCGCCCACGCAGATCGACGCGATAATAATGGATAACAGGGAATGATACAGCGCCGGCAATGCCACTCCCACGGCCATGATCAGCTGCGATACCGACCAGATGTGGCGCCTGGAGTATTTCCGGGTGAGCGGCCCGACCAGAAGGGTCGAGACGGCGGCGGTAATGCCGAAAACCGGCCATGCCAGTCCGAACAAGGCCGGGTTGTCAATGAGCTGGCGAGCCTGGGCCGGCAAGAACGTGGCCGGCAGAATATAGCCGATACCGAACAGGGCATAGCAGGCAATCAGTACCCGGGTGGGCCCGCGCTGTGGTGGGCCCGAGGTACCAGGCCCTGCTTGCGTGGCTGGTGCCGGAGACGGCGGGTTGTCTTTGCCAAGCGCCGCCGTTAGCGGAAGGGCCAGCAACGAGACCACCGCCAGCACCAGCCAGATGGCCTGCGACGGCACGCCGGCCAGGCCAAGGCCCAGACACAGTAACCCTGCCAGCGTCATTCCCACCCCCACTCCGGCAAATACCACACCGGCCAGATTGCTTTTGCCTTGCCGGGCCAGTTTGCCCAGGCACAGGGCAGTGGTTCCCACCAGTACAAAGGCGCTGGTGAAGCCGGCTATAAAGCGCCATACCAGCCACACAGGGAAAAAGTGTGTGAGCCCCATGAGTGCCGTCGTAATGATCACGAATGCCAGGCCCACGCGCAGCAAGGTAAGGGTTTTCCAACGAATGAAGGACGCAGCCAGCGCACCCAGCATGTAACCAAGGTAGTTGACGCTGGCCAGCCAGCCGCCCTGGGCCAGGCCCAGCCCGGCATCGGCCTGCATGATGGGAAGCAGCGGGGTGAACGCAAAGCGCCCGACGCCCTGGGCAATGGCTAAAGCAACCAGCCCGGCAAGGGCCAGCTTGAGTGCGGTATTCGAAGGATTCATGAGTGTTCTGAATTATGCAGGCTTCCAGCATGAAACTGTAACTCTTTCTACCGTGGATTCGCCAGCGTAATCGACGACGATACGTTACATTAATGCCTTGCTTTCTTTTTAATTTCTTGCCATGCACCAGCGTATCCTCATTCTTGATTACGGCTCCCAGGTTACCCAGCTTATTGCGCGCCGCGTGCGCGAGGCGGGCGTTTACTGCGAAATTCACCCCGGCGATGTCACCGATGATTTCATACGGGCCCAGCCCGGGGTGAAAGGCATCATTCTGTCCGGAAGCCACGCCTCGGCCTATGCCGAAGAATCCACAAAGGTGCCGGCCTGTGTTTTCGACCTTGGCATACCGGTGCTGGGAATCTGCTACGGCATGCAATCCATGGCCGCCCAGCTGGGGGGCAAGGTGGAGTGGTCGGATCACCGCGAGTTCGGCTATGCCGAGGTGCGTGCACACGGCCACACCCGCCTTCTCGACGGCATTGAAGATTTTTCCACCCCCGAAGGCCATGGCATGCTGAAAGTATGGATGAGCCACGGCGATAAAGTCACCGCCTTGCCTCCGGGTTTCAAACTGATGGCGTCCACGCCGTCGTGCCCCATCGCGGGCATGGCCGACGAGCAGCGACACTTCTATGCCGTTCAGTTTCACCCCGAGGTTACCCACACCACACAAGGCCAGGCCATTTTGTCCCGCTTTGTGCACGAAATCTGTGGCTGCTCGGGCGACTGGAATATGCCCGACTACGTGGAAGAGGCCGTTCAGGCCATTCGCGGGCAAGTGGGTTCCGATGAGGTCATTCTGGGCTTGTCAGGGGGGGTTGATTCTTCGGTCGCCGCCGCGCTCATTCACAAAGCCATCGGCGATCAGCTCACCTGCGTGTTTGTGGATCACGGCCTGCTGCGCCTGAACGAAGCCCGGCAGGTTATGGAAACCTTTGCCGACCATTTCGGCATACGCGTCATTCACGTGGATGCCACCGAACAGTTCATGGGCAAGCTGGCCGGCGTTTCCGACCCCGAAGCCAAACGCAAGATCATCGGCCGGGAGTTCGTCGAGGTGTTTCAGGCCCAGGCGGGCAAGCTCGCCAATGCCCGCTGGCTGGCCCAGGGTACGATTTACCCCGATGTCATCGAGTCGGCCGGTGCCAAAACAGGCAAAGCCGTTGCCATCAAGTCGCATCACAATGTCGGCGGTTTGCCCGATACCCTGAACCTTCAACTGCTTGAACCCCTGCGGGAATTGTTCAAAGACGAAGTACGCAAGCTCGGTGTGGCGCTGGGGTTGCCGCCCGCCATGGTGTATCGCCATCCCTTCCCGGGGCCGGGTCTGGGTGTGCGCATTCTGGGTGAAGTGAAAAAAGAGTACGCCGACCTGCTGCGCCGTGCCGATGCCATTTTCATTGAGGAACTTCGTAAAACCGAAGACCCTGTCAGCGGGAAATCCTGGTACGACCTGACCTCGCAGGCCTTCGCGGTATTTTTGCCGGTGAAGTCTGTGGGCGTCATGGGCGATGGGCGCACCTACGATTATGTGGTGGCCCTGCGCGCCGTCCAGACTTCCGATTTCATGACCGCCGACTGGGCCGAGCTGCCTTATTCGTTGCTCAAGAAGGTGTCTAGCCGCATCATCAACGAAGTGCGCGGCATCAATCGCGTTACTTACGACGTGTCAAGCAAGCCTCCGGCAACGATCGAGTGGGAGTGATCCCGAGTCTGGCATAGTCAGGCACCTGATGGCATAAAAAGCCGCTAAGCCCGCGTAATTGCGGGCTTTTTTTGATTTATTCTGGCAAGGTGTGGCAGCAGAAGGATGTTCTTGATATGCCTGAATGCAGTTTGTATAATTGATTTCACAGCAATCAAAATTAGGTGCAGACATGAGAGCAGTAACGATCAGGAATGTGCCGGAAGAGGTGCATCGAGCCATTCGGGTTAGGGCGGCGCAGAACGGCCGCACATTGCAAGCCGAGATGTGCGAAATATTGACTACCGCCGTGAAACCGGAAGGTCGGGTAAAGCTGGGCGACCTGCTGGCAGACATCGGGCGTAAGATGAAATTGACCGACGAAGAAATGGCGGTTTTTGACCGTGACCATTCACCGGCCCGTGCAGCGAGTTTTGAATGATTCTGCTGGATACCAACGTTATATCGGAACAGTTTCGAGCCGTACCCGATGAAACGGTCATTGACTGGTTGAATCGCCAGCCGCTGGAAACGCTTTATCTGGCATCCATGACAGTGGCCGAACTGCGGGCCGGTGTTGCCCTGATGCCTGCAGGTAAGCGCCGGACACTGCTTAATGACAGCATCGAACATCAGGTGTTGCCGGTATTTGTGGGCCGGGTGTTGCCGTTTGATACGGCTTGCACACGCGCTTATGCCGATGTGCTGGCAGCCGCCCGTAAGGCCGGCAGCGGCATCGAGGCGGCTGATGCCGTCATCGCGGCCATTGCATTGGATAACGGCTTCAGCGTGGCGACAAGGGATGCCAGTCCTTTCTTGGCAGCCGGCGTGAAAGTCATCAATCCTTGGGAAGATCATTAGGGTGAGTTGCAGCCCTGGCTGGATACTAATGCCCGCGTGGCGGAGTCAAACGGTATGCATCTTGTAAAGACAATACACGCGGGCGTCCTTGAAATAGCCTACGCCGAGTACGGGCCTGCCCAGGGTTCGCCAGTGTTCCTCATGCATGGCTTCCCCTACGACATTCATGCTTACGCTGATGTTGCTCCCATACTTGAGCAAGCGGGATGCCGAGTGTACGTGCCTTATTTGCGAGGGTATGGCCAGACGCGTTTCCTAAGCCAGGCGACTCCACGTTCTGGCGAGCAAGCCGCCCTGGGCGCTGATCTTCTGGCCTTGATGGATGCGCTCAAAGTTCCCAGGGCAATCCTTGCCGGCTACGATTGGGGAGGCCGCGCCGCGTGTGTTGTGGCCGCTCTCTGGCCTGAGCGATGCGCAGGGCTGGTGTCTTTCAATAGCTATAACATTCAAAATATTGCCCAAGCCCTGGTGCCGGATTTTCCCGAAAATGAGCACAGGCTCTGGTATCAATATTATTTTCACAGCGAACGAGGTCGTGCCGGTCTTCAAAAGGATCGACGTGCTCTGGCCAGGCTGTTGTGGCGGCTTTGGTCTCCCACCTGGAATTTCAGCGAGGATACGTTTGCGAGAAGCGCGGCATCATTCGATCATCCCGATTTCGTAGACGTGGTCATTCATTCCTATCGTCACCGTTTCGGCCTTGTGCCGGGTGATCCGGCTTATGCCTCTATCCAGGCGCGTCTGGCCGGACAACCGCTCATCACTGTTCCAGCCATTACTTTCGATGGCGAAGATGACGGCGTGCGCAAGCCATCTGCTGACGTTCCCCATGCAGATCGTTTCACCGGCCCGCGCTCGCATCGTCTTGTGCCCGGCGTGGGTCACAACATGCCTCAGGAAGTGCCGGAAGTGTTTGCCGGCGCGGTGCTGGAGCTGTTGTCAAAATGACGACTCTGAAGAAACAGATATACGGCCATCCGTTCAAAAAAACGTCGATGCATGACAATAGTTGGTCATGAAGCCGGCTGAGTATGGCCCCGGGAACTGTTGCCCGAAGCCTAGCGTCTATGCCGGAAAATGGAAATGGCTGCTCATCATGCGTTTGCGAGAATGGTCAGCAATTCCGCCACGATCATGAAATCATCGTCTGCAGTGTCCCGGCTGATAATGATGGGTTCATAGCCGGGTTGCAATGAGTCCGGATGTAGTACGATCCGCTCGTGCTGCCAGCTGCCGTCGGGGTTGAACGTCTTCTCGCTGGAATAGACCTTGACGGTATATTTTCCGCCGGTTTCAGGGTCGTCAATGCTGCGGTGCCGGGCAATGACGACTTTCCCTTGACGCGTTCCGCCCGGATTCGCCCGGAACAGGCACCATGACCCATTCGGGATACGTCGGCTCATGGACTCACCAATGACTTGAGCGACGAAGAGGCCGGGCTGGGGAGTGATCCAATCTGGCGGTTCAACCCAATGAATGGCGGTGTCGTCAAGCGTCTGGAGATCCGAAAATGAGCCCGCCGCCATCTTGATGTCAATGAGAGGGAGTGCGGTCTTGCCGTTCTGACGTTCGGGTTCCGTGACTAGTCTCAAGGGGACGACGCCGGTGTTGTCGTCATGGATCGCTGTTGTTGATGTCGATTCTTTGATCGAGCCGAGCCTGCTGCGCAGGTGGTCGGCCAGCGCCTTATCGGTGCAATATACGTAGCAGCCTTTCATGCCTCTGGTCATCAAGGTGCGGTAGGTATTCTTGATAATGAGGTCTGCCGTTTCCCGGGCGCGCCTGGGGTCTTCCCGCATCATCTTCTTGAGTCCACGCACTGACTGGTCGGACGAGGCTCGCTGGGTTGCATCGGTTACGATCTGGCCATCGCGGTAGGTCAAGTCGTCTCCGATGATCACGCCAACATAGTCCAGTTCCAATCCCTGGCAAGTGTGAATGCACCCCACCTCCTGGACGGAGCCGGGCTTGATAATCCAGAGACTGCCGTCTGTGCTGAGATTCCAGCGCTTCTGATAGCCGAACTGGGGAAGTTGTATGTCCCATGCATCGGGGTCTTTGTTGCTGGGCCAAGGCCAGCAATAGCCGGCAACCACGCGAGATCGGTTGTTTGCCTGGTTTTTTGTCGCAATCAGTTCGTGCATTTCGGCGGGATTGTCGAATACCCGGAAGTCGTATTCAGCGGGATCCAGCATCGGATTGGCGGTTGGCCGAATGCCCAGAGTATTGTCCAGCCAGGCAAGATAGCCCTCGGATCCGTTGCACCGAAATTGCGACGTCAGCTCCAGTTCCGTGATTGTCGCGCCCAGGGCTCCGGCATGCCGTCTGAGCTCTTCGGCGTGACCAATATCGAAGATCGTGACGCGTTGATCGTCGTCTGTGAAAAACACGGAACACTTTGCGGAGCGGATGATTTCTAGAACCTGGTTCGTACCTTGATTGCGAAATAGGCCGCTCTTCTCGTTCAGGCGGTGAGCTTCGTCCACCAACAGGACGTCGTGAGTGTCCGTTTCGTCGTCAGTGAAAGAGCCCGAACCACAGAAAAGATTGCCGAGCCGGGTTTTAGTGAAAGTGCCTGTCAGCTTGGCTTGAAACACCTCGCGGGGGGCACGGTTCTTGGTCACGTAGCGCGCGTTGCGTTGTCGACCGATCAGGGCGGCCAGCAAGTTGATGGCAAGGACCGACTTTCCTGTGCCGGGCCCACCCTGAACGATGATCACCTGCTTGTTCTGACTTGACCGGGCTTGAATCTGCAGAATGGTTTCGTAGACAACTTTCTGCTGATCAATCAGCACGAATTCGCTCTTGCCTTGCATCAGGCCGCAGACGTAATCCATCAGGCTTTTCGATGGCTGGATGCGGCCGTGCTCTATGGCATAGAGGGACTTCAAACGATCGCCACGGCGCACATGCTTGCTGATAAAGCGGCTGAGTTTACCCTTGTCGTTTTTGAGGAACAGGGGCGCGCGCTGGATGTGGGGTGCATAGAGCGGATGGTCGATCTGGCCGTCGCGAGAATGATTGTGCAGGTAGGCGCAAGGTTGAAGACGAATGCCTTGTTCGTGGACGGCGGCGTTCAGATCTTCAAGCCGTGCAGCA
>JBFWLP010000086.1:0-13968 GCA_050252075.1 Burkholderiaceae bacterium | reverse complement strand
AACACACCAACCAGCGTGGCGAAGTAGGCAAAGCCCGATCCCCAGATCGTGGACGCACCGGCCGCCTCGATGATGTGTTCTTTGGAATAAAAGCCCGAAAAGAACGGCGTACCCACCAGGGCCAGGGTACCGATCAGGAATGTGATCCAGGTGATCGGCATGTACTTGCGCAAACCGCCCATGTTGCGAATGTCCTGGTCGTGGTGCATGCCGATAATGACCGAGCCCGCGCCCAGGAACAGCAGCGCCTTGAAGAAGGCGTGCGTCATCAGGTGGAAAATAGCCACCGAATAGGCCGAGGCGCCCAACGCCACCGTCATATAGCCCAGTTGGGACAAGGTGGAATACGCCACGACACGCTTGATATCGTTCTGGATGATGCCAAGAATGCCCAGAAAGAGCGCACCGATCGCACCGATAATGATGATGAACGACAAGGCCGTATCAGATTGCTCGAAGAGCGGCGAGAAACGCGCCACCATGAAAATACCGGCCGTGACCATGGTTGCCGCGTGAATGAGCGCGGAAATGGGAGTGGGGCCTTCCATGGAGTCAGGCAGCCAGGTATGCAACGGCACTTGTGCCGATTTACCCATGGCGCCAATGAACAGGGAAATACATGCCACCGTGAGCAACTGCCAATCGGTGCCGGGGAACCCCATGGCCGCCAGTTCATTCGTTTTGGCAAACACCTGGCCGTAGTGCATGCTGCCCGTGTAGGCAAACAGCAAACCAATACCCAGCACAAAGCCGAAATCCCCGACACGGTTCACCAGGAATGCCTTCATATTGGCAAAAACGGCGGTGGGCTTCTTGAACCAGAAGCCGATCAGCAAATACGACACCAGGCCCACCGCTTCCCAGCCGAAGAACAGCTGCACCATGTTGTTCGCCATCACCAGCATCAGCATGGAAAAGGTGAACAGGGAGATGTAAGAGAAAAAGCGCTGGTAACCGGGGTCGTCGACCATGTAGCCGATGGTGTAAATGTGCACCATGAGCGATACCGACGTAACCACAACCATCATCAAAGCCGACAGCGGGTCGATCAGGAAGCCCAGTTGCAGGGGCGTGGTGCCGATCACGGTCCAGGTATAAAGCACGCCGTCGTAGGTATGGCCGCCCAGCACCTGGAACAACGTGATCACCGAACCGATGAACGACACCAGAACACCGGCGATGGTGATAGTGTGCGCCCCACGGCGGCTGACAAAACTGCCCAGAAAGCCGGTGCCGAACAGGCCGGCCATAATGGCACCGAACAGGGGCGCCAGGACAATAAGAAGATATAGATTTGGTGATGTCATGATTTCTGCTACCCCATCAACCCTTGAGCCGGTCAAGTTCTTCGACGTTGATCGTATTCAGATTGCGGAACAGCAACACCAGAATCGCCAGACCAATGGCCGCTTCGGCAGCGGCAACCGTAAGAATAAAGAACACGAACACCTGCCCGGCCGTATCGCCGAACCAGCTGGAAAATGCGACGAAATTCATGTTCGCCGCCAGCAGCATGAGCTCGATGGACATGAGCAAAATAATCAGATTACGGCGATTCAGGAAAAAACCGAAAATGCCGATGGCGAACAGGATGGCGCCCAGTATCAGATAATGCGCAAGCGTGACTGTCATTTTTCTTCTCCTGCCGTTTTGGAATCGGAGCCGCGAAGATCCACCATGCGCACACGGTCTTTGGCGCGCGCGCGAACCTGCTCGGCGGGCCGATTACGCTTGACGTCGTCGCGCCGGCGTAATGTAAGCGCAATGGCAGCGACCATGCCCACCAGCAAGATAACGCCGCCGATTTGCACCGCAAACACATAGTCGGTGTACATGGCCTCGCCCAGCACCATGGTGTTGTTGTAGTCTTCGGACAACGTAACGGCCGGGCCGGCGTTAAACCAGGTTTTGGCCAGCACGAACCCCATTTCCAGCACCATGACGAAGCCGATGACCAGGCCCAGTGGCAAATAGGTTTTCATGCCGCTTCGCAACGTTTCCATGCGCACATCGAGCATCATGACCACGAACAGGAACAGCACCATGACCGCGCCCACGTAAACCAGCACCAGCAGCAGCGACATGAATTCCGCACCCAGCAGCATCCAGAGCATGGCGGCGGTGAAAAACACCAGAATCAGGTGCAGCACGCCGGTAACCGGGCTGGTGGCGGTAATGACGCGAAATGCCGCCACCACCAGCACCGCAGCCAACAAATAGAACAGGACAGTAGAGAAAATCATAGGGATCGAATCCGGCATCAACGATAAGGGGCGTCTTCGGAGCGACGGCGGGCGATCTCTGTTTCGTAGCGATCGCCGATCGCCAGCAACATGTCTTTGGTGTAGTACAGATCACCGCGCTTTTCGCCGTGGTACTCGTGAAGATGGGTTTCGACAATAGAGTCGACCGGACAGCTTTCCTCGCAGAAACCACAGAAAATACATTTGGCAAGGTCGATGTCGTAGCGTGTGGTGCGGCGTGTGCCGTCGTCGCGCTGTTCCGACTCGATGGAAATTGCCAGTGCCGGGCACACCGCTTCGCACAGTTTGCAAGCAATGCAGCGCTCTTCGCCGTTCGGATAACGACGCAAGGCGTGCAAGCCTCGAAAACGCGGCGACGCGGGGGTTTTCTCATGGGGATAGCGCAATGTCACCTTGCGGCGAAAGAAATACTTTCCCGTAAGTTTCATGCCTTTGAGCATCTCGGACAGCATGAGGCTGCCAAAAAAATCTTTAATCGCTTCCATAATTCAGCCCCTGCCTGTTATTGCCAAATATTCCAGGGCGTTTGCATCCAAATCGCCACGATCACCAACCACACACCCGTAAGCGGAATGAATATCTTCCAGCCCAGACGCATGATTTGGTCGTACCGGTAACGCGGGAACGTTGCACGGAACCAGATGAACATTGAAACCACCACAAAGGTTTTCAGTCCCAGCCACAACCAGCCCGGAATCCAGGTAAGCGGCGCGATGTCGAGCGGAGGCATCCAGCCGCCCAGAAACATGATCGACGCCAGCGCCGACAACAGGATCATGTTGGCGTACTCACCCAGGAAAAACAGCGCGAAACCCATGCCGGAGTATTCCACCATGTGGCCCGCGACAATTTCGGATTCGCCTTCAACGACGTCGAACGGATGGCGGTTGGTTTCGGCGACCGCAGAAATGACGTAAATGACAAACAGCGGCAGCAGCGGCAGCCAGTTCCACGACATGAAAGTGATGCCGCGATCGGCAAACCATCCCTGCCCCTGGCCGTTCACAATGCCGCTCAGGTTCAAGGTACCCGACACCAGCAAGACGGTAACCAGCACAAAGCCGATGGCCAGTTCATACGACACCATTTGTGCCGCCGCGCGCAACGCACCCAGAAAAGCATACTTGGAGTTTGACGCCCAGCCGGCAACGATCACGCCGTACACGCCGATCGACGTAATGGCCATCACGTAGAGCAAACCGGCGTTGACATCGGACAGCACCACTTCCGGGCCAAAAGGAACGACCGCCCATGCGGCCAGAGCCGGCATGAGAGTCACCACGGGCGCCAGGATATACAGCACCTTGTTCGACTTGCTGGGAAGAATCACTTCCTTGGTCAGCAGTTTGAACACATCGGCGAACGGCTGCAGCAAACCACGGAAACCCACGCGATTGGGGCCCAGACGAATGTGCATGGCACCAATCATCTTGCGTTCCCAATACGTCAGGTAGGCCACGCAAAGAATGATGGGTACGGCAATGACGACAATTTTCACCAGTGTCCAGACCACCAGCCATAGCGTGGGACCCAGCAAGCCCGTGCCGAAACTTTCGATAGCGTTGAGCCACTCCATTTATGCACGCTCCAGAGTAAGTTGGCCTGCGCCTGAACCCAGCGCCAGTGTTTCGGGGAACGAGGCGGCAATGCGCACGCAGCCGACGGCAACGGTGTCGTCTTGCTGAACGGGCAGCACCACACTGCCTTGCGCACCGGTAACACGAACAGCGTCGTCGGCCGACAACCCCAACTGCCCCAAGGTAGCGGACGCGATGCGCGCCTTGGGCGGCTGCGAAGCCGGTGTCGCCTGCAGGGCCGGCGCCCGTCGCACAATGGCGTCGGAACGATACACTGGCACATCGGTAACGCGCTCCACGCCGGACGAAGGCGCATCGGTACCGCATTCGGCGGCGATGTCATTGGACAAGCGGGCTTTGTCGTCGGACGTAAGTACGCTGTCTCGCACGGATTCGGAGGTTTCGTCGTCAAAACCGGGCAGTTCCAGCAGGTTGCCCAGCACACGCAGCACTTTCCACGCGGGACGCGTGTCGGCAAACGGTGCCGCCACGCCCTTGAAGCTTTGTGCACGACCTTCGGCATTCACGAAGGTGCCCGACGTTTCCGTAAACGGCGCCACCGGCAGCATGATATCGGCCCAGTCCTGGGCGGCGGACCGATACGAGGTGAGTGCCACCTTGAAGCTGGCCGCTTTCAGTGTTTGAATCGCTTGCACGCCGTTATCGGCATCAAAGGCGGGTTCGGCATGCAGTACCACATACGCTTTGAGCGGCTTTTGAAGCATCTGTTCGGCGGTCTGGCCGCCTTGCCCCGGCACCGCGCCGGCCAGGTAGCCACCCACCGTATTGCCGCCTGCGGTCAGGAAGCCCAGACGGCCATTCACAGCCTTCGCCAACGCCGCGCCATTGGCGGCGATGCGACGGGCCACCGGGGAATTGACAGCCGTGTTGCCCAGTAAAACGGCAACCCGCTGGCCCGACGCCAGGCTGGCGGCAATGGCCTTGGCCTGTTCGCCCGGCTGTATGGAAGCCAGGGCCGGCGCTACGGCTTGTCCGGCGGCCTGGCCGGCTGCCACCACAACCTGGGCCACGGCGTTCGCCAGTTGCGAAGGTGCAACCGTCAGGCGGTGTGCTACCGGGAACAGCGGATCGTCGGCGGTCACATCAACGAACGAAATTTGCGCTCCCTGCTTGGCGGCCTGGCGCAGGCGCTGCGCCATCAAGGGGTGATCCTTGCGCAGGAACGACCCGATCACCACCACGCGGTCTACCGTGTTCAGATCGGCAACCGGCATGCCCAGCCAGGGCACCCCGGTGAGCGCGGTATCGAGCCCGGCGTCGAGCTGACGCAAACGGAAATCAACGTTCGGCGTACCCAGGCTACGGCCCAGCCGGGCCAGCAGAGCCAGCTCTTCGGTGGTTGCGGTAGGGGCGCCCAGGAAACCGAGCTGCTCATTGCCAAACGTTTCGCGCACGGTGTTCAAGCCTTGGGCCACTGCCTGCAGGGCGTCGGACCACGACGCCTCGCGCCATTGGCCATCATTCCCCTTGATCATGGGATGCGCAAGACGGTCATCGGAATACAGGCCTTCATAGGCAAAACGGTCGCGGTCACTGAGCCAGCACTCGTTGACCTCTTCGTTTTCGAAAGGCACGACGCGCATGACGCGATCCATCTTGGTTTGCACAACCAGGTTTGCACCCAGGCTGTCGTGGGGGCTTACCGAAAAACGGCGTGCCAGTTCCCAGGTGCGTGCGCTGAACTTGAACGGACGGGACAACAAGGCGCCCACAGGGCAAACGTCGATCATGTTGCCCGACAGCTCGGACTCGACCGATTTGCCGACAAACGTGGTGATTTCCGAGTGCTCGCCCCGGTTGATCATGCCCACTTCCATGATGCCTGCAATTTCCTGCCCGACACGCACGCAACGTGTGCAATGTATGCATCGCTGCATGGCCTCGGTGGAAATGAGCGGCCCCATTTCCTTGGCCGCGACCACACGCTTTTCTTCCTGGTAGCGCGAGGCGGACGCACCGTAGCCCACGGCCAGATCCTGAAGCTGGCACTCGCCGCCCTGGTCGCACACGGGACAATCGAGCGGGTGATTGATCAGCAGGAATTCCATGACGCTTTTCTGGGCGGCAATGGCCTTTTCCGAGCGTGTGTGGACAACCATGCCGTTGGTGACCGGTGTAGCACAGGCCGGCAACGGCTTGGGTGCCTTTTCCACATCGACCAGACACATACGGCAGTTCGCCGCAATGGACAATTTTTTGTGATAACAAAAATGCGGCACGAACACCCCCAGCTTGTGGGCAGCCTGGATGACCATGCTGCCTTCGGGAGCTTCAACTTTGATGCCGTCAATGGTGAGTTCAACCATGAGCGTGTCCTGACCCTACAGATATTTGGGCACCACACAGCTCTTGTGCTGGATGTGGTGTGCGAACTCGTCGCGAAAATGCTTGATGAAACTGCGTACCGGCATGGCGGCTGCATCACCCAGGGCGCAAATAGTGCGGCCCATGATGTTGTGCGCCACGTTGTCGAGAACGTCGAGGTCCTCTTCGCGACCCTGCCCGTTCTCGATGCGCAACAGCATGCGATACAACCAGCCTGTACCCTCGCGGCACGGTGTGCACTGGCCGCAGCTTTCTTCGTAGTAGAAATAGGAAAGCCGCAACAACGACTTGACCATGCAGCGCGTTTCGTCCATGACGATGACCGCCCCTGAGCCCAGCATGGATCCCGCTTTCGCAATGGAATCGTAGTCCATGTTGGTTTCCATCATGATATGGGCCGGCAATACCGGCGCACTGGAGCCCCCGGGGATCACCGCCTTCAGCTTGCGCCCGCCGCGCATGCCGCCGGCGAGCTCCAGCAACTTGCTGAAGGGTGTACCCAACGGAACCTCGTAGTTGCCGGGCAGCTCGACGTCGCCGGAAACCGAAAACAGTTTGGTGCCGCCTGCATTGGGCACGCCCATGTCCAGGTATTCCTGGGCACTGTTGCGGAAGATCCAGGGAACCGCCGCAAACGTTTCCGTGTTGTTGATTGTGGTGGGCTTGCCATACAGGCCAAAACTGGCCGGAAATGGCGGCTTGAAGCGGGGCTGGCCTTTCTTGCCTTCCAGGGATTCCAGCAGTGCCGTTTCCTCGCCGCAGATGTAAGCACCGTAACCGTGAAAAGCGTGCAGCTGAAAACTGAAATCGGAACCGAGAATCTTGTTGCCCAGGAAACCGGCGGCGCGCGCTTGCTCAAGGGCTTCTTCGAAACGATCGTAGACCTCGAAGATTTCGCCGTGAATATAGTTGTAGCCCACGCTGATGCCCATGGCATAGGCGGCAATAGCCATACCCTCGATGACGATATGCGGATTGAACCGCAGAATGTCACGATCTTTGAATGTGCCGGGCTCACCCTCGTCGGAATTGCACACCAGGTATTTCTGGCCGGGCAAAGTGCGGGGCATGAAGCTCCACTTCAAACCGGTGGGAAAACCGGCACCCCCACGCCCGCGCAGGCTGGAGGCTTTGACTTCGGCAATGACATCTTCAGGCTTCATGCCTGTGGTAAGGATTTTGCGCAGGGCCTCATAGCCGCCGCGTTTGACGTAGTCGTCGAGACCCCAGTTCGAGCCATCAAGGCCGGCAACAATTTGCGGATTGATGTGGCGATCATGAAAGATCATGCTGGTGGACAGACTGGATCCCGGGTCAACCTGAAGCCCCTGGGATAATTGCTGCAACACGCCCGGTACGCTCATGCCGACTCCCCGTGCTGTTTGAGTTCCTGAATCATGGCGTCGATACGCTCTTCGGACATACGCACACACATGTGCCGGTTGTTCATCAACATGACCGGAGCATCGCCGCAAGCGCCCATGCACTCGCCTTCCAGCAACGTGAACAGGCCGTCGGGCGTGGTTTCATGAAAACCGATACCCAGCTTCTGCTTCAGGTATGCCGCCGCCTTTTCACCGTCGCGCAAGGCACAGGGCAAATTGGTGCACACTGTGATCTTGTAGCGCCCGGTGGGGTGCGTGTTGTACATGTTGTAGAACGTTGCAACCTCTTGGACAGCGATGGGCTGCACGCCGATATAGGCGGCAACATCGGCAATCACTTCAGGAGAAACCCACCCTTTTTCCTCTTGGGCAATCGTCAGGGCCGCCATAATGGCCGACTGACGCTGATCGGCTGGAAACTTGCTCAGTTCCCGGTCGATTTTCTGATAGGCTTTTTCGGAAAGCAGCATAATTTGAATCCGGTTCTTACCTTGGCTTTCGCCGGTTAACGATCGATTTCGCCGAACACGATGTCCTGCGTACCAATGACGGTGACAGCATCGGCAATCATGTGTCCGCGCGTCATTTCGTCAAGCGACTGCAGGTGGGCAAAGCCCGGGGCACGAATCTTCATGCGGTAAGGCTTGTTGGCGCCGTCGGAAATCATGTAGATACCGAACTCGCCCTTGGGATGCTCCACCCCGGCATACACCTCGCCGGCCGGCACGTGCATCCCTTCGGAGAACAGCTTGAAATGGTGGATAAGGTCTTCCATGCCGGTTTTCATGCGTTCCCGGCTGGGCGGCGCGACCTTGTGATTGTCCACAATGACGGGGCCCGGATTATTGCGCAGCCATTCAATGCATTGGCGAATGATGCGGTTGCTTTCACGCATTTCCGCAATACGCACCAGGTAACGGTCGTAGCAATCGCCGTTGACGCCCACGGGAATATCGAAATCGAGACGGTCGTAAACCTCGTAGGGCTGCGTGCGGCGCAGATCCCATTCCACACCGGAGCCGCGCAACATAGGGCCCGTGAAGCCCAGTGCCTTGGCACGTTCGGGGTCGACCACACCGATACCCACCAGGCGCTGCTTCCAGATACGGTTATCGGTCAGCAGTGTTTCGTATTCATCGACGCAAGTCGGGAACCGGTTGGTGAAATCCTCGATGAAGTCGAGCAAGGATCCGGAACGGGCTTCGTTGATGGCTCGCAGTTCTTTCTCGCTGCGATACTTGCTGCCCTTGTCGTACTGGGGCATGGTGTCGGGAAGATCGCGATACACCCCGCCCGGACGGTAGTAGGCCGCATGCATGCGGGCACCCGAGACCGCCTCGTAGCAGTCCATGAGATCTTCGCGCTCGCGGAAGGCATACAGAAACACAGCCATGGCACCCACATCGAGTGCGTGCGAACCCAGCGACATCAGATGGTTCAGGATACGCGTGATTTCATCGAACATGACGCGGATATACTGCGCCCGCAGCGGCACCTGAACGCCCAGCAGGCGCTCAACGGCCATGACATACGCATGCTCGTTGCACATCATGGAGACGTAGTCCAGGCGGTCCATGTACGGCAAGGCCTGCAGATACGTGCGGTGTTCGGCCAGCTTTTCAGTGGCGCGATGCAAAAGACCGATATGCGGATCGGCACGCTGAATGACCTCGCCATCGAGCTCAAGCACCAGACGCAGTACGCCGTGGGCCGCAGGGTGCTGCGGACCAAAATTCAGTGTGTAGTTTTTAATTTCAGCCATGATCTCAGCGCCCTACTCCGTACCCTTCTTCCCGCACAACGCGCGGAACGATTTCGCGCGGCTCGATGGTGACAGGTTGATAAATGACCCGCTGCTGCTCGGTGTCGTAACGCATTTCCACCGTGCCGGATACCGGGAAATCCTTGCGGAACGGATGGCCGATGAATCCGTAATCGGTAAGAATACGGCGCAAATCGGGGTGACCTTCGAATACGATGCCAAACAGGTCAAAGGCCTCGCGCTCATACCAGTTGACCGCAGGCCAGACATCGACCAGCGTGCGGACAAGGGGGAATTCGTCGTTTGGCATATAGGTACGTACCCGCAGGCGCCAGTTGTTTCGCACCGACAGCAAATGCACCACAACCGCAAAGCGATGCGGGTGCTTTGCTGGTTCCTGCAATGAGGCGGGCATGCCCCAGGCCGAGTAGTCGACCCCGCACAAATCAATGCAGGTATCAAAGCCCAGTGACGGGTTGTCGCGCAATACCGTACAGACATCCACCCATTTGTCGGCAGGCACTTCGAGCGTGATTTCGTTCAGCGCCGACGTGATGGCATAAGCCTGGCCAAGTGTGGCCGACAGATTCTTGTGTAGCGTTTCTAGCCGAGTCATAAGTTCTAGCAGTTCAACGTAGTGAATGGCAACCGCTGCGGCTTAGCGCGCGATGGTGTTGGTGAGACGGATCTTGTTCTGCATTTGCAGCAGGCCGTAAACCAACGCTTCGGCCGTAGGCGGGCATCCGGGCACGTAAACGTCGACCGGAACGATACGATCACAGCCGCGAACCACGGAATAGGAATAATGGTAATAGCCGCCACCGTTCGCACAGGACCCCATGGACAGCACCCAGCGCGGTTCGGGCATCTGGTCGTACACCTTGCGCAATGCCGGCGCCATTTTGTTGCACAGCGTACCGGCGACGATCATCAGATCGGACTGGCGCGGGCTGGGGCGGAAAATGATACCGAACTGATCAAGATCGTAACGTGCCGCACCCGCGTGCATCATTTCCACCGCACAGCACGCCAGACCAAACGTCATGGGCCACAAAGAGCCCGTTTTTGCCCAGTTCAGAAACTTGTCTGCACTGGTCGTGATAAACCCTTCTTTCATAATGCCGTCGATAGCCATAATACGCCTCTGGGCCGCCGCAAGACGGCCTGCAATGTAATTCGATTATTCCCAATCAAGGGCGCCTTTCTTCCACTCGTAGATAAAACCCACGGTAAGAATGGCGAGAAAGATCATGACCGCAAAAAAGCCAACCAGCCCGACTGTTCCGTTTGCAATGGCCCAGGGGAACAAAAAGGCGATTTCCAGATCAAACATGATGAACAGGATAGCCACCAGGTAGTAGCGCACGTCGAATTTCATGCGCGAATCGCCGAAAGCCTCAAAACCGCACTCGTATTGCGACAACTTTTCTGCGTACGGCCTGTGGGGCCCGAGCAACCGACCGGCAGCCAGCAGGGCAAAGCCAATGACCGTTGCCACGATAATGAACAGCAAAACGGGAAAGTACTGTTGCAGGTTCATGTGCCGCTTCCAATCACAATAAATAAACCTATGGATTGTAGCATTTTGAGAGCCCCTTTCTGCGCAAAAACCCCGCGCGGATACAAGTTGGTGCAGGCGCGATGGAACGCCACCCAAGGAAACACCCATCACCTGAAAACGCGGCAGAGTTGTAATAACACAACAGCTCGCCCATCGGCCCACGCGACCCCACAACGCGCGGCTTCGAAATAGAAAAACAAATAAAAAAGCCACCCGCAAGGGGTGGCTTTTCAGGAACCTCAGTTCTAGCCCGGCAAGCGGGCTATACAAACCTGGGCAAGCCAGGCATGTAAATTAGAACTTGTGAACCAGACCAACACCAATCAGTGTGGACTTGGCATCGGGCAGGAAGTTCACGTGCTTGGCATACGAACCGATAGCGTACATGCTTGTGCGCTTCGAGAAGTTGTATGTGTAGCCCAGGCTGTAAGTTTGCTGCTTGTCGAGCTCGTTGCCAACTGCCCAGTTGTCAGGGTTGGAACGGGGATCAGCCATCATCCAGCCAGCCATGATGGTGCCGTTGCCCACAGGAGCGGACAGACCCAAGCTGTAGGAGTTGAACTTCAGGCCTTCAACAGCGGTCATCGCGCCAGCGATACCGTTGGAGTTGCTTTCGCCGCCCCAGTTGTTGTAAGCCTGGGTTTGGAAGAAGCCGTCACGAGTTTGACCGAAGCCGGCAAAAACCTTAACCACTTCGAAGTTGTAGCTCAGACCCAATGCCCATGCGGAAACGTTGGTGTCGGGGCTGGAAACAGCGGTGTCAGCCGATGTGAACTGATCGTATGTCAGTGCAGCAGCCAAAGGACCACCGGAGTAGCGAACACCAGTCGTGAAGACGCGAGTGTTGCGCTCGGGCTTGTTACCGTTGATTTCGAGGTCACGGTTTTGAGCGCCGGAAGCGTTGAAGGAGTAACCCAAACCGAACTGGAAGCCGGAGAAGTTAGGTGTTTGATACTGAAGCTGGTTGTCCAGACGCAGTGTGTTGGCCTGTGTGAACACAGCACCTGCGTTAGCTTGGCTGAAGCTTGCGCCGAAAGGCGAAACTACACCAGCCAGGTACTGGGAAGCAATGTTAACTTTGCGACCCATTTCGAAGGTACCCCAGGAGTCGCTGGCCAAGCCCAGAGTAGCTTGACGACCGAACAGACGGCCACCTTGACCGGAGTTACCTGTGTTTTGATCGTAGCCGCTTTCCAGAACGAAGATAGCGCGCAGACCGTTACCCAGATCTTCCTGGCCTTTCAGACCCCAACGGCTGCCGAACTGTACGCCGTTAGTCAGACCGGTACGGGAGGACTTGAAGCTGGTTGTAGCGTTGGGATTGTAGCTAGCCTTGCCTTTGATTTGTTCGTAAGCAATACCACCGTCGAGGATACCGTACAGGGTAACCGATGTTTCTGCTTGAGCAACGCCAGCGAAGCCGGCCATTAGAGCAGCAGCGAGCAGAGTCTTTTTCATGTAAGAAATCTCCGTAGATTTGAGTAACTAGAGCAGCGAACCACATATGCTGCTGCTCTTTCCAACTCCGCGATGGGAAGTTGGTGCTATTGCATCAAAAATCGCGCCGCGTGGCTATTGTCGTGTGCCTATTCGTCGCGTTTTTTCGACAACATGTTGGGTTCTAGCAACAACCGAAGGCGATTAGCCAAACCAGGTAAGGGATAACCCGATAAATCACTCACCTCGCGCTTGTCACGACTTCATTATGGGGCGATTCCTTAGAAAGCACATAAGGTTTGGCATTTAATGACTTGTTTCATGTGGAAAAGTTGTCCAAAAGCCACAGTAGCCAAGCAAACCGGCGCAGCACTTTACCGTACGAAGCCAAGAACGGCTGCACAGATACAGCCTGACCGAATTTCAAACGCACCGGCACATTTAGCAACACTTCGATCACCGGTTTACGCTAAAACATGAAAATATCGCCCTAGCCCGACACCTTCATTTTAGGCGCCGCGCCAATGCAAAAAGGCCCGCATGAAGCGGGCCTTTTGAGGATTTCTGAATTCTGGTGCCGACGGCGAGACTCGAACTCGCACAGCTTTCGCCACTACCCCCTCAAGATAGCGTGTCTACCAATTCCACCACGTCGGCAATGAAAGAGCGCTATTCTAGCATGCTTTTCAGGGCCATACTCGACAGCGCCCCGAAGAACCATACATTAAGCCAGCAACACCCTTCACACTGTTGCAGCAAGGCTGCAAACTAGTTCTGCGACGAGGCCGGAGCCGACCCTGACGGTGCGGCCGGAACCGAGGACGGCACCTGCGTGGGCGCCGAAGGCACTGCCGAACCGGCGGCAGGCGCAGCACCCGGCACCACAGGCACGGAGGGATCCGCCTGGAAGTCTTGCATGACACCGCTTTCAATGACAGAGGCATCTTGTTTGGGATTGTGCGCTACCCACGCCAGACCCGCCGTGGAGGCAAAGAACACCACTGCCGCCCATTTGGTGGTTCGCGACAGGAAGTTTGCCGCGCCGGTCGCACCAAACAGGCTTCCGGCCGACCCGCCACCGAACGAGGAACCCATATCGGCGCCTTTGCCCTGCTGGAGCAGCACCAACACAATAATACTTAGCGACGAAATAACCTGAATCGCCAACAAAACAGGAGACAACCAATCCATGAATAAACTCCGGGCTTATGCAGCCGCAATACGTAAAAATTCGTCTGCCACCAGCGCAGCGTCACCCACAAGCGCACCGTTGATGTCAGGCATAGCAAACAAACTGGCGGCATTGGCAGCCTTTACACTGCCACCGTACAGCAACGGCACATGACCCGCGGTTTTGGCCGCCACCAGGGAGCGAATGTAGGCATGCACCGCCTGGGCCTGCTCCGGCGAGGCCGTACGGCCCGTACCGATAGCCCACACCGGCTCGTAGGCAATGACTATCTGGCTTACGGCCGCTTCCCCCAGGGACAGCACCGGTTCCAATTGGCGTGAAATAACCGCCTTGGTTTGACCGGATTCCTGTTCCTGCAGCGTTTCACCCACACACACCACCGGCGTAATGGACTAGCGCAGGGCAGCCGCCGCCTTTGCGGCCACCGCCTGATCTGACTCGCCT
>JBFWLP010000085.1:0-13991 GCA_050252075.1 Burkholderiaceae bacterium | reverse complement strand
CTTCGAGGTGTGAAAACCACGCACAACCCACGGGATTTCAGCGTAAATGCCGGATCAAGAAGGGCCGGCCGCTGGCCGGCCCTTCAGGGCGCACTGGCAGGATCAGATACTTACTTGGTGTTCTGGATGGATTCAACCAGCTCCTTGCCGAACTGCTTGTGGTACTGCGGGTAGACCGGCTTGAGTGCTTCCACAAACGCAGCATGGTCCACCGTGTTCACTTGCATGCCCTGGCTCTTCACGGCTTCCAGGCCTTTTTGCTCAACGTTGTCGACATACGCGCGCATGGCTTTGGCGGCGTCGATGCCCGCCGCCTTGAAAGCGGCCTTGTCGGCGTCGGACAGGCCTTCATACGCACTGGGCGACATTAAAACCAGGGCCGGGCCATAGACGTGCGAGGTGAGCGACAGGTATTTCTGCAACTGCGGCAATTTGGCGGAAACGATGACCGACATAGGATTTTCCTGCCCGTCGATGGTGCCTTGCTGCAGGGCGGTCGCCACTTCGGGCCATGCCATTGGCGTGGCCAGCACACCCAGCTGACGGAATGCCGCAATGTGAATGGGGTTCTCCATGGTGCGTACTTTCAGGCCCTTGGCATCTTCGGGCTTGCTGACAGGGCGGGTATTGTTGGTTAACTGGCGAAAACCCTGTTCACCCCAGGCCAGCGCAATGATGCCGCGCTTGGGGAACTCGGCCAGCAGCTTCTGGCCGATTTCACCGTCGAGCACTGAGCGGGCATGCTGCAGATCGCGGAACAGGAAGGGAATATCGAAAACACCGGTGGACGGCACAAAGTTGACGGTCGCTCCGGTGGAAACGATGGCCATGTCGATGGTGCCCAGTTGCAGGCCTTCGATGACCTCGCGCTCACCGCCCAGCGCGCTGTTGGGGAACTGCTCGATCTTGAAACGGCCGTCGGTCGCCGATTCGACTTTCTTCTGAAGGGCATCGGCGCCGGCACCGTAGTGCGAGCTGGTGGAAAGCGCGTAAGCCAGCTTGAGCGTGGTTTGTGCCGAGGCCGGCACGGCGGCAAAAGCACCTGCAACGGCAACCGCCGACAAGACTTTACATATCCAATTTTTGCGCATGGGAGTTCCTGACAATGAAAATGAACAAAACAGGTGATCAGTTGTAACTTAAGTGGTCACATCTTGCTATTGGGGTTTTCTAGCGACTTCCGGCGGCGGGTGCCCGCACTACTCTTCGATGCCCACACTACTCTTCGACATACCAGGTGTCTTCCGACAGCATGACTTGCTGATGCCCGTAGCCGGCGGGCATCATGGGAAAACAGTTCTCCAGGGCCTGAACCGCGACATCGAGCAGATAGGGCCCTTCGCAGGCCAGGCAATCGGCCAGGGCGGCATCCAGGTGGGCAGGGTTTTCGACACGGGCAGCCTGCCAGCCGAAGGCACGCGCCAGAGCGATGAAATCGGGGATCGACGCATTGTAACTATGGCTGTACCGCCCGTCGTGTATGAGCTCCTGCCACTGACGTACCATGCCCATGTGGCCGTTGTTGCAGATCACCAGCTTGACAGGGGTGCGGTGCTGCATAGCGGTAGCCAGCTCCTGGATATTCATGAGCACCGAAGCGTCGCCGCTGACACACACCACCGGCTTGTCGGAATGCGCAATTTGCGCGCCGATGGCCGCCGGCAAGCCATAACCCATGGTGCCGGCGCCGCCCGAGGTAAGCCAGCGGTTCGGGCGATTGAATTTGATGTACTGCGCCGCCCACATTTGATGCTGGCCGACGTCGGTGGTGATAATGGCATCGGTACCGGTCAGGGCATGATCCAGGCGCTGCATGAGCTGCTGCGGCAAGATGGCGTCGGGTATGGGCGTATACGCCAGACACTGCTTCGCCCGCCACACCCCGATACGCTGCCACCAGGCATCCAGGCGACCCGGCTCCAGCGTCAGCTGGGCCAGCTCCTTGCGCAGGGCGCGCAACAACGGGTAACAATCGCCCACCAGGCTGACATCGGCACGCACCACTTTGTCGATCGATGCCGGATCGATATCGAGGTGGATTTTGCCCGCGTGCGGGCAAAAATCGGACAATCGCCCGGTAATACGGTCATCGAAACGGGCCCCTACGCAGATGATCAGGTCGGCATGGTGCATGGCCAGGTTCGCTTCAAGCGTGCCGTGCATGCCCAGCATGCCCAAAAACCGGGGATCGTCTGCCGGAAACGCCCCCAGCCCCATCAGGGTGAGCGTACACGGCGCCTGGATGTCTTGCACCAAATGCGTAAAGGCATCGCAGGCATCGATGCCCGAATTGATGAGCCCGCCGCCCCCGTAGAACACCGGACGGCGCGCCTGGGCGATAAGCGCCGCCGCGCGCTTGATGGATGCCTCGGTGGCGGGGCCCAGGGTGTGCACCTGAGTATCGTCGGCAGGTTCGTACGCGGGCGCGGAGTTGGGCACAACCCCGATCTGCATGTCTTTGGGAAAATCGAGCAAGACCGGACCGGGCCGGCCGGATCCGGCCAGCGTGTAGGCTTTGGCCGCCAGACCCGGAACGTCTTCGGTACGACGTATCTGGGCATTCCATTTGGTCACCGGGCGCGAAATGCCGATGGCATCGCACTCCTGGAAGGCGTCGGTTCCAATGGCCGCCGTGGCCACCTGCCCGCTGATGCAAAGCACGGGAATGGAATCGCACAGCGCGTCGAGCAAGCCCGACGTTGTGTTGGCCATGCCTGGGCCCGACGTGACAATGACGACACCGGGTTTGCCGGTGGAGCGCGCATAGCCTTCCGCCGCGTGAACAGCGGCTTGCTCGTGGCGCACCAGTACATGGCGCAAACGGGGCTCGGAATAAAGGGCATCGTAAAGCGGCAACACGGCGCCGCCGGGATAGCCGAAGATGGTGTCGACACCCAGGTCGATGAGTGTCTGGAGTAGGGCTTGTGCGCCATTACGGCTGCCCGTTTGCGTAGTGTGGGTCATGGGAACGGATCACGTTTTCATAACTGTTGGACAATGCTAGAGTGTATTCCTTTTTGACATACAAACTGCTGACTATGGCCCGCAACAACAAAAAATGGCATGTCGTCCGGAACTCCCCCCTGCATGGCCGCGGCGTGTTTGCCGCCCACGCCATACCCCAGGGAACCGAGATTCTTGATTACCGGGGCAAACGCATTACCCCGGAACAGGCCGACGCCATGTTCCCGGTGAACCCTAACGACCCCTATCACACCTTTTTCTTTTCACTCAGCTGTGGCCTGGTAATCGACGGCGGGCAGCGCGGCAATGACGCCCGCTGGATCAACCATAGTTGCGACCCCAACTGCGAGGCCCAGGAAAACGAAGACGGCACCCGTGTCTTTGTGGTCGCCTTGCGCGACATCGAACCGGGTGAAGAACTGTTTTACGACTACGGACTGGTCCTCGACGGGCGCATCACAAAGACGCTGAAGAAAAACTACGCCTGCCTTTGCGGGGCCGAAAACTGCCGCGGCACTATGCTGGCACTACCCAAAAAAAAGACCCCGCGCGTCAAGACTGGCTAACCGGTCGCCCACCTGATCGGGAAAACCTCAAATTACAAGACCGTCACAACACGTTACCATCACGCGACACGGGTTCAATCACATTCGCACCCATCACGACCAAAACATTGCACCTTGCCCGGCCCCGCTCCTATGCCCACCCCCAACGATACCGACCCTTTGTCCAGCCACCCGTCAAACCCGCCGGGCGAGCCACGCGTTCGCGTGCCGCTGGCGCTTGAAGACTGGGTATCCGTCCTGGTGCTGTCGGCCCTGGCATTGATCACATTCATCAACGTCGTCGTTCGGTACCTGACCAGCGGCTCGTTTGCCTGGACCGAGGAAATATCGGTATTTCTACTGATTATTCTTACCATGGTGGCCGGCTCCACGGCTTTTGTCCGCATGCAGCACATTCGCATCGAAGCAGTCGCCGACCGCGGCACACCGGCGCGGCAACGCACCCTGGCCATTGTTTCTGCGGTTGTGGTGCTGGGCTTTTTCATGTTGCTCACCTTGCTGTCGGCCCGTATGGCGCTCGACGACTATACCTGGGGCGATACCTCGCCGGCCATTGGCGTTCCGAACTGGTGGTATACCATCTGGATGCCGGTGCTGTCCGGCGTGATCACGCTGCGCGTTGCGGGCATGCTGCGCCGCCTGCTGCGGGGGGGCGCATGATTGCCTTCACCCTGTTTTTTGTCTTCATCGTCCTGATGGTGATTGGCGTGCCGGTGGGGGTCGCTCTGGGCGTGTCGGGCACGCTTGCCATTGTGATGTCCAATCTGGACACCCAGTGGTTCGGCCTTCTGGCCGTGCCGCAGAACTTCTATGCCGGTTTGGCCAAGTACCCCTTGCTGGCCATTCCCATGTTCGTTCTGGTCGGCTCTATTTTCGACCGCTCGGGCGTTGCTCGTCGCCTGGTTGATCTGGCTATTGCGATTGTCGGACGCGGACCCGGCATGCTGCCCATGGTAGCCATTGCCGTGGCCATGTTTCTGGGGGGTATTTCAGGATCAGGTCCGGCCTGCGCCGCCGCCGTGGGCGCCGTCATGATCGCCGCCATGAACCGCGCGGGCTATCCCGGCGCGTTCTCGGCCAGTATTGTGGGGGCCGGTGCCGCCACCGACATTCTCATTCCACCCTCCATCGCATTCATCGTCTATTCCGTGCTGGTTCCCCAGGCGTCGGTGCCGGCGCTGTTTGCCGCCGGCATGGTGCCGGGTATTCTGGCCGGCATCGCGCTCATCATTCCGGCCATCTGGTTGTCGCGTAAACACGGTTTTGGCGCACTCGAAAGCAGCTTGCCGCGTCCGTCATTCTGGAAAAGCCTGCGTGAAGCACTGTGGGGCCTGCTGGCGCCGGTTCTCATCCTTGGCGGCATGCGCATCGGCCTGTTCACGCCCACCGAAGCCGCCGTGGTCGCCGTGTTCTACGGCCTGTTTGTAGGAATGTGCGTTCATCGCACCATTGGCGTGCGCGATCTCTTCCCCATCATGCGCGAAGCGGCCGAGCTGTCGGCCGTGATCATGATGGTCGTGACACTGGCCGGTATCTTCGCCTGGGCGCTTTCCACGCTCAGCATTATCGACCCCATCACTGAGGCAGTCGTCAATTCAGGGCTGGGTGAGTATGGCGTTCTGGCCGTGCTGATATTACTATTGGTAACATTGGGAATGTTTCTAGACGGCATTTCCATTTTCCTGATTTTCGTGCCGTTGCTGTTGCCCATCGCCAATGCTTACGGCTGGGATCTGGTGTGGTTCGGGGTGCTGCTCACCCTCAAGGTAGCGCTCGGACAATTCACGCCGCCTCTGGCAGTGAACCTGATGGTGTCATGTCGTATTGCCGGTGTACCCATCGAAAGCACCACTCGTTGGGTGGTCTGGCTGCTGGGTTCAATGGGTGTCGTCACGTTACTGGTCATCGCCTTCCCCGAACTGGCGTTGTGGTTGCCGCGCACGCTGGGATACTGAATTTTTTACGGTCCACAGGCTGTCTGCGGCCCGACCCATACCAAGGAGACTTTATGAAACTTCGTTCAATTCTCGGTGCGCTGGCCTGCTCGGCCGCCGCGCTGCTGGCTGCCTCACCCGCGCAGGCCGCCTACAAATCGGAATACAAGCTGTCCATCGTGGTGGGCACGGCCTTCCCATGGGGGCAAGGGGCTGAAATCTGGGCGAATCTGGTTCGCGAGCGCACCGACGGCCGTATCAACATCAAGCTGTACCCCGGTACTTCGCTGGTGCAAGGCGATCAAACGCGTGAATTCACGGCAATCCGCCAGGGCCTGATCGACATGGCGGTAGGGTCCACCATTAACTGGTCGCCGCAAGTGAAACAGCTGAACCTGTTTTCGCTACCCTTCTTAATGCCCGACTATGCCGCCATCGATGCCCTTATTCACGGCAAGGTGGGCGAAGAACTGTTCAAACACGTTGAAAAAGCCGGGGTAGTGCCCCTGGCCTGGGGCGAAAACGGTTACCGGCAGCTCAGCAACTCGAAACGCGAAATCAAGTCGCCCGAGGACATGAAAGGCATGAAGTTGCGCGTGGTGGGATCGCCTCTTTACATCGACACATTCACCGCACTGGGCGCCAACCCCACCCAAATGAGCTGGGCCGACGCCCAGCCGGCGCTTGCCACCGGCGCGGTTGACGGCCAGGAAAACCCGCTTTCCATTTATGCCGGCGCCAAATTGTATGATGTCGCCCAGAAATATCTTACCCTGTGGAACTACGTTGCCGATCCGCTGATCTTTGTGGTGAACAAGCAAGTATGGGAATCCTGGACGGAAGCCGATCGCAAAATCGTTCGCGAAGCGGCCATCGAAGCAGCCAAGCAGGAAATTGCCATTGCCCGCAAAGGGGTGACACCGCAAGACAACTCCCTGCTCAAGCAAATTGAAGGGCATGGCGTAACGGTGACATCGCTTTCCCAGGCCCAGCACGATGCGTTCGTTGCGGCCACCAAGCCTGTGTTCGACAAATGGAAGAAAACCATAGGCGAAGACCTGGTGGATCAGGCCCAGAAGGACATTTCCAACCGCAAGAAATAAACGGTTCGCATCCTGATACCCACCGCCCGGCGCCGTCACGGCTTGCCGGGCTTGTTTTAGCCGGCCAGCTGTGCCAGGCAGTCTTCCACGTCGCCGTGCACCACCTGGGTACTGCACGCCAGCATCAAATTAAGCGAATAACCGAAATCCTCCACCGTATACCCCAGGGTATCGGTGTAGGGGCCGTCGCCGAACTGGCGATCCACGGCTACTTGCTCCACCAACGAGCGATTTTCTTCAGTGTAGGCCCATACCGGCTTGCCCAGGGCAACGGCATACCCCACCTCAAAGACGGTGCCCGAATCGGGCTCGGCGCCCCGAAAAGGGTTGACATTGGCCATCACGATGTCGGCACGGCGAATGAGCTGCACATTGGCCTCGTAAATCCATCGGGCCAGCGCCGCGCCCGACAGCGACGCCGGTGCTTCGTTATCCAGGGGAAACAACCCCTCGAAACCGTACTTGGCGCACAGCATTTTCAAGGTTTCACCCCACGCCTTGGCATCCGGACGAAAGACATCAAATCCTGCCAGATAAATCGATGGCATACCTTGGGTTCTCCTGGGTTGGTCGGTTACTTGAACGCCGTTTCCACGAAGCTGCGCAGCTTTCGTGAATGCAGGCGTTCGGGCGGCATGTCGCGCAAGCGCTCAATGGCGCGTATGCCGATATGCAAATGGCGGGCCACCTGGGTACGATAGAACTCGCTGGCCATACCGGGCAGTTTCAGCTCGCCGTGCAAGGGCTTGTCGGACACGCATAGCAAGGTGCCATACGGCACCCGGAAACGAAAGCCATTGGCCGCAACGGTGGCCGACTCCATGTCAAGAGCAATGGCACGCGACTGGGACAACTGCTGCACCGGCTCCCGGTGATCGCGCAGCTCCCAATTGCGGTTGTCGGTGGATGCCACGGTGCCGGTACGCATGATGCGTTTCAATTCCCAGCCGGACAAACCCGACACGTCTTCCACGGCCTGCTCCAGAGCCACCTGGATTTCAGCCAGTGGCGGCACAGGAACCCAGCACGGCAAATCGTCATCCAGCACGTGATCCTGCCGGACGTAACCATGGGCCAGCACGTAATCGCCCAGACGCTGCGTGGTGCGCAAACCGGCGCAGTGGCCCAGCATCAGCCACGCCGACGGCCGCAAGACGGCGACGTGATCGGTAATCGTTTTGGCGTTGGAGGGCCCCACACCAATGTTGATCAGCGTAATGCCGCTGTGATTCTCGCGCAGCAAATGGTACGAAGGCATCTGTGGCAGGCGTCCCAGCGGCGTACCCTGAATTTGCGGATCGGGGCCCGACGGCGTAACGCAATTGCCGGGCTCGACCAGCGCCGTATAGCCTCCTTCGCCTTGTGCCAGCGTTTCCTTGGCCCACTGGCAGAACTCGTCAACGTAAAACTGATAGTTCGTGAACAGGACAAAGTGCTGAAAATAATGCGGCGATGTGGCGGTGTAGTGGCGCAGCCTGTGCAACGAATAGTCGACTCGCGGCGCTGTAAACGGTGCGAGCGGCATGGGCTGGTCCGGGCGCGGCAGCCACGTACCATTCACGATGGCATCATCGGTGACCGCCAGGTCGGGCACATCGAAATGATCGCGCAAGGCGTCGCCCAACAGGCTGTCGGACAGCACCGCCGGCCCTGTCTTACCGTATTCAAAGCAAAAATGCAGCGGAATCGGCACGTTCGACTCACCGATTTCAACCGGCACACCGTGATTGCGCATCAGCAGGCTGATCTGTTCCAGCAGGTAGTCGGCATAGAGTTCGGGCTGCGTGACCGTCGTCAGGTAAGTACCCGGCTCAACGACATGGCCATACGATAGCCGGCTGTCCACTTCCTGGTACGTAGACACGCGAATGCGGACGGCCGGGTAGCATGCCCGGATACGGCGATGCTTCGGCCAATCGCCCCGGGCGTAGCGAGCGAAACCGTCGCGAACGAATGTCGTGTTGCGTTGGTAGATTTCGATCAGGCGATCGACCGCTTGCCGGGCATCGTCGAAGCCGGTAAACGGGATCAGGGGCGGCTGATCAATCGCATGAATGACGTCTGACATACGTTTCCTTGTATAAAAGTAACAGCTTACGCGTAAAGTGTGACACCGGTGCACGCGATACTCGGTAAACTCGCTGCCAAAGACAAGAATTTAGCCTTATTTCCTTTCGTCACACACTGCGTATCCAGGCACATCGTGGTCATTATCGTCAACGCCGTCTTTCCTCTGTTCGGACTCATACTGCTGGGCTATCTGGCCGGCCAACGCGGACTGCTGGGCGCCGGTGCCGTTGACAGCCTGAACAAGTTCGTTGTGTGGATGGCTCTGCCCGCCCTGCTGTTTCAAGCCATGGCAAAAATCACCTGGGATCAGATCAACCAACCGGGCTATCTGGCGGCCAGCGCGTTGGCGATTGCCATTGTTTTTGCCCTATCGTGGCTACTGAGCCGCTCCCGCAAAGGCCGTTTGGCCGAAGTCAGTATCGAGGCGCTGGCGGCGTCGTACGCGAACGCGGGCTACATGGGTTTCCCGCTGTGCCTGATGCTGTTCGGCCAGGACAGTTTACCTGCCGTTGTACTGGGTACCTTGCTGACCGCCTGCGTCTTGTTCGCATTCAGTATTGTTCTGATCGAAATCGATGTCCAGGGCACGGGTCATCTGGGGCGCACCCTACGTAAAGTGGGCGTATCCGTGCTGCGCAACCCGCTGGTGGCCTCGCCGCTGCTGGGAACGCTGGTCGCCGTCGCCGGCGTGCCCCTACCCTACGCCGTGGACCAGCTAGCCACCTTGCTGGGGGCGGCCGCCAGCCCCTGCGCCCTGATCACGATCGGGCTGTTTCTGTCGCAACGCGAACCGGCCCAAAGCAAAGGGGCCGTTTGGCGCATTGTGTGGCTCAAGTTGCTGGTGCACCCTGCCATTGCATTTGTCCTGGCCTACTGGGTGTTTGACATGCCCCCTATGTGGGCCGCCATTGCTGTTCTGTTGGCCTCGCTCCCTGTGGGCACTGGCCCGTTCATGATTGCAACCCTTTACCAGCGGGAAGCCGCCACCACATCGCGCGCCATTTTGCTGTCGACCGTACTGTCCGTCATCACGGTATCGGTACTTACCGTGTGGCTCGCGCCGCACTAACTCCGCACGAACGAACCGGTTTGCCGGGTATTCATGTTTTATCTTTTACTTTAAGTAAAAAGTGATTTTACTTTGGCTGATATTGAGTACTTTTAGGTTCAGGTACATAATCGTATCAACCCCTTCTCTTTTTTGAAAGCACAGCACCATGACTCAACGTACCTCTTGCAAGCGGCTTCAGGTCGCGACCGAACTGTATAACTTCATTGAAAGCGAAGCGCTGCCCGGCACCGGCATTGCGTCCGGCGACTTCTGGTCAGGGTTCGATGCCCTGGTGCACGACCTTGCCCCCCGCAACCGCGCCCTGTTGGCCGAACGCGATCGTTTGCAGGCGGAACTGGACACCTGGTATCGGAAGAACCCCGGTCCAATTCAGGATATGGCCGCGTACCAGGCATTCCTGCGCTCCATCAACTATCTGAAAGACGAGCCGGCCGACGTTCAGGTGAACACCACCCGCATCGACACCGAAATTTCCCGGCAGGCAGGCCCGCAGCTGGTGGTGCCCATTACCAACGCCCGGTATGCCCTGAATGCAGCGAACGCGCGTTGGGGCAGCCTGTACGATGCCCTGTACGGTACCGACGCACTGTCCGAAGATGACGGCGCCACACGCGCCGGCGGTTACAACCCCGTTCGCGGCGGCAAGGTCATTGCCTATGGCCGCACATTCCTCGACCAGAATATTCCGCTCACCCAGGGATCCCACGCCAACGCCGTCAGTTACGCCGTTGCCGACGGACAACTGAAGGTTGCCCTGGAAGGCGGGCAAACGGTCACGCTGTCCGACGGTGCCGCGCTTCTGGGCTACCGCGGCGAGCCCGCCCGGCCGCAAGCCATTATCTTCCTTCACAATGGCTTGCATTTCGAACTGCAGATCGACCCGTCGCACCCCATCGGCAAACAAGACAAGGCCGGCGTGAAAGATATCGTGCTGGAATCGGCCATTACCACCATCATGGATTGCGAAGACTCGGTCGCCACCGTCGACGCCCAGGACAAGGTTCAGGCTTACCGCAACTGGCTGGGCCTGATGCAGGGCACGCTCACCGAGCAGGTTGCCAAAGGCGACAAAACATTCACGCGCGCGCTGAACCCCGATCGCATCTACACCGATTTGCAGGGCAAGGAACAAACCTTGCACGGCCGCTCGCTCATGTTCATTCGCAACGTGGGCCACCTTATGACCAACCCGGCCATTCTCGATGAAAACGGCCGGGAAGTGCCCGAAGGCATCATGGATGCCGTCATCACGTCACTGATCGCCAAGCACGACATCAAGCTGCGCAAGAACTCACGCGCCGGCTCCATTTACATTGTGAAGCCGAAAATGCACGGCCCCGATGAAGTGGCCTTCGCCAACGAGATCTTTACGCGCGCCGAAGCCCTGCTGGGTCTGGAACCCAACACCATCAAAATGGGCATCATGGACGAAGAGCGCCGCACCAGTGCCAACCTGAAAGCATGTATTGCCCAGGCCACCGGGCGCGTGGCGTTCATCAACACCGGATTCCTGGATCGCACGGGCGATGAAATGCACACCTCGATGGAAGCCGGCCCCATGGTGCGCAAGGGCGATATGAAAACCAGCGCCTGGATCGACGCCTACGAACGCAACAACGTGCAAACCGGCCTGGCCTGCGGCCTGCGGGGCAAAGCCCAGATCGGCAAGGGTATGTGGGCCATGCCCGACCTGATGGCGGCCATGCTGGAACAGAAAATCGGCCACCTGAAGGCCGGTGGCAATACGGCCTGGGTGCCTTCCCCCACAGCGGCCACCCTGCATGCCCTGCATTATCACCAGCTCGACGTGCAGGCCCTGCAGCGCAGCATGGAAGGCAAGTTTGAGCCGCTGCTCGACAAACTGCTGACCATTCCCGTGGCCACCCATCCCGCCTGGACCGACACCGAGAAACAGCAGGAACTCGACAATAATGCGCAAGGCATTCTGGGCTATGTGGTGCGGTGGGTGGACCAGGGCATCGGCTGCTCCAAGGTACCGGACATCCATAACGTAGGCCTGATGGAAGACCGGGCCACCTTGCGTATTTCCAGCCAGCACATGGCCAACTGGCTGCGGCACGGCATTGTCAGCAAAGAACAAGTTATGGAAACCATGAAACGCATGGCGGCGGTGGTCGATCAGCAAAATGCCGGCGACCCGGCGTACACGCCCATGGCGGGCAATTTTGAAACATCGTCCGCGTTCAAGGCGGCATGCGATCTGGTATTCAAAGGACTGGAACAACCCAATGGCTACACCGAGCCCTTGCTGCACCAGTGGCGTCTGGTTGTGAAGGCTAACGCCTGATCTCTTGCGTTAGCCGCCTGAAACAAAACGACGGGGCGATCCCCCGTCGTTTTTCATGGGTGAACGAAATGCACCGGTTTATCGGCGCACTTTCACAAGCACCTGGTCCAGAAGCACCAGCATGTGCTGAATATCGCCGGACGACACGTTCAACGCGGGCATGAAACGCAGCAGGTTCGGGCGGGGGGCGTTCAGCAGCAACCCCTCGGGCTGCATGTCGCGGGCGGCATCGACAATGGCGGCGCCGTCGTCTTTGTCGAGTATCAGGGCACGCAGCAAACCCGTGCCACGCTCGCCTTTCATGCCCCATTTGGCCGACAAGGCCAGCAAGCCCTGGGAAAGCTCCTGCCCGCGGGCATTGACGGTGTCCAGGAAGCCGGGCGCCGTCAGGGCATCGAACACGGCCACGCCCACCGCCGTCATCAACGGATTGCCGTTATAGGTGCCCCCCTGGTCTCCGTGCTCGAAAACGCTGACGTCCTGGCGTGCGCACAGCGCAGCCAGCGGCACACCGGCCCCGATGCCCTTGCCCAGTGTCATGATGTCGGGAATGACATTGAACTGCTCGTAGGCAAACAGGGTGCCGGTGCGACCGTACCCCGTTTGCACTTCGTCGACGATCAGCAACAAGCCGTGTTCGTCGGCCAGTTGACGCAGCCCCTGCATGAACTCGCGGGTTGCCGGAATGACGCCGCCTTCGCCCTGGACCGGTTCCAGCATGACGGCCACCGTTTTATCGTCGACCAAAGCACGCACGGAATCCAGATCGTTCAGCTCGGCCTTGGGAAAACCTTCCACCTGAGGGGCAAACATGGTGTCCCAGCCGGGCTTGCCCGATGCCGACATGGTGGCAATGGTGCGGCCGTGGAAACTGTGATTGAACGTGATGATCTTGTACGCGCCGTTGCGCTTTACCTTGCCCCACTTGCGTGCCAGCTTGATCGCACCCTCGTTGGCCTCGGCGCCGCTGTTGGCGAAAAACACCCGATCGAAGCACGAGGCCTGCGTGATGCGCGTGGCCAGATCAATGGAGGGCTGGTTGTAAAACGCCGGTGAGGGGTTGAGCAATTGTGTGGATTGATGCGCCAGCGCTTTCGTGACTTCGGGCGGGCAATGCCCCAGGCAATTGACGGCCCAGCCCTGAATGAAATCGAGGTAACGCTTGCCGGTGTGATCTTCCAGCCAGGAACCCTGCCCTCGGACAAAAACCAGCTCGGGACGCTTGGTAATTTCCATAAGTGCGTTAATACCGGACAGGTTAAGTTCCATAGCAAGTTTCCTGATAATAAATAGAAGAAAAATAGCGGCCGGCGGGAAATCGGACGTCGTTCCGCCCACCTGCTGCGATTTTAGCCCAGAGCTTAGCGAAACACCCTGGCCCCGAAGCTGTTAATGGCTAAGGCCACCAAAATGACGACTCCCCCCACCCATTGCCAGAACACCAGTTGTTCGTTCAGCAGCAGCGAAGTCGACAACAAGCCCAGCACGGGAACGGCCAGGGTAAGGGGGGCCACCTGGCCGGCCGGGTGACGCGATAGCAGCCACCCCCACAGACAATAGCCCAGCAAGGTGGCAAACACCACCAGATAGGCCAGCATCGACACACCCACCCAGGTGGCATTCTGCAAACTGGCCATAATCAGTGCCGGGCCTTCGAAGACCAGCGACAACCCCAGAAACGGCAGCGGCGGCACCAGCGCCCCCCATACCACCAGGCTGAGCATGTCGATTTTGCCAACCCCTTTGGTAACGATATTGCCGATGGCCCAGCTCAACCCGGCAGCGAGCGTCATGAGAAACCCGGTGAGCGACAGCGTACCGGCGACGGCGCCCTGCTGGATAAGCACCAGACCCAGCGCCGCCACCAGCAAACCCACCACATTGTGACGGCGGATACGCTCGCCAAGAAACACGGCGGCGATCAATGTGGTAAAGAACGCCTGTGACTGCAGCACCACCGATGCCAGCCCGGCG
>JBFWLP010000084.1:0-14077 GCA_050252075.1 Burkholderiaceae bacterium | reverse complement strand
CGGCCGGCGCCATGTGGATAAGCTCGTCTCGGTGCGTTTGCTCGATGGCCGAGAAAGTCTGCTGTTGATCCATGTCGAGATCCAAGGTGGATACGAAGCGGAGTTTCCGTATCGGATGTACACCTATTACGTGCGCCTGTCTGAGAAACATCCGGGCGAACACCTGGTCAGCCTGGCGGTACTGACCGACTCCTCGCGGCGTTACGGCGCGGGGCGCCAACGCACCAAGCCTGGTCCAGGCCATACCGGCGCCCGGCACAAGGAGGCACGGGATCTCGATGGGCCCGGCGGATTGTCCAGCCTATCGCACCAAGTCCAATTCTGGAATTGCCATCTGCGCTTTACCTTTCCGGTTGTTCACCTGGAAAGCTGGCGCACCCGCCTGGGTGAGCTGATCGAGCTGGCCCCGGCCAACCCGTTTGCGGTGGTGGTGCTGGCCCAGCTGGAGGCCAATGCCACGCGGCCCGATGCCCATCGCCTGGTACGCAAGACGGAGCTGGTGCGCCAGTTGTACCGCTGGGGCTACCAACGCGATAATGTCATCCAGTTGTTCCGGATCCTGGATGCCATGCTGACCCTGCCGGAAGCACTCGAACCGGCCTTCGAAGAGGCGGTTCAGCAAATTGAAGAGGAAACCCAAGTGAGCTACGTCACCAGCATTGAACGCGTCCGCCTCAGGCGTGAGCGGGAAGAGGGCATTGCGGAAGGCAAAACGGAAGGCTTCGCCACGTTGCTGTCGTCGCAGATCACCCGCAAATTCGGCACGCTGCCCGACTGGGCGAAAGTGCGCCTGGTGTCCGCCGACGATCCCACCTTGAACCGCTGGGCCGAGCAAATACTCGATGCCCAGAGTCTTGAGGACGTCTTCCGCTAAAAGGCCTCTTTGCCATCGATTTTCACGGATTTGGGATCTGGGCACTGATCGGCCACTTGGCTGGGCACAGTCGCACGCGGCCAGGGATTGACTCCAGTCGCCTTCCGCCAAGACGTTCACGCGCGGAGCACCGTAGGTGTCAGGCGACGGCCCACCTCACAACCTCCCCACCCGCAAGCTGATCGGCCACACCACCTCCCGCCGTCGCAGTGGATCGCCCCACAACGCCGCTATTTCCTCGGCAAAGCCCCGCAAAATCGCCTCGCGGCCCGCTTCACGCGCACGACGCACGGCCGACCAGGTGGCGATATAGCCCAGTAGCTCTTCCAACCGCCACGCCTGGCGGATCTCCAGCGCCGGTGCCGCCAGTTCCCTGAAGGGAAACGGCAGATCCGCATAGCCGCTATCCACCAGCTTGCGCTCCGCAGGCCAATACGGGCCGATCTCGTTGACATAGAATCGGCCGAAGCGCGGCGCCAGCGCCGCCTCCAGCCGTAGCACGCCGTAGCTCACCAGGGCCACCACCGCGCCTGGCGCGCCGATGCGGCGCACGCCCTCATAAAAGCGCGGCAGATCAAACCAATGCGCCGCCTGCGCCGCGGTAACGAGATCCACGCTGTGACCGGCAAGCCCCACCGCGGGCAAGGCCTCCGCCGCCGCGCAAACATAGGTCACGCGCGCGTGCGGCACGGCATGAGCAATCTGATCGGCGCTCGGGTCCACGCCTACCACCTGAGCAAAGTGATCCGCCAATTGCACGGCTAGCTGCCCGTTGCCGCAGCCCACATCCACCGCCAGCCCCGTGCCGGGCGCCACCGACGCCAACCACCGCGCCAGCTCGGGCGGATACTCCGGCCGAAACCGTGCATAGGCCTCGCCACCCTGATCAAACCAATTTTGCTGCTTAGCCATCATGACCCTCACTTTTAACGCGTCAGCACCGCCATTCTTCGCAAGACGGAACTGGTGCGCCAGTTGTACCACTGGGGCTACCAACGCGATAATGTCATCCAGTTGTTCCGGATCCTGGATGCCATGATGACCCTGCCCGAAGCACTCGAGCCGGCCTTCGAAGAGGCGGTTCAGCAAATTGAAGAGGAAACCCAAGTGAGCTACGTCACCAGCATTGAACGCGTCCGCCTCAGGCGCTAGTGTCCTGAGTTAGAAGTTCGCAAGCAAAATCGTTGGATGCTGGCAAGGATGTCGTCGGCAGACTTGACCCAATGGAAGGGCTTTGGATTGGCGTTGTTGATGTCCAGATACTGCTTGATGGCCTGCTCGAGTTGACGCGTGGAGCGGTGGGTGCCACGGCGAATGTATTGCGTGGTCAGGGTGGCGAACCAGCGCTCGACCTGATTGAGCCAGGACGCCGAGGTGGGGGTGAAGTGCACCTGGAACCTCGGATGGCGCGCAAACCAGTTTCTGATCGTAGGCGTCTTGTGGGTGCCGTAGTTGTCCATCACGAGGTGCACGTCCAGCCCGCTGGGTACGTTGGCCTCCACGGTGCGCAGGAACTGCAGGAATTCGCTGCTGCGGTGACGCCGGTGCAACTCGCCGATCACCTCGCCCGTGGCGATGTCCAGTGCCGCAAACAAGGTCGTGGTGCCATGGCGCATGTAGTCATGGGTGCGCCTCTCGGGGATGCCCGGGGCCAGTGGCAAGATCGGCTGTGTGCGGTCCAGCGCCTGGATCTGGCTCTTCTCGTCCACGCACAGCACCATGGCTTTGAGTGGTGGATCCAGGTACAGGCCCACGATATCGCGCACCTTCTCCACGAACAACGGATCGCTGGAGAGTTTGAACGTCTCCTGGCGATGTGGTTGCAAGCCGAAGGCGCGCCAGATGCGCGTGACGGCCGTCTGCGATACGCCCATCTCGCGCGCCATGGTGCGCGTGCTCCAGTGCGTGGCCCCAACGGGGATCGACTCCAGCGTGCGGGCGATCACCGCATCCACACGCGCATCGTCAATGCTGCGCGGTGCGCCCGGGCGTGGCGCATCCAGCAGACCCTCCAGACGGTGTTCAACGAAGCGCGCTCGCCATTTGGAAACCGTCTGGGGCGTGACTCTCTGGCGCATGGCAACTGCCTTGTTCTCCATGCCGTCGGCGCAGCCCAACACGATGCGCGCTCGCAATGCCATGGCCTGCGCGCTCTTGCGCCGCAGCGTCAACGCCGTGAGCCGTTCGCGCTCCGCATCGCTGAGCACCAGTTCCGTCTTGGGTCTGCCTCTCATGATCACCTCGCTGTGTTGACACACTACACGAAGGATCCAGGTCGGCCAAATTAGTTCAACGAATTTCTAACTCATGACACTAGCGGGAAGAAGGCAAAACGGAAGGCTTCGCCACGCTGCTGTCGTCGCTGATCACCCGTAAATTCGGTACGCTGCCCGACTGGGCGAAAGTGCGCCTGGTGTCCGCCGACGATGCCACCTTGAACCGTTGGGCCGAGCAAATACTCGACGCGCAAAGTCTTGAAGATGTTTTCCGGTAGCAGGGCAAACGTGCCGGCGTCTATCTGCGCATGGCGTCGACCAAGCGTTCACGCCAGCCGCCTTCCGTATTATTGAATCGCGGTTGGTGTGGCGATCATTGGCGCCCCAAAGTGGCCGATTACGCTACGTCCACACCGAGGATGTCCTGGTGCGCAAGGCTACCGAACTGGTGGCGAATCGGCGCAAGACGGTGGTGGCGGGCAAGCAGCCTGGCCAGCAGGCCAGAGAAGAAGCGGCCTCGGCATGATGTTTTCCGGGCCTGGAAATAAAAGCCCCGGCTCTGGGCCGGGGTGGGGATCAGGTCTTATATGATGGGTCGTAGGCTTGCGCCCATTGGAAGCCATCACCAACCTTGCCTCTATTCTAACCCACTCGCGCCCGCCAGCGTCAACTCCCTGACCTTCAGCATCTTGCGCAGGCGCATCAGATCGATTCGCTGGACGTGCTGACCGGACTGGTGACGCGCTGCACGCAGGAGAACAGCGTTTTGACGGTGCGACTGCATCAGGAGCCGCAACAACGCTTCCTGATTCTGCCACCCTGAACTTGCATACCGGCTGACCCCACCGCTCATTGCGTAGCCTTGGTCCGCCAGGCGGTGCGGCGCTTGGCAAACTCGGCTTTCATATCATCGTTGGAGATCGACGGCCGGGGGTCATTTCGGCTGGATTCAACCTTGCCACGCAGCCATTCATCATAGGCGGCGGCCTCATGAGCGCGGTAACCCATAAGCATCCCCACGTGTTGCATGACTTCTTCATGCTCTTTTGTTGGTAGTCTGCCGAGGAAGTCCGCGTGGCGCGCTTCGATCGTAGCGATTTTTACCGGTCGCACGACCGACGGCGCAGGTAAGCCGACTTGATTGGGTACTGGCACGTCGCCGGCCCACGGTCGATTCGTGGCCGAGGTAATCATGACCACCCAGAGTAAAGCTCCATCTTCGCCAATGGTGCCGGCGGACACCACCAGCGCCGGTCGCCTTTGACGTGTGTCGCGGTCGGTATAGGGAAACGGAACCCGGATGACATCGCCTTGCTCAAAGGTCGGCATACGCGGCCTTGTCAGCGTCGCTGTCCCACTCGGAGAATGTCGCGAAGGGATCATCGACTGGAGTGGGGACGCGTGCCCGCACCCGAGTCAGCAGAACGTGTCCATCTTCGATCCGGTAGGCAATCTCGTCGCCCTCGCGTAGTTGTAGCGCTTTACGGACAGCTTGTGGAATCGTAGTTTGCGCCTTGCTGGTCAGTTTGCTGGTAATCATGCACAGCCCCTCGGATGATAAATCTATCCAGAGAGTAAGGAAATTCCTTTCGTCACGCAAGGGGAGCCGTTAAGCGGCCTCACAACCTCCCCACCCGCAAGCGGATCGGCCCCGCCACGGCCCTCACCATTGCCGCGCCAGCACCGCCCAGCGCCCCACAATCTCCTTGAACGCCCGCCCGCTCACATCCAGGGCATCCGCGGCCGGCACATAACGCCGCACGCCGGCAGGCATCGCCCAATCGTAATCCGTGGCCGAAGGCAACACCGCCACGCCCGCGGCTTCAAACTCCGCCACCGAGCGCGCCATATGCAGGGCGGACGTGACCAACAACACTCGCTCCAGGCCATGCGCCTCCAGCAGCGCGCGGGTTCTCTGCGCATTGGCCTCGGTGTTCAGGCTTTCCGACTCCAGCAAAATCGCCGAGGCCGGCACGCCCAGCTCCAGCAGAAAGTCGCGTATCGACTCGGCCTCCGGCTGCAAATACTGCCCACTGTACGAGCCGCCGCTCAGCACAATCCAGGGCGCCTTGCCCGCGCGATACAGCCGTGCGCCATGCAGCACCCGATCCAGTGCGCTATGGGCGTCCCAACTGGGATTGCCGGCATGCGGCGGATGCATTGCGCCGCCCAGCACCACAATGGCGTCGGCCGCCGGCACCTCGGCCACCGGGCGGGCCGGGTAGGGCGCCTCCACATGATGCCGCACCCACAGGCTGGTCACCGGGGTGGACCACAGCCACAGCCAGGCCAACCCCAAGGCCACCAGGCCGACGCCCCAGCGCCGGCGGCTCAACAGCAAGGCGAGCAGGCCCGCCAGCAGCAACAGCAGGGCGGTGCCCAGGGGCGACACGACGGCGATAACGAGCTTGGATAACAGCATTGGGGGGTTATCAATCAATAGAAGCAACAGAAGGGCAACCGAAGGCCAACAGAAAGCCGGCCGAAAGGCTAGCAACCCCGGTATACCTCGGGCCAACCCGGCATCATGCCAGACGCCAACGCAACCATCGTTACCGAAGACTCCCGCCAGCGCCCATGTCCGCCGCCTACCGTGGAATCCACAACATACCCAAAGAGAAACGATCACCCCCTTCAACGCGCCAAGCAACGCCAGCAGCGCATCCCAAGCCCGCTCAAGGTCCGTCCGAACCGCGGACACCTCGCCACATGCCTGACACACACCCTCAGTACGGTATCTCCAACCCATCCGCGCGCCCCCGCCGTCAGGCTTCCGGGTTTTCTGTCAGAATCCAGCCTCCCCCGTGTTAACCCGGTCTTTACGGCTCGGAAAAAATCAGTAACGCAAGAAATGAGAGGTCTTTACCCCTTAGCTCTGAGCCTTGAGGTTACAATCAACCCCTAGTTCAGGGGGATGACAAACTCAAACCAATATCGTAATTTTTGTTACATATTGGGGCTGCAGTCGCACCCAGAGGTGCGCCAACCTCGGCTCGCGGTATCCGCTTGCCGGTTCGGGGCTACAAGGCTCTTAAGCCACGGCCTGTTTCAATCGTCATCGTCGTCTATGTTGCTCAGGTTACGCAGTGGTCTTCTAGCTCTTTCGCGCCCACAAAAAATCGCGGTCATGGTATTGGCCGACTTGATTGCGCTACCGCTGTGCTTGGTGCTCGCTTTCTACCTGCGGCTGGGCGACCCCGCCATCACCTATCGCTACGGCATCACCGCGCCGGTGTTCATGGCGCTGGCCACCATCCCGGTGTTCTACCTGATGGGCCTGTACCGCAACGTGGTGCGGTTCATCGACATCTCGGTGGTCAAGGCCGCCGCCCTGGGCCCGGCCATCCTGGCGGTGATCACCTATGTCGTTACCGACCTTATCACCACGGGCAGCGCGCCGCCGCGCAGCAGCCTGTTCATCTACTGGAGCCTGGCGTTCGTCTATGTAGTGGCGTCGCGCTTTGGCGCCCGCCGTTTGCTGCGCACGGGCAGCCAGCAGGTGCCCGAGGGCCGCACGCGGGTCGCCATCTATGGCGCGGGCGAGGCCGGCTACCAACTGGCCAACGTGCTGCGCTCCAGCCGCACCTATCAATTAGTGTGCTTCTTCGACGACGACCCCCACCTGCACCGCGCCTTCGTTTCGGGCCTCAAGGTCTACGCCTTGCGCTTGCTGGGCGAAAAACTCTCCCGCCACCGCATTGAAGAAGTGATCATCGCCATCCCCTCGGCCGCACCGCAGCGCCGGCGCGAGATTGTCGAGCAAATGCGCGGCAAGGGCGTGGTGGTGCGCACCATCCCGCCCATCGACGAACTCGTGGGCGGCAAGATTACCGCCCAATCCATCCGCAACATCAAGGTAGAAGATCTGCTCGGCCGCTCGCCCGTGCCGCCCATGCCAGAGCTCTTCGCGCGCAACATCCAGGGCAAAGCGGTGCTGGTTACCGGGGCAGGGGGTTCGATCGGCAGCGAGCTTTGCCGGCAGATCGTGTCGCAACAACCGCGCTGCCTGGTGCTGTTGGATGCCAGCGAGCTGGCCCTCTATCAGATCGAACGCGAACTGCGCGGCAAAGCCCCCGATCTAGACCTCTACGCCGTGATGGCCTCGGTAACCCATCGCAAACTGCTGGACGAACTGCTGCGCGAACACAAGATACAAACCGTGTATCACGCCGCCGCTTACAAGCACGTGCCGCTGGTAGAACTCAACTCGGGCGAAGGCGTGATCAACAACGTGCTCGGCAGCTTGGCGGTAGCGCAGGCGGCCCGCGACGCGGCGGTAGAAACCTGCGTGCTGATCTCCACCGACAAAGCCGTGCGGCCCACCAACGTGATGGGGGCCAGCAAGCGCTGCGCAGAGCTCGTCTTCCAGGCCCTGGCCTTGCTGCCCGACACCACCACCACGTTCAGCATGGTGCGCTTTGGCAACGTGCTGGGTTCGTCGGGCTCGGTGGTGCCGCTGTTCCAAGAGCAAATTGCCCGCGGCGGCCCCATCACTCTCACCGACTACCGCATGACGCGCTACTTCATGCTCATCCCCGAAGCCGCGCAATTAGTCATCCAGGCCGGCGCCATGGCGCGCGGCGGCGAGGTATTCGTGCTGGATATGGGCGAGCCCGTGCGCATCCTGGATTTGGCGCGCACCATGCTCTCGCTATGCGGGTTGGCAGAAACCCCGGACGAGAATGCGCGCACCGGCCACATCGCCATCGTGCAAACCGGCCTGCGCCATGGCGAAAAGCTCTACGAAGAATTGCTGATCGGCGACAACACCACGCCCAGCGCACACCCCCGCATCAACTTCGCCCACGAAAACCGCCTACCCTGGGACGTGCTGCAATCCCGGCTGGAAACGTTGTTCGAGGCCTGCCGCAACAACGATCCCTTTGCCATTCGCCGGGAGCTATGCGAGCTGGTGGAGGAATACACGCCCTACCTGCCGCCCGGCATGCCGCGCCCGCAAGACGAACGCGGCGCCGCCTACGACAGCCTGGTACTCCTGCAGGAAGACCGGGAAGAAGCCCTGGCCCGGCGGGCGCAGCCCGCAAGCGTACAGGCCGCAAGCGCGCAAGCTGCAGGCGCGGTGGCAGCCGCCGCTGGCTGAGCCCGCTGTGGCTGCAAGCTGCTCAAAAGTCGATTGGCGGGCGGGGCCGATCGCCCGCTTCCAAGCGGCTCTCGATCAAGCGAGACATGGCCGCCGCCGCGCCCACCAGTGCCTGCCGCAAGGCCGTCACGTAACCGGGTTGCTCCTCGTTTTGCAGCCAGCACAGGCTGATCTCGCGGCTGGCCCATTCCTCATCCATGGGCAATACACAAACGCGCGGATCCGGCTCCAGCCGATACGCCAGGCTTTGCGGCACCACCGCAACGCCCACATCGTGCGCCACCATGCTCACCAGCGCCTCCAGCGTGCCCACCTGGGCCCGCACCGAACGGCGCTTGCCCAACTTGGCGGCCGCTTCGTCCAAAAAGCCATCGACCGCGCTCAAACGGCCGAAACCAACAAACTCGTGCTGTTGCAGCAAAGCGTCGAAACCGATGGCGGCGGTGCTGGCCAAAGGCGCACCGGAGGGCAGCAACACCAACAGATTGTCGCGGTACAGGGTTTGGTAGGCCAGCGAGGTATCGTTGCCGCGGTGGGCAATCACGCCAAGGTCGATACGATTGGCGGCGGTGGCGCTCAGTATGTCCCAAGAGTTTGCCTCTTCCACCTGCACATTGATTTTCGGATGCTGGCGCAAGAACACCGCCAAGGCTTCCGGCAAAAATGTCGCCATGGCCACCGTGGTGGCCATCAAGCGAGCCTCGCCATACACCCCCTGGGCAAAGGGCAACAGCTCATCGTGCAGGCACGAAAGCTCGCGCAAAATGCGAAGGGCGCGCCGCTCGATCACCTGGCCGGCCTGGGTCAGTTCCACCCCGCGCGCCTGGCGCTGCAGGATGGGAACGCCCAGACTCTCTTCCAGATGCCGCACCCGCTGGCTAACCGATGGCACGGACAGATGGCAACGCTCGGCCGCGCGGGTGAGGCTGCGGGCTTCGGCGATGTGGACGAGGAGCTTGAGGTCGGTGAGGTCGTAGCGCATGGAAAGTCTGGTTCGGACCTAGAATGAAAAGCCAATGATGACGACGACTTTAATAAATGAGCGGTGATGAATCGCTATCACCACCGAGTTTTCGGGACTGCAAATAGGAACAGAGTTGCTTGTGAACGGTCGCTTAGATGAAATGAACGCGGTTTTTTATAGTTACAGAGAAATTGAACGCCTACCGCCTTGGAGAGATGTGTTTCTACGACATTCCCTGCAATAGTATGCAACCACATGGCTCGGATAAGCAAAAAATATGAAGAAGTTTATAAAACGCATTCTTGACATCGCTATTAGCGGTATTGCCTTGCTAGTGCTTTCTCCCCTATTTTTGATTTTAGCCATCTGGATTCGAATCGATAGCGAGGGACGCATATTTTTTAAACAACGCCGTGTTGGGCTAGAGCAGAGAGTGTTCCGTGTAATCAAATTTCGTACAATGATTGATCGAGAACCAGATAGTATCGATCAGCATCGTGAGCAGGTAGTGAGCGAAGGCGACGACCCAAGGATCACTCGCTCAGGAAAATTTCTACGAAAAACCTCCTTAGATGAGTTGCCTCAGCTTTGGAATATTTTTATCGGTGATATGAGCTTGGTAGGACCGCGTCCAATACTTCCAGAGCAATTGGAAGTCGTGCCTCCTGAGTATCTTTCACGGTTTTCGGTTCGCCCAGGGCTCACGGGGCTGGCGCAGGTTCGAGGACGTCGTAGCTTGGGATGGCTGCAGCAAGTCGAGGCAGATGCCGAATATGCGCGTAACTATGGCTTCTTTTATGATTTAGGGTTGTTGTTTCGCACCGTACACGTAGTGCTCACTGGCAAGGGCATCTATGGCGGCGAGGTGCAAAACTGGCGAGCCTACCGGGACTCCCTGCGGAAGGAAGGAAAGGAACGCAAATGAAAACGTTACTGATTACGGCAAATCCGAACATCGCTCAGTATGCGGAAGAGTCTGGTGTTTCTACTATTTTCGTGGACATGGAAACCCGAGGCAAGGCTGCGCGGCAAGGTCATTTGGATACACACACGGCGGCGCACACGATCGGCGACGTCGAAGCCTTGGCCAAAGTGCTAACAGAGTCGGAGCTACTCGTCCGCATTAATCCCCCATGGGAGGAAACGGCAGACGAAGTTCGTTCCGCAATCGATGCTGGAGCGGATCGAGTGATGCTGCCTATGTTTCGAAGGGTGGGGGAAGTTGCTCAATTTAAAGCACTGGCTCAAGAGACGCCGGTCACCCTTCTGGTAGAGACCGCAGCGGCCCTTGCTCGTTTGCCTGCTATATTGCAGTTGTTAGACGATAATGATCTAGTGCACTTTGGCTTAAATGATTTATCGCTAGACATGCAGTTAGATTTCTTATTCGAGGTGCTCGGGGGTCGTTTGTTGGACGGGGCCACGGCTTTGTGCCGTGAAGCGGGCCTGGAGTTCGGAATCGGTGGCATCGGCCGAATCGGCCAGGGTAGCTTACCTGCCGACTGGATTCTTGGTGAGCATGTGCGTTTGGGCTCCGACTGGGTGATTTTGTCACGAGCCTTTCATGGGCGGGCGGCTTCGCTGGAAGCGCTAAAGCAGACGATCGACCTAAAGACCGAAATCGCAGCTATTCAGCGTGTAGAACGGGTTTGGCAAGAGACACCGGCTGAGGCATTGCTAAGCAATCATGCAAGGCTGTCATCTAAGGCTGCCGAGCTTGCGAAGGAAAAAAAATGAAACACAAAATAGAGCGTGTTTTGTTTTTGCAGAAACCCGATGTTCTCGAGCAGCAGAAAGAATTGGTGCTAAGTACTTTCGCCGCTCATCTGCCGAACACCGAGGTAATTTTTGCCGGGTCTCCAGATGAAGTTTCAGTCGGCTCATACCCGGTGGTTATCACTCCTACCCTGCCCTGGCTGCCGGAAGCATTTGCGCGAATAGCCGGCTGCGAATGGGTGCATTTCCTCTCGGCAGGGGTTGAAAAAATTTGGCAGATGCCTCTGAATTGGTCCACCTTAACCTTAACTAAGAGCACAGGTGTCCACGGACCACAAATGAGCGAATACGCCATCGGTGCGCTTCTGCATTTCACCAAGAGCTTCGATCGTTTCATCGAACAGTCGAGAGAGCGGAATTGGCAGCGAGCTTGGCTGGGCGAACTTACTGATCAAACCTTGATGGTGCTCGGAGCTGGCGCAGTTGGAGAAAGCGTAGCGATACGTGCCAAGGCGTTTGGCATGCGTGTGATAGCGGTTAAACGAAGTCCTGAACCCGTATCTTGGGCGGATGTGACGTGTGATTTCGCGGACGCCTTTCCCCATTTGAACAAGGCGATGGCGCTGGTGGTATGTGTGCCACTAACATCCGAAACTCGAGGGATGGTCGATCACGCTTGCCTGTCGGCGCTGCCTCAGGGGGCAATTGTCGTGGACATCTCTCGTGGTGGTGTCGTTGTTGAAGACGCGATCGCCGACCTCTTGGATGAGGGTCATTTGCGTGGCGCAGCGCTAGATGTGTTTGAAATCCAACCCTTACCATCTACATCTAGACTTTGGAATAGGCCTAACGTGTTACTCACCCCACATGTTTCGGGGACATCACCACACTATTTAAACCGTGCGTTAGATGTTTTTTTTAATAATGCTCGTTGTTGGGAAAGGCAAGATCCCATGCTTACTCCAGTCAAAGTATGGATGGGATACTAATGTAACGACCCACTGATTTTCTGCTCTGAGCAGAAACTGCTGGGTCATTACAGCGGCGCGGCAAAGTGCCGCGCCCCGTCACAATGCGCATCAATGCCTGCACGACATCCTGACTCGTCAGAGACTCGCTAACCATATTGCTAGCTAAAACATAGAGGTGGCTGCGGCTTTCACGATTCTCCAGGTCGCCCGCTCCGACCTAGATTGGCAAGCACTGTGTTTCCATCCCGAGTATCCCAAATTGGATGAACATAAAGCCTGCCGCGTTTTGGAAATAGAACCCCCTTGATGCCGCCTTGACCCCTAAGGTAAAACTGAAACCTGACGGCAGGCCCGAGGTAAGGCTCGAATCCGTGAACATTACATACACTGTCAGTGGTAATGAAGCCGCTGACAGCGTCAACAACTTCATCTCTCCGTATTATTAACGTGGTTGGATTTTTCTCAAGAGAGTCTATCAAGTCGAACTCTTGGACCTTCATCCTACCTTTTGCGATAACTTGCGTGGATAAGACATCTCGATGGCCATGTGGGTTATGAATATTGCCCTCGGCCATGAAATGCAAGTTCAGATGCCAGCGTTTTAAAGGAGTATAAAAGATGCTGCGACACAAACTTATATCAATATTTTGCTCTGGCTTTGTAGGCATCTTCAGCCAGTAATCAATCTGTCCATCTCGAACTGCGTTTTGCATAGAAAGACATACTGCTTGCGTAAAGCTGTCGTTATCGACAGCTCCTGATTCCAACTGGTAGACATGGTCCCATATCTCACCGATTAATTTTCCTTTAAAAGGGCCTGAGGTGAGTGGCCTAATAATTGCTTGGTGAATGGCATGCTGGTGTCGAGCAGACCAATATAATATCGGCGATAGTAAAATTCCATAGATCACTTTTAATATAGTCTTTATGTTTCTCATTGCGCACCTGTGTCTATATAATTCCCATTTTACTAAGCATCGTCGAATTGATGATGCGAACGTCGTAGCAATTCTCGGCCACCTCTCTCGCCGATGCTCCCATTTTTTCTGCGAGAGCCTGGTCATGAATGAGTATTAGCATACGCTCTGCGAGTAGTTGTGGACTTTTTGGAGGAACTAGAAAGCCATTTAATCCTTCCTCTATAGGTTCCTTGCAGCCAACAGAGTTGGTAGTAATTACAGGCCTGCCGGATGCAAGTGCCTCTAAAATCGTTCTGGGGATTCCCTCTCGATAATAACTGGGCAAGACAAAGGCTGTGCAGCTTGATAGCTCTTCTCTGACATCGGGTATCCTGCCAAGGTAGCAGATATCGTTATTGGCTATCCAGCTATCAAGTTCTTCCTGCTTTATAGAGTTCGGGTTAGAGTCGATTTCTCCAGCTAAAACAAAATCGACTTTGGGGTGAATGGATTTTACTATTTTGGCTGCGTCTACATAGTCTCTCACCCCCTTTTCTATTAGAAGGCGAGAAAGCATCAAAAATCGTGGTTGCGCGTTAGTCCTGGTTTTGTAAGTAAAGTGCTGTGTATCTACTCCAGAGCCACCTACAACTACGTAGTTTGTGTGAGAATCTAAAATTCCCTCTCTTTTTAGGTCTGCTGGATCGTCTTGGTTCTGGAATATTACTAGAGTAGCTGACTTAAGCGCCTTTCGGTACAGGGTTCTGGTTATTCGTTGAGCAATAGAGCTTTTCAGACTTTTGCTTTCTGAAAATGCATACCCTAATCCAGTAATAAGGGCGGTTCGTACCGGGATTCTAGCGATTCTTGCGGCCATGCAGCCATACAATACGGGTTTGATATTGTATGTGAATATGAAGTCTGGTTTTATTCTAATTAATAGTAAAATTATATTAATGAAAGAATAAATATCGGACAATGGATTAAAGCTGGCTCGGTTTAAGGCAAGGTTGTGTGATACTACTCCTAATGCCGAAAGGGCTGAGGCTATTTTTTTGTCTGCATCTATATCGGGTGCAGCGACATGGACGTGCAAGCCTTTCGCCAACAGGTCTTTTAAGAGTGGCCCTCGGAAGTTTATTAGAGATCGTGCATGCGCAGAAAGAAGAAGTATTGTTTTCTTTTCTGTCTTAGGGGTTCTGTTTTTTTGAGGCATTGCGCTTTCAAGGTGGTCGGAAGTGACGTTGCGCTTATAAAATTGAATTTTGACTATATAGAAGCTATTTTTGGACGCATTTACGTCGCGTATTACGTTTGGCTTTCTATCGCGTCGGGT
>JBFWLP010000083.1:0-14457 GCA_050252075.1 Burkholderiaceae bacterium | reverse complement strand
ATGTCTGCCAAGTAAGCCGGTTGTCTTACGTGCAAGGGGCGGGGTAACCCGCCCCTTTCCTTGTCTGCTCTTTATTCCCTTTCAGGGGCTGAATATCATGCCATCCGTCAAAACACTTTCCTCTCTAGCCCAGTCCGGCGCGCTCGCCGGCAAGCGGGTTTTCATCCGTTCCGACCTTAACGTGCCGCTGAACAACGGCGCCATTACCGAAGACACGCGCGTGCGAGCCTCGGTGCCGGCCATTCGCATGGCGCTGGACGCCGGTGCCGCCGTCATGGTCACCTCGCACCTGGGGCGCCCGGTCGAAGGCCGGCTGGAGCCGCAAGACTCCCTGGCCCCGGTGGCCGACCGCCTGGCCGAGCTGCTGGGTCAGCCCGTGACACTGGTGGCCGACTGGGTGGACGGCGTTCAAGTGAGTCCCGGTCAGGTCGTCTTGCTGGAAAACTGCCGCTGCAACGTGGGGGAAAAGAAGAACAGTCCGGATCTGGCACGGAAAATGGCCGCCTTGTGCGATGTATATGTGAACGATGCCTTCGGAACGGCACACCGGGCCGAGGCCACCACCCATGGCATGGCGCAGTTTGCCGGCACAGCCTGTGCCGGCCCTCTGCTGGAAGCAGAGCTGAATGCCCTGGGTCGTGCGCTCGAGAATCCCGGACGGCCCATGGTGGCGATTGTCGGGGGGTCCAAGGTGTCGACGAAGCTGTCCATCTTGCAGAGCCTGGCCGGCAAGGTGGATCAGCTGGTGGTGGGCGGCGGTATTGCCAATACCTTTATGCTGGCCGCCGGCTTGCCGGTGGGCAAGTCACTGGTTGAAGCGGATCAGGTCGACCAGGCGCGCGCCGTCATTGACCTGATGAAGCAGCGTGGTGCCGAGGTGCCTATTCCCACCGATGTCGTGTGTGCGAAAACCTTCAGTGCCGACGCTCCTGCCACGGTGAAGGCGGCGGTCGATGTCGCCGATGACGACCTGATTCTTGATATTGGCCCGGACACCGCCCGACGTCTGGCGGATATTCTGAAACAGGCCGGCACCATTGTGTGGAACGGTCCGGTGGGGGTGTTTGAATTCGACGCATTTGCCAATGGCACAAAGGTGGTGTCCCAGGCGATTGCCGGATCGAAAGGGTTTTCGATTGCCGGCGGGGGCGATACGCTGGCCGCGATTGCCAAGTACGGTATCGACGACCAGATGGGCTATATCTCGACCGGAGGCGGTGCCTTCCTGGAGTTTCTGGAAGGGAAAACGCTGCCTGCCGTTGCCGTGCTGGAAGCGCGCGCCCAGGCCTGAAGGTACAGTCAGATGGCCGCGTTGGGCCCGATCAGCGACCGATAGCCTTTCAGCGCATCGGGCCAGGCCGGGGTAAAGCCGCTGGCCCGCAGCCGGGCATTGCTCAACCGTTTGCTGGCAACGGGCATGGCCACTTCGCCGCGCAGCGGACGGCTGACGCCCAGCATGTCAGCCAACGCGTCGTACAGTACGGTCATGGGCAATGGCGTGTTGTCGGTTCCCAGATAAACGGGGTCCGGCCTGGTCAGCGTGAGCAGATGCAGGCAGGCGCCGGCGGCATCGTCAATGTGCAGGCGGTTGGTCCATTGCACCGGGGCCGCCCGCACCCGAACCTGCCCGGCCCGAAGCCGTTCCAGCAATTGGGTGCGGCCGGGGCCGTAAAGCCCCGAGGGGCGCAGCACCACCAGCTTGTCGCCCAAACGCTCGCGAAGCCGCTGTTCCGCTTCCAGAAGCACACGGCCATTGAATTTCTCGGGCGCTTCGGGCGTGGTTTCATCCACCCAGCCCGCACTGCCGCCATAAACTGCCGTTGAGGACACGAACAGAAAGCGGGTGAGCTGCGATGTGTCAAGCGCATTCACCAGATTCTGGCTGCCTTGAACGAAGGTGCGATGGTAGGCGGCCTCGGAACGTTCGTCGGGCGTTGCCGCGTAAAGCACGTGGCTGATAGCGCCGGGCAAGCCGCCCAGCGTGTCGGGGCGGGTGAGATCAGCTTGCATGACGGTGAAGGCCTCCAGGGATGGGGGCGGGCGCCGGCGCAGGGCAATCACGTCGTTCCCTGTATCGCGGAACAGCAGTCCGGTGCGTCGGGCAAGGTCGCCCGCGCCGGCGAGCAGCAAGGTGGCAGAGGATGCAGAGCGGGTCATGGGGGTGATCTTTTCCTGAAAAAGGCCGAATCGGAGCGCCGGACGACATCGTAGAATACGTCAGGCCAGTTTACGTGATTGGCGGTTTGTTTTACGGAGAATTTATGTCTGCAACAGTACGTCTTGAACGGCGCCATCCCGATGAGTTGCTGGTTGGCCTGGTTTCCATTTCCGATCGGGCCTCTCGCGGTATTTACGACGACGAAGGCATTCCTGCCTTGCAGTCCTGGCTCCAGGACGCCCTGGTGCAGCCGCCGCAGTGCGTCACCCGCCTGATTCCCGATGAGCAGGCGCAAATTTCGGCCACCCTGATCGAACTGGTTGACGGCCTGGGTTGCGATCTGGTGCTCACCACCGGAGGCACCGGTCCTGCGCGTCGTGATGTCACTCCCGAGGCCACATTGGCGGTGGCCACCCGGGAAATGCCCGGGTTCGGCGAGCAGATGCGGCAGATCAGCCTTGCGTTCGTGCCGACCGCCATTTTGTCGCGCCAGGTTGCCGTCATTCGCGAAACCGCCGATCACGCCGCCCTGATCATCAATTTGCCCGGCCAGCCCAAGGCGGTCAGGGAAACGCTCGAAGGCCTGAAAAACCCCGATGGCACCGTTGCGAAAGCCGGCATTTTCGCGGCAGTGCCGTACTGCATCGATCTGATCGGCGGGCCTTACATTGAAACCCGTGACGCCGTGGTCAAGGCATTTCGGCCCAAATCGGCGCGGCGCACGTCTGCGCCCTGACAACCCCGCCGTGACAGTCACATTCGGGTAAAATGTCGGAATCCCTAATTAACTGATTTTTGGAGTCTTTTCATGGCACTCGTTTCCATGCGCCAGCTGCTCGACCACGCCGCAGAGAATGGCTATGGCATCCCCGCGTTCAACGTCAATAATCTGGAACAGGTGCAGGCTATCATGGAAGCGGCCGCCGAAACCGACAGTCCTGTCATCATGCAGGCGTCGGCGGGTGCGCGCAAGTATGCCGGAGAAGGCTTTCTGAAATACCTTATACAGGCGGCGGTTGAGTCCTACCCCCACATTCCCGTGGTCATGCACCAGGATCACGGCCAGTCGCCGGCCATTTGCCAGGGGGCAATCGATCTGGGCTTTTCCAGCGTCATGATGGACGGCTCGCTCGAAGAAGACGGCAAAACCATCGCCAGTTACGAATACAACCTGAACGTCACGCGCAAAGTGGTTGAAATGGCTCACAAGCTGGGCGTCACCGTCGAAGGCGAGCTGGGCTGCCTGGGCTCTCTGGAAACCATGAAGGGCGACAAGGAAGACGGGCACGGTGCCGAGGGCACCCTCACCATGGACCAGCTGCTCACCGACCCCGAGCAGGCGGCCGATTTCGTACGCCACACCCAGCTCGATGCCCTGGCCATCGCCATCGGCACCAGCCACGGTGCGTACAAGTTCACGCGCAAACCCACGGGCGACATCCTCTCGATTTCCCGTATCAAGGAAATTCACAAGCGGTTGCCCAACACGCACCTGGTCATGCACGGCAGCTCCAGCGTGCCCCAGGACCTGCTTGCCGAAATCCGTCAGTTCGGCGGCGACATGAAAGAAACCTACGGCGTACCGGTGGAAGAAATTCAGGAAGCCATCAAGTTTGGTGTTCGCAAGATCAACATCGATACCGATATCCGTCTGGCCATGACCGGTGCCATCCGTCGCTTCATGGCGGAACACCCCTCGAAATTCGACCCTCGCGAATACCTGAAGCCCGCCCGTGCCGCCGCCAAGGAAATCTGCAAGCAGCGTTACCAGCAGTTCGGGACGGCCGGCAACGCCAGCAAGATCAAGCCGGTTGCCTTGTCTGAAATGGCGCGTCGTTACGCCGCCGGCGAGCTCGCCCAGGTTGTCCAGTAAGCCTTCGGCTGTGTACTGACTCTGTTTCCGTCCCGCCGAGCGTTGCGCCGGCGGGATGCTTTGTTTTCAAGGATACCCCTGTGGCTCAGGCTCTTCATCAATCCACTCTTCAGTCATTGCCATTGCTAGGCCGCGGCAAAGTTCGCGACATGTACGCCGTGGGCGACGACAAACTGCTTATCGTTGCAACCGACCGCATTTCCGCCTTCGATGTCATTCTGGATGATCCCGTCCCGGGCAAGGGGCAGGTCCTTACCGAGCTGACGGATTTCTGGCTCGACAAGCTGGCGCATATCATTCCCAACCACGCTACGGGTATCGACCCTTGCAGTGTGGTGGCTCCGCACGAGTGCGACCAGGTGAAAGGGCGGGCTGTTGTCGTGAAGCGACTGAAGCCCATTCTTGTCGAGGCAGTCGCCCGGGGATATCTCATAGGCTCCGGCTGGAAAGACTATCAGGCGTCGGGTGCCGTGTGCGGCATCGCCTTGCCGAAGGGGCTGCAGCAGGCCGGCAAGTTGCCGCAACCCATCTTCACCCCGGCCGCCAAAGCCGAGTTCGGTGAACACGACGAGAACGTCGATTTCGACTATGTGGTCAATCAGGTGGGGCGCGAGCTGGCCGAAAAGATCCGCGACATCACCCTGCGTCTTTACACGGAAGCCTCGGCCTATGCGGCCACCAAAGGCATTATCATCGCCGACACCAAGTTCGAGTTCGGTCTTGACGACGCCGGACGGCTGTACCTGATGGATGAAGTGCTTACCCCCGACTCATCCCGGTTCTGGCCGGCCGAAAGCTATCAGGTGGGCGTCAGCCCGCCGTCATTCGACAAACAGTTCGTGCGCGACTGGCTCGAAACCCAGGTGTGGGACAAAACCCCGCCGGCCCCGCGCCTGCCGGCCGACGTGCTGGAAAAAACCGCCGCCAAGTATCGCGAGGCACTCGAGCGGTTGACCGCTGAAGGATAAAAACCATGGTCCAGACACAACAGCATTCGTCGACGCCGCTGGTGGGGGTCGTTATGGGCTCGTCCAGCGACTGGGAGGTCATGAAACACGCCGTCGCAATGCTCGACGAGTTCGCCATTCCCCATGAAACCCGGGTGATATCGGCGCATCGCATGCCGCACGACATGGTCGATTACGGCGCGCAGGCGGCGCCGCGCGGCTTGCGGGCCATAATTGCCGGAGCGGGCGGAGCGGCCCATCTGCCGGGCATGATGGCGGCACTGACTCCGGTTCCCGTGTTCGGCGTTCCGGTCCCCTCGCGCTATCTGCGCGGCGAAGATTCCTTGTTGTCCATTGTGCAGATGCCCAAAGGGGTTCCGGTGGCAACCTTTGCCATTGGCGAGGCCGGCGCGGCAAATGCGGCCCTGCATGCCATTGCCTGTCTGGCCACGACCGATGCGCCATTGCAGCAGCGTCTGGTGGCGTTTCGCCAGGCCCAGACCAACGCGGCGCGCGCCATGGTGGTTCCGCCCGTTTCCTCGTAACCCAAGGATTTGCATGACAACACAAGCCACGACAGTGAAGGTCATGCCCGGCGGCTGGCTGGGTATGCTGGGCGGCGGTCAGCTGGGGCGCATGTTCTGCCACGCCGCCCAGCGTATGGGCTATAAGGTTGCCGTACTCGACCCCGATCCGCAAAGCCCGGCCGGTGCCGTGGCGGATCGCCATATTTGTGCGGCCTACGACGACCGCACCGGTCTTGCCGATCTTGCCGCCCTTTGCCCGGCGGTATCCACGGAATTTGAAAATGTACCCGCCGACAGTTTGCGTTTTCTGGCAAAGACCACTGCTGTTTTCCCCTCGGGAGACGCGGTTGCCATTGTGCAGAACCGCATTCAGGAAAAAGCCTTCATTCGCAAAGCCGGCGTGCCCGTGGCTCCGTATTGCCCGGTACGCCACGCCGACGATATCCGTCAGGCCCCCGACGATCTGTTTCCCGGCCTGCTGAAGGTCGCGCGTCTGGGGTACGACGGCAAGGGGCAGGCCAGGGTAGCCTCGCGTGACCACGCGTTGCAGGCATTTGCGCAATTTGATCAGGCGGAATGTGTGCTCGAAGCCATGTTGCCGCTCGACCAGGAACTGTCGGTGGTCATGGCACGTGGCCAGGACGGCCAGGTTGTCACCTATCCCAGTGCGCGCAACGAACACCGTGGCGGCATTCTGGCGGTTTCCACTGCCGGTAACGGGCTGTATTCCCCGGCGCTTCTGGCGCAGGCGGCCGATGCCGCCACGCGTATTGCCGGCCAGCTCGACTATGTCGGTGTCATGTGTGTGGAGTTTTTTATCTTGCGTGACGGCAGCCTCGTGGCCAACGAAATCGCACCTCGTCCGCACAACAGCGGGCATTTCACCATTGAGGCCTGTGTCAGCAGTCAGTTCGAGCAGCAAGCGCGCGTGATGGCGGGCATGCCGTTGGGCAGTACCCATCTGGATCGCCCCGCCGTCATGCTGAACATTCTGGGTGATGTCTGGTTTCACGGCGCCGGCTCGTCGCCGCGCGATCCTGACTGGGCGGCGGTACTGGCCGTGCCGGGTGCCAGCCTGCATTTGTATGGCAAGGCGCAGCCGCGGCCCGGCCGGAAGATGGGGCACGTAACCGTTCTGGGCGATACACCTGCCAACGCGGCCACGCGTGCATCGCAGGTGGCGCAGGTTCTCGGCATTCCGTTTTCGCCATGACGACATCGCTGCCGGGGGCCGCCCAGTGCGCCTCCGATACCTCGTCTGCACACGACATCGAGCGCGCCGCCCGGCGTCTGTTGCAGGGCGGTCTGGTGGCCTTTCCCACGGAAACGGTGTACGGGCTGGGCGCCGATGCCGAAAACCCGCAAGCCATCGCGCGTATCTACGCCGCCAAGGGCCGGCCTTCGAATCATCCGGTGATTGTGCACGTTGCGCCCGATGCCGACATCGCTTATTGGTCGCATCGTGTGCCGGCGGCGGCGCGGCAGTTGATCGATGCTTTCTGGCCCGGCCCCCTCACACTGATTTTGCCGCGTGCTCCGCATATACCGTCCGCCGTTGCCGGCGGGCAGGACACCCTGGGTATCCGTTGCCCGTCGCATCCGGTCGCTCAAGCCTTGCTGACCCGGTTTGCGCGCATGAAGCCGGGCGGCCAGGGCGGGGTGGCGGCACCGTCGGCGAACAAGTTTGGTCAGGTGTCGCCAACCACGGCAGCCCATGTACGTGCCGAATTTCCCGAGCTGGATGAGTCGCACTTGCTGGTACTGGAAGGCGGGCCCTCCGAGGTGGGCATTGAGTCAACCATTCTCGATGTATCGCGACTGGATCAGGGGGTAGGCCCCGTGTTGTTGCGTCCGGGGCACATTCAAGCGCACGATATTGCCAGGGTTCTGGGGCTGACTCCTCAGGCGCCCGATGCTGCCGCACCCAGGGTATCGGGCTCCCTGAAAGCGCATTACGCACCCAGGACCCCGCTGTTTCTGGTGCCTGGCCACCAGTTGCCCAATGCCATCGATCAGATTATGGCAAGCCACTCCCGTGCCGGCGTGCTGGCTTTGTCTCCGGACTTCTGCCGCCATCGGCCCGGCCTGACCGTTCAGATGTGTGATTCCGACCCTAAAGCCTACGCACGCGGGCTGTATGCCATGTTACGCGGCCTCGACGCCTTGCACCTGGGCGCCATTCTTGTGGAGCAGCCGCCGTTGTCACCCGCATGGCAGGCAGTCAATGATCGCCTTGGGCGGGCGGCGGCGGCGTTTGACACGCCACAGCCGTAGTCACGGCGGCACCGGCAGGCTGTAATGCGCTCACACGCCCGGGTTATCGGGATAGTTCGGAGAGCGTTTTTGCAAGAAGGCGTCCATGCCTTCCCGGCCTTCGGGGCTGGCAAAGCCAATAAACTCCAGCGCCAGCGACGCTTCGAAAATGGGTGAGGCTTGTTTCAGCCATTGGTTCAGCATCATTTTTGTCCAGCGTAATGCCGCCGGCGGGCCATCGGCCAATCGGGATGCGACCTCTATGGCTTTGGCCTCCACCTGTTCATCGGGTAACGCCATGGAGATCAGATTCATGCGTTCGGCTTCGGCCCCGGTGAAGGTGTCCGCCGTGAGCAGATAGTATTTTGCCTTGGCCATGCCGCACAGCAGCGGCCAGATGATGGTGGCATGATCGCCGGCGGCGACCCCGATTTTCAGGTGCCCGTCGGAAAACCTGGCATCGTTCGCCGCAATGGATACATCGGCTAGGATCAGGCAGGCCAGTCCGGCGCCTACGGCCCAGCCGCGCGCGGCGCTGACAATGGGCTTGCGGCAGTCGAGCATACCCAGCACCAGATTGCGTGCCTCTTTCATGGTTTGCATGCGAAGATCGTAATCGTCGCAGGCTTTGCGTTCGTGGTTCAGGTCACCGCCTGCGGAAAAGCTTTTTCCGTCACCCGTGAAAATCACAGACGCCACACTGTCGTCGTCATCGACATCGCGCCATATTTCCGATACTTCCTTGTGCAGCAGGGCGTCCATGGCGCCCATCTTGAGCGGCGACTTCATGGTGATGCGCAGTACTTTCGGGTGGGGGCGGTCAAATGCCAGGCGCTGGTAACGGGCATAACGGTCAGTCATGGTCGGGTCTCCGGTATGTGGATTATTTGTGAGTCGCTCATCGTACTATGGGCGGCCTTTGCGGGGTACGGACACGCCCGGCCAATCGCTGGAAAACCGCGTAACCACAGGCTTTTCTGGTTATACTGCGTAGTCCAACACAACGGTTGTTCTGTCATTTAGCTATGAAATTCAACGAGTTAAAGCCAGGTATGGTGATCAACCATCCTCCAATCGTGGTTGACGAGGGCGAGATGATCGCCTTTGCGGAAAAATACGATCCCCAGTGGTTCCACCTGAACGCCGAGAAGGCCAAGGACGGGCGCTGGGGCGGCCTGATTGCCAGCGGCTGGCTCACCTGTGGCCTGGCCATGCGCATGGCCACCCATGCCGTGCTGCAGGGGTCGGAATCTTTCGGCTCGCCCGGGCTGGAAAAGCTGCGCTGGATTGCGCCGGTGCGTGCCGGCGACCAACTGCGTCTTGAAGCCACCATCGACACCGTACGCACGTCGTCAAGTCGGGATGATCTGGGTATTGTGCGCTGGACGTGGCGCGTGTTTAATCAGCATAATGAACACGTGCTCGAAGCCGAGGTGACGAGCCTGTTTGATTTGGCCCCAACACCCAGCTAACGTGTCATGACAAAAGAATCGGCGGAAAAACGGTTCAGCCGGTTGGCCACAGCGCTGACCCGAAGCGGTTACAGTGATTTCTTTCAATCACTCACCCAGGAACTTGCCGCTATTCTGGCTGTTGATTACGTCATGATCGCCGATACCCGTGCGAACGCGATGCTGGCCGAAACCCTGGCCGTCTGCGCGCACGGCCGTATCATCGACAACTTTTCCTACAGCCTGCTGGGTACGCCGTGTGAAACCGTGCCGGAGCGCGAGCTTTGCAGTTACGCCGACGGTGTGGCCGAACGCTTTCCCGACGATGCCTTGCTTGCCGACCTGAGTGTGCAAAGCTATTTCGGCATGCCCATACTGACATCCGCCGGGCGCAAATTGGGTCTGGTGGGCGTCATGGCCTGCCGTCCCCATATTCTGGATGATACCGACCGCGAAATTCTGCGCATTGCGGCCGCCCAGGTGGGGGCCGAGCTTGAGCTCAGCATGACCCATGACAGAATTCGCTCCCTGACCACCCAGGATCGCATTACCGGCCTGCCCAACCGTGAATCGCTGGCCGGTGTCTCGTGGCGAGGCATGCCGTCTGTTCGCTTGCTGCTGCTCGACCTGCGCCGTTTCAAAGAGGTGAATGATCTGCACAGCCATGCCTTCGGCGATGCGGTGTTGCGCACTGTGGCCGGGCGGTTGCAGGAACGGGTGGGTGAGCGCGGCATAGTGGCGCGTTTCTCCAGCGACGAGTTCGCGGTGATTCCGCATGCGCAGTGGAACAATGAATCGCACGAAATCGTTTACGAAATCAGGTCCTGGTTCACGGATCCGTTCCGGTGCGAGGGGCGCGACGTTTACCTTGACGTCACACTGGGTGTGGCCGAACTGTCGGATGCCGTGCGTCGTGGCGTTGCCGAGCCCATGAGCGAGCTTGCGCGTCAGGCCAGTGTGGCCTTGGCTGAAGCCAAGGCCATGGGCAAGTCGGCCGAGTTTTACACACCCAGTATGGCCGATACCCTGGCGCGGCGCCAGGCGCTGTACGAGCGCTTGATCAAGGCGGTGCGCACCAACAAGCTCCGCCTGCACTACCAGCCGCAAGTATGCCTGCAAAGCGGGCATCTGACCGGTGCCGAGGCCTTGTGTCGTTGGTACGACGACGATTACGGCTGGATCAGTCCGGGCGTTTTCATTCCGCTTGCCGAAGAGCGTGGCCTGATCACCGAACTGGGTGCATGGGTCATTGCACAGGCGGGTTCTCAGCTGGAGCGCTGGTCGTCACAGGGCTTGAGTTTCCCCGGTAAATTGGCGATCAATGTATCGAACAAACAGCTTGAGGCCGCCGATGTCGTGCAAACCATACGTCACGCCGTGGGAACAACGCCGCCGGAAAAGCTGTTACTCGAACTCACCGAGTCGGCGGTCATGCATGCGCCGGAGCTGAATTTGCGCCAAATGCATCTGCTGCGTTCGGCGGGGTTTGCATGGGCGGTAGACGACTTTGGTACAGGGCATTCGTCGTTGTCGTACCTGACACGCATGGATGCCGAAGTGCTGAAAATTGACCTGTCGTTTGTGGCCCGGGTGCCGGGCAGCATGCACGATGAAACGGTGATCCGCACCATCGTGGCCATGGGCAGGTCCATGGGCATGGGCTTGCTGGCCGAAGGCATTGAAACCCGCGCCCAGCTCGATTACCTGCGCAGCGCAGGATGTGATCGGGGGCAGGGGTATTTCATTGATCGCCCCCTGCCTGCCGATGAATTTGCCGCTAAATGGCTGGCTGCCCTACAACCCTGAGGGTTTAGAAAAAAGCCTGCAAACCCGTTTGGGCACGGCCAAGAATCAGCGCATGCACGTCGTGGGTGCCTTCATACGTGTTGACGACTTCAAGGTTGACCAGATGGCGGGCAACACCGAATTCGTCGGAAATACCGTTGCCACCCAGCATATCGCGCGCCATGCGGGCGATATCCAGAGCCTTGCCGCAAGAGTTTCGCTTCATGATCGACGTGATCTCGACGGCGGCCGTGCCTTCATCTTTCATGCGACCCAGGCGCAGGCAGCCTTGCAGTGCCAGCGTGATTTCGGTTTGCATGTCGGCCAGTTTTTTCTGGATGAGCTGGTTCTGGGCCAGGGGACGACCGAATTGCTTGCGATCCAGGGTGTACTGGCGCGCGGTATGCCAGCATGCCTCGGCCGCGCCGATAGCGCCCCAGGCAATGCCGTAACGTGCCGAATTCAGGCAGGTGAACGGGCCGCGCAGGCCGGTCACGTGGGGCAGCACCTGGTCGTTGCTGATCTCGACGCCGTCCATGACGATTTCGCCGGTAATCGAGGAACGCAAGCCGACTTTGCCGTGAATGGCCGGGGCGCTCAGCCCTTTCATCCCTTTTTCAAGGATGAAGCCGCGGATCTTGCCGTCGTCGTCACCGCCGACCACTTTGGCCCACACCACGAAAACATCGGCGATCGGCGAGTTCGTGATCCACATTTTATTGCCCGACAGGGTGTAGCCGCCGGCTGTCTTGACCGCCCGGGTTTCCATGCCGCCGGGGTCTGATCCATGGTTGGGTTCGGTCAGGCCGAAACAGCCTATCCATTCGCCGCGTGCGAGCTTGGGCAGATACTTCTGCTTTTGTGCTTCGCTGCCGAATTCATTGATAGGCACCATCACCAGTGATGATTGCACGCTCATCATGGAGCGGTAGCCGGAGTCGATGCGTTCAACTTCCCGGGCGATCAGGCCGTAACACACGTAATTCAGGCCGGCGCCGCCGTAGGCCTCGGGGATGGTGGCTCCCAGCAGGCCCAGTTCGCCCATTTCTGCGAAGATGCCTGGATCGGTTTTTTCGTGGCGAAAGGCTTCCAGAACGCGTGTGCCGAGTTTTTCCTGACTGTAAGCGTGGGCCGCGTCGCGTACCATGCGCTCTTCTTCGGTAAGCTGGTTATCGAGAAGCAAGGGGTCTTGCCATTGGAAGGAAGGGGCTGCCGACATAAGAGGCTCCGTAAAGAATGTGAAAGATCAGTTCAAGGCGGCTTGCGCCTGTTCCCGCAGTTTTTGCAAGGTTGTGCTGGGCGTGATGGCTTCGGGGTCAAGCAGGCAGTGCAGAATGGCCGGCTTTCCGCTGTTCAGTGCTCGCCCGAACGCGGGGGCAAACTGTTCCGTGGTTTCCACGCGCTCGCCATACCCGCCGAAAGCGGTTGCGTACGCCGCGAAATCAGGGTTCTTCAATTGAGTGCCCGAGGGGCGGGCCGGGTAGGTCCGTTCCTGGTGCATGCGGATGGTACCGTACATGCCGTTATCGATCACAAGCACAATGATGGGCAGGTTGTACTGTACGGCCGTGGCGAATTCCTGGCCGTGCATGAGGAAACAGCCGTCGCCCGCGAAGCACACCACGGTTCTGTCGGGATGAATGCGTTTTGCGCCGACCGCCGCAGGCAGGCCGTAACCCATGGAGCCCGAGGTGGGTGCCAGTTGGGTGCCAAACCGTGTGAACCGGTGGAAGCGATGCAGCCAGGTGGCATAGTTGCCGGCGCCGTTGCACATAATGGCGTCGTCGGGGAGCACTGTGCGCAAATGGGTCATGACCTGGCCCATCTGGAACGTGCCTGGATGCGTGATTCGGGAAGGATCGGTCCATGCCAGGTAGTTTTCCCGCAGGCCTTTCAGGGTTTCGGCGGCGGCCGGTGCACGGGCGGGCGCGGGCAACGTTGCCAGCGCCTGGGCCAACGCTTTGGGCGATACGTTGATGCCGATATCGGCCCGGTACACGCGGTTCAGTTCACCCGCATCGGGATGAACGTGTATGAGGGTTTGCTGCGGCACGGGAATGGTCAGCAGGGTGTAGCTCTGGCTGGGAACTTCAGACAGGCGCCCCCCCACGAGCAGCACAAGATCCGCCTCTTTGATGTAGTTCAACAACGAAGGGTTGCTGCCCAGGCCGACATCGCCGATAAAGCAGGGGTGCGTAACGGGAAACAGCATCTGGCGGCGGAACTGGACCGCCACGGGTAGCTGATGAGCTTGTGCAAAGCCGGCAAAGGCCTCGCACGCCTGGGCATCCCAGCGGCTGCCGCCGAGCAGTGCCACCGGCCGCCTGGCCGATGCCAGGCGTTCTTGTAACGCTTTCAGCTGGGCGTCGGTGGGAGCACTTTCAATGACTTCGTAATGCGGTGCATCGATGACGTCGGCGTGCTCGACCAGCATGTCTTCAGGCAGAGCGATGACCACGGGACCGGGTCGCCCGGAGGTTGCCACGTGGAAGGCACGCGAGACGATTTCCGGGATGCGTTCCACCTGATCAATTTCAGTAACCCACTTGGCCTGCGTGCCGAAAACCGCGCGGTAGTCCATTTCCTGGAAAGCCTCGCGTTCACGCATGCCGCGTTCGATCTGGCCGACGAACAGTATCAGCGGGGTGGAGTCTTGCATGGCAATATGCACGCCCGCGTAAGCGTTGGAGGCGCCCGGGCCGCGCGTGACCATGCAGATACCCGGTTCCCCGGTCAGTTTGCCGTGGGCATCGGCCATCATGGCGGCCCCGCCTTCCTGGCGGCAAATGGTTACGTTGATGTCGGCGTCGTACAGGCCGTCGAGTACGGCCAGATAGCTTTCACCCGGAACGCAAAACACATGTTTCACTCCTTGGGCAAGCAGTTGATCGACAAGAATATGGCCACCCAGACGTGGACCTTTGGCGCGCAGTTCAGTTTTCATAGTGAGCAAGCATAATGTGCATTGAGCGCACAGTGCAATTGATAAAATTGCACATTGTTTTGATGAATGTGCACGTCAGGAAGCTGTGCTCCTGTGTGTCCGCCGGGAATGGCGGCAGGGCCGATTCTACCGCTGCCGCCGGCAAAGAGGGGTAATTCAATGAGACATGGTGTTCCTAATCTGGGTGCCTTGCAGGCATTCGAGGCGACAGCCCGGCTTGGATCGTTTTCGCGGGCGGCTGAAGAGCTGTCCCTGACACACAGTGCCGTCTACCGGCAGGTGACGGGGCTGGAAGAGCGGCTGGGGGTTCAGTTGCTGACCCGGGTGCGGCGGCGCGTTGCCCTGACATCGGCCGGAAGAGAGTACGCGGCCCGTGTCCGGCATCATCTGGAGCAGCTGGAAAAAGATACGCTGGGCCTGATATCACGGTCGGGAATCGGCCGCAGTTTGCATATTGCCGTGCTGCCCACGCTGGCCACCTTGTGGCTGGTGCCGCGCCTGGTCGGCTTTCAGCGCGAG
>JBFWLP010000082.1:0-14465 GCA_050252075.1 Burkholderiaceae bacterium | reverse complement strand
AGGCAGCGTGGTGAGGTAGCCCGCCCCGGCCGATGTGATCGACGTTTCGCGAATCAGGTCCGGCAACAACACCGACAAACACGAAAACAGCGTCCGCAGGTTGAACGCGATAAGCATCAGACTGGCGCCCAGCAGGATTCGGGCAGGCGTACTGAGAGCCGTCGTGGTGACGGAAGGGGTGGAACGATGCGAAGAGGACATGACGCGAAGAGTAGGAAACGGTCAGGTGGTACAAAAGGTGATCATAGACCACCTGGTCGGGAGACGCAGTGATCAGCGTGATTTCTGAACGGTCTGGATCAGCGTGGTGTTGGCCTCGGCAAGCAATTTATCGGCAATTGCGCGATAACGGGCCGGATCTGCCTGGATTTCAAGATCCTTGCGCGCAAACCCCTGGCCCGTCAGCAATCCGGAAACGATGCCCAGCGCATTCACCCCGCCTTCGGTGACGTTTCGGGTGGTGCCATAGGGCTCCTGAGAGAACAAGGCCTGGCCCAGCTTGATGCTGCTGGTGTTGTTCGGACAGTACCCCACGCACTGGCTGCCTTTCAACGTGGTGTAGGCAATGCCGCTGCCCGGCCGCACGGACAGCCCCTGGCCCATGGAAACCTCGGCATCGCCCCCTGTTACCAGGGTATCCCCGCTACTGCGGGTGTTCAGAAAGTCGATGTAGTAGGTGACGTTCATGACGCCGGCGCTCTGCTCCTTGATGAGAGCGGGAAACACACGCATGGGATTACTGGTGTCGAACCCGGAAAAGGCCGAGGAAACGCCGCCCTCGCCGGGAAACATGGCCAGCTTCATGCCTGACGGGGCCATCAGCAGGACATTGCCGGTCGTCGAACTATCCAGCAATTGCGGATTGGACGCAGCTGCCATGCCCGAATAAGCGGCCGACTGCCTGAGCTGGGCAGGCTCAACGACCTGCAAACCGGTAGCCTTCAGACGGGCGACGAAATCGGCATAGGCGGCATCGGTAATGGCCTGATAATCGGCATGATCAAGCCCAAGAAGGGTGCCACTCATTGCGGCCGACTGGGAATCCGTGCTGAAGAATGTACTGCTGCGAGCAGACTCCGACACCTTCTGGGCAAACGCCACCCGGAACGAGCCAATCACAACTTTCTGCTCGCCTTTTATATAATTCGCGCCGCTGACTTCAACTTTTTCCTGCGGAACGCCGAACGCCCCCCGCTGGGTGGCCGGCTGATTGCCGCTCGTGGTTACACATCCCGCCAGACTGATGCTGATCAATAGCACGCCGGTAGCGGCCAGGGCTGTTCTGGCACGCAATGGAAAATGGAATTTGTTGGTCATGTAGCACCCGAAAGAGAGGTAAAAGGGGACACAGGTAGGATCACAGGCGGGCGGCCTGATCATGGTTACACGCAGTGTCTGCGCTCCATCATTCCTCTTTCCGCCCTGCCTGCGGGAGTTTACGGGGATACGAATCCGATAGCTACAGAGGGAGACATCAAACAAATGTATCTGTATGTAACATTTGAGCAAGGTGCCCTTGAAGATACACACATCGTCCTTATAATTAGCACTCGATGAGGTTGAGTGCTAACAACCAATCTCCGCTTCGATTAACACTAGTTCATTTCACAGGAGTTCCTTCATGGCACTGCGCCCTTTGCACGATCGCGTGATCGTCAAACGTCTGGACAACGAGCGTAAAACGGCTTCGGGTATTGTTATCCCTGAAAGCGCCGCTGAAAAACCCGATCAGGGTGAAGTCGTGGCTGTCGGCCCCGGCAAGAAAACAGAAGACGGCAAAGTTCTGCCTGTTGATTTAAAAGTGGGTGACAAAGTGTTGTTCGGCAAGTATGCCGGCCAAACCGTAAAAGTCGACGGTGAAGAGCTGCTCGTTATCCGCGAGGAAGAAATTCTCGCCGTGATCCAGTAATTCGGTCAACGACACCAACCCCTGAAAGGAATTAAAAATGGCTGCAAAACAAGTATTGTTCGGCGATGACGCCCGTGTACGCATCGTACGTGGTGTAAACATTCTCGCCAACGCGGTGAAAACCACTCTGGGCCCCAAAGGCCGTAACGTTGTGCTCGATCGCTCCTTCGGCGCCCCCACGGTCACGAAAGACGGCGTATCGGTTGCCAAAGAAATCGAACTGAAAGACAAGTTCGAAAACATCGGCGCCCAGCTGGTCAAGGAAGTTGCGTCCAAAACATCCGACAACGCCGGTGACGGCACCACGACAGCCACTGTGCTGGCACAGTCGATCGTTGAGGAAGGCCTGAAGTACGTTGCGGCCGGCATCAACCCCATGGATCTGAAGCGCGGTATCGACAAAGCGGTTACGGTTGCTGTGGCCGAGCTGCAGAAACTGTCCAAGCCCTGCACAACCAGCAAGGAAATCGCCCAGGTAGGCTCGATTTCCGCCAACAGCGACAGCTCGATCGGCAAAATCATTGCCGACGCCATGGACAAAGTCGGCAAGGAAGGCGTGATTACCGTTGAAGACGGCAAATCCCTGGACAACGAACTGGATGTCGTGGAAGGCATGCAATTCGACCGCGGCTACCTGTCACCCTATTTCATCAACAACCCCGACAAGCAAGTTTCCGTGCTTGAAGATCCGTACATCCTGATTTTCGACAAGAAAATCAGCAACATCCGTGACCTTCTGCCCGTACTTGAGCAAGTCGCCAAGTCCAGCCGTCCGCTGCTGATCATTGCCGAAGACGTCGAAGGTGAAGCACTGGCAACGCTGGTGGTGAACAACATTCGCGGCATCCTGAAAACGACTGCTGTCAAGGCCCCCGGCTTTGGCGACCGTCGCAAGGCCATGCTCGAAGACATCGCCGTTCTGTCCGGCGGTGTGGTTATCTCGGAAGAAACCGGCATGTCGCTGGAAAAAGCCTCGCTCGACGATCTGGGCCAGGCCAAGCGCATTGAAGTGGGCAAAGAGAACACCATCATCATCGACGGTGCCGGTGACAGCAAGTCGATTGAAGCACGCGTCAAGCAGATTCGTGTCCAGATCGAAGAGGCCACTTCCGACTACGATCGTGAAAAGCTTCAGGAACGCGTTGCCAAGCTGGCGGGTGGTGTGGCCGTGATCCGCGTCGGTGCCGCCACCGAAGTGGAAATGAAAGAGAAGAAAGCCCGCGTTGAAGATGCTCTGCACGCAACACGTGCTGCCGTGGAAGAAGGCATCGTTCCCGGCGGCGGCGTCGCACTGATCCGCGCCAAGGCCGCCATTGCCAACCTGAAAGGTGATAACGCCGATCAGGACGCCGGTATCAAACTGATTCTGCGTGCGGTCGAATCCCCCCTGCGCACCATCGTTGCCAATGCCGGTGACGAGCCCAGCGTTGTCGTCAACAACGTTGCCAGCGGTAAAGGCAACTACGGTTACAACGCGGCCACCGGCGAGTACGGTGACCTGGTTGAGCAAGGCGTTCTCGACCCCACCAAAGTCACGCGTTCGGCACTGCAAAACGCCGCCTCGGTGGCCAGCCTGTTGCTGACTACAGAAGCAGCTGTTGCTGAGATCGTCGACGACAAGCCCGCTGCTCCTGCCATGCCCGACATGGGTGGCATGGGTGGTATGGGTGGCATGGGCTTCTAATCGCCCTGTTGCCGCCAGTCTCCCCCGAAGGCTTCACCGCCTTCGGGCGCTGCGCCCTGACCCTGCTTCGGCAGGGTTTTTTTTCGCCCGGCCCTAGGGAAAACCTGAAAGACAAATGAAAGGTTTTCAATTAGTATGCTCCTCTGATGTCCCCTCTTCTTTGCAAGGTTACCTATGAAAAACACACAACAAAAACTCGCTTTCGCAGTTGCAGCAGCACTGGTCGGCGTCACAGGTGTGGCCGGCGCGGCCGATTTCCCCGAGCGCACCATCAACATGGTTGTACCGTTCTCCGCCGGCGGCCCCACCGACAACGTGGCACGCTCACTGGCTGAAGCCATGCGGCCCACACTGGGCCAAACCGTCGTTGTGGAAAACAAAGGCGGCGCGGGCGGCACCATCGGGGTCAGCCACGTGGCCCGGGCCAAGCCCGACGGCTACACAACGCTGCTCATGCACATCGGGTTCTCAACGGCCCAATCCCTGTACAAAGATCCCGGCTACACCTCCGACAGCTTCGAGCCCATCGGTCTGGTGGTCGATGTACCCATGACCATCATCGCCCGCTCCGATTTCCCCGCCAACAACATCAAGGAACTGGTGGAATACGTCAAGGCCAATAAAGACAAGGTAGCCTTGGCCAATGCCGGTATCGGCGCCGCCAGCCATTTGTGCGGCACCATGTTTGCCAGCGCCCTGGGCGTCGACCTTCTGACCGTACCGTACAAGGGCACCGGCCCGGCCATGAACGACCTGCTCGGCAAACAGGTCGATATCATGTGCGACCAAACCACCAACACCACACAGCATATCAAGGCGGGCACCGTCAAAGCGTACGCAGTTACCAGCAAGCAGCGCGTGCCCACCCTGCCCGATCTTCCCACCATGCAGGAATCCGGCTTCAAAGACTTTGAAGTCGGCATCTGGCATGGCATGTGGGCCCCCAAAGGCACGCCCAAGCCTGCCCTTGATAAGCTGAACGCCGCACTCAAGGCAGGCATGTCCAACCCCGACTTCAAGCAACGCATGGCAGGGCTGGGCGCCAACGTGCTGATCGACGAGGCCACCCCGGAAGCGCTGTCGGCCAAAGTGGCCCAGCAAGTTCCGCAGTGGGGCAAACTGTTCAAGGCCGCCGGCATCCAGCCGCAGTAACCGGCCCGGGGCCGCTGGCCCTGTACGCCCGGAACCCGACCCAGGGCAGTCCGGGCTATCTCGGGCAATACGCCTCGTGCAACGGCTCCAAAGGCAGTGCTTTTGGAGCCGTTGGCCTGAGCCGGCCTTCCCTTCCTATAATACCGGCCTGATCCTCACAAGACCCTAGTCCATGAACCAACCCCAATCCCCGTTCAAAAGCCACGGCGGCCTGTTTCGCATCGTTCAGGCGCTTCGGTATTCGTGGCGTGGGCTGGTTGCCGCCTGCCGCCATGAAGCGGCCTTCCGCCAGGAATTGCTGCTGGCCGCCGTTCTTACCCCCGTCGCCCTGTGGCTGAGCCGGTCGCTAAGCGAGCTTGTGCTTCTGGTCGGTACACTGGTCATTGTGCTGATCGCCGAACTTTTCAATTCCGCCATCGAGGCCGTGGCCGACGCGGTAACCCTGGAACATCACGAACTGATCGGACGCGCGAAAGACCTGGGAAGCGCGGCCGTTTTCTTGTCCATCATTCTTGCACTTGCCGTCTGGGCAAGCCTGCTTGTGTCGCATGTGTACTTTGCCATTGCCCAACCCTGAGCCCACCATGACGTTCTCCCAAAAACTTCAAAATGCCTGGCGTGTGTCAGGCTCCCTGCTGACCGTCGGGCTGGATCCTTCCCCTGGCCGTTTTCCGGCGGAACTTGCACAGAACCCGCGAGCCTTGTTTCTTTTTTGCCAGGGCATCATCGATGCCACTGCCCCGTACGTGTGCGCTTTCAAGCCGCAAATCGCCTACTTTGCAGCGCAACGTGCCGAGCCTGAACTAGAGGCGTTGTGTGCCTATCTTCGAGAACGCCACCCACACTTGCCGATCATTCTGGATGCCAAGCGGGGGGATATCGGCAGCACGGCCGAGCAATACGCCGCCGAAGCCTTCGACCGCTACGGCGCCGACGCCGTCACCGTGAACCCGTATATGGGCTCGGACACACTGGCACCGTATCTGGAACGACGTGACAAAGGGGTTGTCGTGTTGTGTCGCACCTCGAACCCTGGAGGATCCGATATCCAGTTCATTGAATCGGCCGATGGCACGCCGATTTATATGCACGTCGCCCGCATGGCGGCAGAGCGCTGGAATGCGCACGGACAATGCGCCCTGGTGGTTGGAGCCACGTTTCCGGAAGAAATAGCACGGGTTCGTTCTGTGGTGGGAGACATGCCGTTGCTGGTTCCCGGCATTGGCGCCCAGGGGGGCGATATCGAGGCCACCGTAAAAGCCGGGGCCACCGCCAATGGAACCGGAATGATGATCAATTCCTCACGCGCCATTCTGTACGCCGGCAATGGCCAGAACTGGCGCAATGCCGCCGCGCAGGCTGCCCGGCAAACCCGCGACGCCATACGCGCCGCGCTGCCGTAATTCGTTAACCCAGTTCCAGCACTTGCGCCAGCGCAAAACGCACCGATTGTTCGCGTACCTGCGCACGGTTGCCCTGGAAAACCTGGGTAAGCGCGCTGACGTTCACCCCATCGGCCGTGCGCTGTGCCAACCCGAAACACACCATGCCCACGGGTTTGCCGGGCGTTGCGCCGCCGGGCCCGGCAATACCGGTGGTGGACAGCGCAATGGATGCCGACGTACCCGACAACAAAACGCCGCTGGCCATCTCCATGGCGGTTTCTTCGCTGACCGCCCCGAAGCGGGCAAGAGTGTCGTCGCGCACCCCCAGCAGTTCTTGCTTGGCCTGATTACTGTAGGTGACATAGCCCCTGTCGAACCACGTGCTTGATCCGGCCACCGATGTAAAGGCGGCGGCGACCAACCCGCCGGTGCACGATTCGGCACAGGCAATGCTGTGGCGTTGATTCTGCAGCTTTTCGCCTACCTGCGCTGCCAGCGCGATAAGGTCGTCGGTGATCAGTGATGTCATGAAAAAGGCCCTGTGCGAACGATAATGGCGATGACGAGCAAACTGTAAAGGGCAGCCAGAATATCATCCAGCATGACCCCGATGCCGTTCTTGTAACGCCGGTCAAAATACCGGACGGGCGGTGGTTTGAGAATATCAAAGAGCCGGAAAAGCACTACTGCCAGCACCTGGAACCCCCAACCGGCCGGAGCCAGCCAAAGCACCAGCCAGATGGCAATGATTTCGTCCCAGACGATACTGCCGTGATCGGCGACACCCATGTCACGCCCCGTCAGGTGACAGGCCCAACTGCCCAGAAAAAACCCGGCCACAAGCACGGCGGCAATGCCCCACTGGGGCAACGATGACACCAGCACCACCCACAGCAGCCAACCCGCCAGCGTTCCCCAGGTGCCCGGTGCAACGCGCATCAGGCCGGCACCAAAACCCAGTGCCAGCACGCGGTAGGGCCTGGCCAGCATCCAGGCCCTGGTGGGCTGGATGGGCACGCTCGCCGCAGGCGAGCCGGAGTGCGAATAATCAGTCAAAATGAGAAAACCCCCGATGTTCGGGCAATGGCATGGATCGAGCGCCGGTGTGTTCGCCATTCAGCAAGCGTATGCCGGGCTCGCGCTGGATGGTGCCAATTCGGGCCAGGGGCACATTAAGCCGCGCCCCCAAACGCTCAATGGCAGCCGCCTGATCGGGCGAGGCGGTGAAGCACAGCTGGTACACATCGCCACCGCATAACAACGCTTGTTCGAGGCGTGCGGCGTTCAGCGAATGAAGCGCCGGATGGCCGGGAAGGTTACTGTAGTACAACGTTGCGCCACAACGGCTGGCCGCCAGGATATGCCCCAGATCCTGGAGCAGGCCGTCGGAAATATCGATGGCGGCGTGGGCGATTCCCGCCAAGGCCGCGCCAAACTGCCAGGGGGGTTGGGGCTTTTCAAGCGTGTCGCGGATCGATCGAAGCAAGGCACGTTCCGCAGGCGGCAAGGTATCCGGCCGTTGCAATAGCTCAAGAGCGATATCCGGCGCCCCCAAATGCCCCGTTACCCAGATATCGTCATGCAAGCGGGCGGCACTGCGGCGAAGCGCCTGTTCGGGCTTGACTTGCCCCAGCACGGTAACGTTGATGACAATGGCACTGCCCTGCGTTGTGTCGCCACCGACCAGGGCACAGCCAGTTTGCTGCGCAAGACGGCGAAACCCGGCGGCAAACTGCGCCAGCCACGATTCGTTTATCTCGGGAAGACTAAGGCTGAGCAAGCAGACAAGCGGCTCGGCACCCATGGCCGCCAGGTCGGAAATATTCACCGCCAGCGACTTGTGTCCAAGCGCGGCGGGGTCGACATGAGAGAAAAAGTGGCGCCCTTCGATCAGCAGGTCGGTGCTGGTGGCCAGCTGGTAGCCCGGGGTAACGGGGACCAGCGCACAATCGTCGCCAACGCCGAGCATACCTTCCGGAACCGGCCAGGTGAAGTAGCGGGCAATGAGGTCGAACTCCCGGCTCACTGCCCGCTTCCCTAGGCGTTGCGGCGCGCCGCGGCTTGTACCTCGGTCGGGCGAACGTCGGCCGCCAGCTTGTCGAGCACCCCGTTTACAAACTTGAAGCCGTCGGTACCGCCAAACGACTTGGCCAGTTCGACGGCCTCGTTGATGGCAACCTTGTAGGGTACCTCGATATGGTGCACCAGTTCGTAACTGCCAATGAGCAAGATACCGTGCTCAATGGGAGACAGCTCTTCCAGCGGGCGATCAACATGCACCATGAAACGCTCGCGTAGCGTGGGAGCGTCGTTCAGTGTTCCGTAGAACAGGGTTTTGAACCACACGTCATCGGCTTCATGGAACTCGGCATCGTCGCGAATATGGGCATCGATGTCACCGGCGTCGTTCAGTGAAGGATCGGCGCGAACCAGCCAGGCATACACCCCCTGCAAGGCGAACTCACGCGCCCGGCGCCGCGCGCTGCGCGCGTTGGAGCGGGCGCCGCCCGACGGGCCCGCGCTGTGCTGCTTATCGGTTGTCAAGATCATCGTCCTCGTCTTCATCGTCCTCGTCTTCGTCGGCCTCGTCGTCGTAGTCATCGTCGTCGGACTCGGGTTCGAGAGCAGCGACCAGATTGGCCATTTCCACGGCGGCACGCGCACAATCGCGACCTTTTTCAGCCGCCCGGGCCTGCGCCTGTTCATCGGTGTCCGTGGTGAGCACGCCATTGGCCACCGGAATGCCGGTTTCCAGTGCCACCCGGCTGATCGCCGCCGCGCTTTCGTTGCTGACCACCTCGAAGTGATAGGTTTCACCACGAACAACGGCCCCCAGGGCGATAAGGGCATCGAATTCGAAGGTTTCCGCCATTTGTGCCAATGTGACGCCAAGCTCGAGAGCACCGGGCACCGACACGATCATGACATCACGCTCGTCGACACCCAGCTCGGCCAGCTCGGCCAGGCACGCGTCCAGCTCGGTCAGCCCGATGTCTTCATTGAAGCGCGCACGCACGACGCCAATGTGCAAGCCTTCCCCGTTCAGATCGGGAGACAAAGTATAGGGATTCATAAGGCGTATTCCTGTCAGGTGGTGGTAAAAGGTTCGGATAAATACCCGGTAATTGTCAGCGAGAAACCTGTCATGCTGGGCATTTTGCGCGGCTTTGCCAGCAACCGGGCTTTGCCCACACCCAGATCACGCATTATTTGTGCGCCAATGCCGTAAGTTCGCAAGCCGTAACGGCTTTCCCGATCGGAAACCGGACGGGCTTTTTCCGCCCCGGTATTCCAGGCGTCGAACTGGCTGAACAGCAGCTCTTCGGAGCCCTGACAATTTAGCATAACCAGAACGCCCGACGGCGCGTCAGCGATGGTTTTCAGGGCATTCGACACGCTCCAGCTATGCGACGTGGCACCCTGCACCAGAACGTCGAGAACCGTGGTGGGCTCATGCACCCGAACCAGGGTTTCCGCATCGGGATGAATCGTGCCGTGGGCCAGTGCCAGATGCAAGGCTCCCGCCGAGGCCAGATCGCGATAGGCCACAGCACGAAATGTTCCCCAGGCGGTGGTGACGTCGCGTTCGGCGATGCGTTCAACCATGGACTCGTGTTCGCTTCGGTACTGGATGAGGTCGGCAATAGTGCCGATCTTCAGGTCGTGCTCACGGGCGAACTCGATCAGGTCGGGCAAGCGCGCCATGGTGCCGTCGGGTTTCAGAATTTCGCAAATAACCGCAGCGGGCGTGAGCCCGGCCAACGCGGTCAGATCGCAACCCGCCTCGGTGTGGCCCGCTCGCACCAGCACACCGCCCGGCTGCGCCTGCAACGGGAAAATATGGCCCGGCTGAACCAGATCGGTGGCTTTGGCGTCGCGTGCGACCGCCACTTGAATGGTACGGGCACGGTCTGCTGCGGAAATGCCGGTTTCCACCCCTTCGGCCGCTTCAATGGACATGGTGAAATTGGTGCCAAAACGCGTACCGTTGCGGTTGGCCATAAGCGGCAACTGCAGCTGCCGGCAGCGCTGTTCCGTGAGCGTCAGGCAAACCAGGCCACGCCCGTGCGTAACCATGAAATTGATGGCCTCGGGCGTGACGAATTCGGCCGCCATTAATAAATCACCCTCGTTCTCGCGGTCTTCCTCGTCGACCAGAATGACCATGCGCCCCGCACGCAGCTCGGCAAGAATTTCAGGCACGCCGGAGATATCGGAGGGAGGTAGTACGGGGGACTCTGCTGCTTGGTTCATGACGCCTGCTCACTGTGAAGTTGTCTCATTTTAACCTTGTAAAAACGGTATGATGCGGTCTGCGCCTTTTCGCCCAGTTGCACGTTATGGTTCTCAAAAAAAGCGACCCGCCGTCGACCGACAACCGACGCAGTATTCAGTCCATTGAAACCGGCTTCCCACTGCTTTTTACGCTGGTCCAGGCCGGGGTGCCGTTAACGCTGCGCGACCTGGCTTCCCGCGCCGGCATGACATCGGCCAAGGCGCACCCCTACCTGGTCAGTTTCACGCGTGTGGGGCTGGTACAGCAAGACTCCGAAACCGGGCACTACGAGCTCGGGCCGTTTGCGCTGCAAATGGGCATCACCAGCCTGCAACGACAAGACCCCATTCGTATCGCGCTGCCTTTTGTAAAACAACTCGCCACGGAGCTTGGGCACACACTGGCCGTTGCAGTACTGGGCTCGCACGGCCCCACCATGGTGCATATTTCCCAGGCCAGCTATCCGGTGCACGTCAATATGCGCAACGGCACCGTGATGTCCATGCTGCATACCGCCACCGGGCAGGTGTTTGCCGCCTGGCTGCCGGCGGGGGTTGCGCAGCATTATATTCAGCGTGAAATCGGCGACCGCTCGGTGGTCACCAGTTTGCAGCCAGAACCCCCCGAACCCCAGGCGTTGCAAGCCCTGCTTGAAAAAATACGCCGCAACGGCATGGCGCAGGCCCTGGGCAACCCGCTTCCCGGCATCGATGCCGTGTCGGTGCCCGTATTCGACCACTCAGGCAATATTGCACTGGCCCTTACCAGTCTGGGGCCCAGCACGCTGTTCGACGCCGCAGAGCACGGCACCATCGCCTTGCTGCTGAAGAAAACCGCAGCAGAAATTTCCAGACAGCTGGGCTTTCGCCCGGCAAGCTGACGTCGGCGCCGACCGCGCTAGTCGCCCAAAAGCGCCGAGGCGAATTCCCTGGCATTGAAGGGCTGCAAGTCATTCAGCCCCTCGCCGACGCCGATCCAGTACACCGGCACCGGACGCACACCCTGACTGCCCGCGGCAACGGCGGCCAAGGTACCGCCTTTGGCTGTGCCGTCAAGTTTGGTGACAATCAGGCCGGTCAGATTGATCGCAGCATCGAAGGCGCGTATTTGTGCAATTGCGTTCTGGCCGGTATTGCCGTCTACCACCAGCAGCACCTGGTGCGGTGCGGTCGCATCGGCCTTGCCGATGACGCGCTTGACCTTTTTCAGCTCTTCCATCAGATGCAGTTGGGTAGGCAAGCGTCCCGCCGTATCGATCATCACCACGCCCACGCCACGGGCACGACCGGCATTCACGGCATCGAAGGCAACCGCCGCCGGGTCGCCGCCGTCCTGGGCGATCACCGACACATTGTTGCGTGCGCCCCACTCTATGAGCTGCTCGCGCGCCGCCGCACGAAACGTATCGCCGGCCGCCAGCAAAACACTGGCCCCTTGCGCCTGAAAATGATGGGCCAGTTTGCCGATAGACGTGGTTTTACCTGCGCCGTTCACACCGGCAATCATCACGACCAGCGGCGTTGCAGTAGTGAGCGGAAATGTCTTCTCAAGCGGCGCAAGATGTTCGGCCAGTATGTCGCACAAGGCCGCTTTGACTTTCCCCGCCTCGTCCAGACGCTCTTTCTTGACTTTGGCACGAAGCGCGGTGAGCAGCTTCCCGGTGGCCTCGACACCGGCATCGGCCATGATCAGCGCGGTCTCCAGCTCTTCAAACAGATTTTCATCGACCTTCACACCCACGAACAAACCGCCCAGCGACTGTCCGGTGCGGGAAAGCCCTTGTTTCAGGCGCGCCAGCCACGACAATTTCGGGGACGTTACCCCCTTGCCCTGGTCCTCCGCCGGACCGGCCGCCGGCGGCGGGGAGTCCTCGCCCGAAGGGGCCTGGCGCGCGGGCTCCGGCACGAAGGGCGGTGCCGGGGCCGGCTCGCCTGCAACGGGATCTTCCGCAATGGCTTCCTCTACGACAGGCGCTTCTGCCACAGGACTGTCGGCAGCAAGCTCCTCTGCAACAGACTCCTGCGCAGCAGGCTCATTCGGTATAGCCGTATGCGGGAGCACAGCATCGCTCGCCAAACCCTGGGGTTGGTCATCGCCGGGCCGGGCGACGGCCGGGTCACTTTCAGACTGTTTTTTGCGTTTAAAGAAACTGAACATACGATTTACACTACCGACTGAATTTTTGAATTGCCTGATGGCCGACGGCCGCCGAACCAGCTCATGAAAAAGCACACAGTGCGTATTGTAGGCGGTGATTACCGCAAAACACCCATTACCGTGGTGAACGCCGCCGGGCTGCGCCCGACGCCGGACCGTGTCAGAGAAACACTGTTCAACTGGTTAAGCCATTTCTGGGGTGGCCACTTTGGCGACAAACAGGTTCTGGACCTGTTTGCAGGAACCGGCGCATTGGGCTTCGAGGCTGCATCGCGCGGGGTGGCTCACGTACAAATGGTTGAAAAAAATGCCGACGCCGTTGCCGCCCTGCGCCTGCTTCGAGACAAACTCAAGGCCGACCATGTTCGCATACACGCCGGGGATGCCTTGCAGGTGCTTGGCCGGCTGGACGGCCAGCGCTTCAACCTGATCATGCTGGACCCCCCCTTCGGACAAGGCTGGCTGGACACGCTCTGGCCACGGCTCCCCCCCCTTCTTCAACCCGGCAGTCTGTTGTATATTGAGGCCGAATCGCCGGTTGTCGCACCGGAGGGTTTCATACTTGTGCGAGACGGCAAGGCTGGGAACGTTTACTATCACCTGCTACAATTTGCCGCAACGCAGCAAAAAGATAATAATTCGGCTACTACAAAACACACAGAACAGTAAACGTAGAGACACCAAACGAAAAACCCGAGGGGGGCTGGCACGCGAAATCGTGTGCGGCCAGTCTGGCATACATTGAACCTTTTATTTGTTCGGAATTTGCATGATTACTGCCGTTTATCCCGGAACTTTCGATCCCTTGACACGCGGCCATGAAGATCTGGTGCGCCGCGCCGCCGGGCTGTTTGACCGGGTCGTGGTCGGCGTGGCCCACAGCCATGCAAAGCGCCCGTTCTTCACGGTCGACGAACGTGTCGAGATCGCCCGCGAAGTGCTGGGCCATTATCCCAATGTTGAAGTGCAAAGCTTTGCCGGGCTGCTGAAGGATTTCGTGCGCGAGCAGAACGGGCGCGTCATTGTGCGCGGCTTGCGGGCGGTGTCCGACTTCGAATACGAGTTTCAAATGGCAGGCATGAACCGTCACCTGCTTCCCGAAGTTGAAACCTTGTTCATGACCCCGTCAGATCAGTATCAGTTTATCTCCGGCACCATCGTGCGGGAAATTGCCATACTGGGCGGCGATGTCAGCAAGTTCGTCTTCCCGTCGGTCGAGCGCTGGCTGCAAGAAAAATCGAAACTCTTGCGCGAAGAAAGAGCCCGTGAGCAGTAGGGTTTGACCGGGCCGTATTGCAGTCAAGGCTATACTTGCACCCATGGCACTACGAATTACCGATGAATGCATCAATTGCGATGTCTGCGAACCCCAATGCCCGAATACGGCAATTTACATGGGGCAGGACATCTATGAGATCGACCCCGACCTGTGTACCGAGTGCGTAGGCCATTTCGGTGAGCCGCAATGCCAGGTGGTTTGCCCGGTGGAGTGCATCATTCCCGACGAAGCCTACCCGGAAACCCAGGAACAGCTTCAGGCAAAATACCGGCAACTGACGGCGCAAGATCAATCCTGAAAACAGGTTGCCGGCCAGGAACAGCGCCGGCCAGGCCGTTCTGCTACATTTGCGGCCACAGCACCCGATGCTCGTCGGGATGCACCTTCACCAGACGACACGGCTGACCCAGATAATTGGTGAACCACGCCGCCGCCAGGTCACCCTCATCGACAACACGCAGCCGCTGCGTGCCAACCTGGGCGTAGCGCACAACGCTGTCGTCGTCTTCGATGACATCGAGCGGAATATCCAGCCGCAGCATGCCATCGCCTCGAATGACCAGATAGCCCATGCGAAGCGCTGTTGCCACATCGGCAAGCTTCTCGCAATGGCTTAGGGACAA
>JBFWLP010000081.1:0-14501 GCA_050252075.1 Burkholderiaceae bacterium | reverse complement strand
GCCGACGCTTAGGCAAGGGTTGGCAACTCCTGTTAAACTTCCAGTCGGCGGGCCCCTTCGCATGGTTCGGCGGTGAACCTGGTCAGGTCGGGAACGAAGCAGCCATAGTCGCTCAGAATCAGTGCCGAAGTCAGGCTCGCCTTCTTGTTTGTCACAGGCCTACTCCGCATGACATATCTGGTACTGGCGCGTAAATGGCGACCACGTTCGTTTGACACCCTTGTCGGCCAGGACCATGTGGTTCGGGCTCTTACACACGCGCTGTCCACACAGCGGCTGCACCATGCCTGGCTGTTTACGGGCACACGCGGTGTCGGAAAAACCACACTCTCGCGGTTGCTGGCCAAGTCGCTCAATTGCGAAACCGGTATCACCGCAACGCCCTGCGGCACCTGCAAGGCCTGTACGGAAATTGATGCGGGCCGGTTTGTCGATTATGTCGAGCTCGATGCCGCGTCGAACCGCGGGGTCGATGAAATGACCCAGTTGCTTGAACAGGCGGTTTACTCGCCCAGCGCAGGTCGTTTCAAGGTCTACATGATCGACGAGGTTCACATGCTCACCGGGCACGCGTTCAACGCCATGCTCAAAACGCTTGAAGAGCCTCCACCCCACGTCAAGTTCATTCTGGCCACGACCGATCCGCAGAAAATCCCGGTCACCGTGCTGTCGCGTTGTCTGCAATTCAATCTGAAGCAAATGACGGGTGAGGCCATTGTGGGCCACCTGGGTCAGGTGCTTGCCGACGAGGGCATGCCTTTCGAGGTTCCGGCGTTGCGCCTGCTGGCGCAGGCGGCGTCCGGTTCCATGCGCGATGCCCTTTCACTGACAGACCAGGCCATCGCCTACAGTGCCGGCAATCTTACGCTCGATGCCGTTCAGGGCATGTTGGGCACCATTGACCAAACCCATCTGGTGCATTTGCTGCAGGCGCTGGCCTTTGGCGACGCGAAGGCCGTGTTGTCGGTGGCCGACCAGTTGGCTGTGCGGGGTTTTTCCTATGCGCGAGCTCTGGCCGATGTCGCCACCTTGCTGTCGCGTATTGCGATTGCGCAGCGGGTGCCTGGTGCGTTGCCGTCCGACGACCCGCTGACAGAATCCATTGCGGCGCTGGCGCAGGTTATGCCTGCCGATGTCGTGCAGCTCTTTTATTCCGTTGCGGTTCACAGCCGGCAAGAGCTCTCGCTGGCGCCCGATGAATATGCCGGGTTTGTGATGGCATGCTTGCGCATGCTGGCTCTTGTTCCCGCCGGTATGTTGCCTGATCCCGCAGACCCTTCTGATCCTTCCGGTCCTTCTGGTCCTTCTGGTCCGTCTGGTCCGTCTGGTCCGTCTGGTCCGTCTGGTCCTTCCGGCCATGCCGATGCGTCGCCCGCTACTGCGCCTGAGTCTGACGCCGATCCGGATCCGGCGCCTTGGGATGATCCGGCGCCATCACAGGCTAGCGCAATGGCGCCACCGACGCCGCCTTCCCGGTCCACGCAAGCAATAATATCGTCGAACGACGTTCCTGTGCCTGAGCCCGATGCGCCTGCGCTTCAGACCGATGCTCCTGCGCTTCAGGCCGATGAGCCCGAATTCGACGACTCGGCGTTTCATTTCGAAGGTTATATTCCCGACGACGACGAAGCGGCGGGTTACGCACCCTTGGAACTCGATGCCGCCGCGTTGCCGACGCCCACCCCTTCGCCGGTGCGCGGCAAGGGACACCTGCCGCGTCTGGCAAAAATGACGGCCAAAGACTGGCCGGCACTGGCCGCGCAGTTGCCGGTCACCGGCCTGGCCGCTGAACTGGCCAGGCAGAGCGAGTGGGTGGGCCTGGACGGTAACCGGGTGCGGCTACGGGTGGCGATACGAACCTTGGCGGAAACCTCGGCGCAGTCGCGCTTGTGCACTGTCTTGTCGGAGCATTTCGGTACGGTGGTGCAATTGCATGTCGACTGGGGCTCAACCGGCGACGATACGGCCCATGCCGTTGCTCAGGCGCAGCGCGCGGCGTTGCAGCAGCAGGCCGAGCAAGCGGTGCAGACGGATCCTTTCGTCTTGACGCTGATCAAACACTTTGACGCGCGCGTCATCGCCGACAGCATCCGCCCCGGCCTGCGCCGTGATGCAGCCTGAAACCTGGCTGCAAATCCGCGACTACAATGTGGTTTTCCATGCTTTTCTCCCCAATTTTCAGGAATAAGACACCATGATGAAAGGACAAATCGCCGGTCTGATGCGTCAGGCGCAGCAGATGCAAGAGAATATGAAAAAGGCGCAAGAAGCGCTGGCCGATATCGTGGTTGAGGGCGCGTCCGGTGGCGGTCTTGTCAAGGTCAGCATGAGCTGCCGCCATGATGTCAAGCGGGTCACCATCGACCCCTCGCTGCTGGCTGACGACAAAGATATGCTCGAAGATCTGGTTGCCGCCGCCTTCAACGATGCCTTGCGCAAGGCCGAGACAACCTCGCAGGAGAAAATGGCATCGGTGACCGCCGGCATGCCGCTGCCGCCCGGTATGAAACTTCCGTTTTAAACCGCCTGGCTGGAAATGGATCCGGTACTGCCTGAGCCCGAACCTTTAAGGGCACTGATCGACGCCTTGCGCCGTTTGCCCGGGGTGGGGGTGCGTTCGGCCAGGCGTATGGCCTATCATTTATTGCAACACGATACCACCGGTGCCGAGCAGCTTAGCCGGGCCTTGTCCCAGGCCATCAGCGATCTTCGCCGGTGCAGCCGGTGCAACAGTTTTTCCGACGACGCCGTGTGTTCCACCTGCGTGAGCACGCGTCGCGACCCTTCGCTGCTGTGCGTCGTGGAAACGCCCGCCGATCAGAACATGATCGAATCCAGCCATGGTTACCGGGGGCTTTACTATGTGCTGATGGGGCGTCTGGCACCGCTCGAAGGGGTGGGGCCCAAACAGCTGGCCTTCGATCGCTTGCTTGAGCGGGCTTGCGACGGTCAGGTGCAGGAAGTGATCCTGGCCACCAATTTCACGGCGGAAGGCGAGACCACCGCCCATTATTTGTCGGAGCTGATGCGCGCACGCGGCCTGAAGGTGTCGCGCCTTGCCCGTGGTGTGCCGGCGGGCAGCGAGCTGGAATACGTTGACGCAGGCACCATTGCCTGGGCTCTCATGGAGCGGCGGAGCAGTTTGTAACTTTTTGTGCTAGTGCTTCCCCTCATAAACAAGCGCTCCGGTTTACGCTAAGATCAGAATTCCCGCCGTGCGCCGCGAGCACACGGCCGGTTACGCCACAAATAAATTCAAATTACCCGGAGGCCCACTCATGCAACTCTCTCGCCGTGACCTGCTCAAACTGGCAGGCGTGGCCGGCGCTACGCTTTCTGCGCCAGCCATCGTCCGCGCCCAGTCACTCGAAACCAAAGACGTTACCATCGCTGTGGGTGGCAAGGCGCTCATTTACTACCTGCCGCTGTCTATCGCCGATATCAACGGGTATTTCAAAGACGAAGGCCTGAACGCCAAGGTCATTGATTTTGCCGGCGGCTCGAAAGCCTTGCAGGCGGTCGTGGGCGGCAGCGCCGATGTCGTTTCGGGTGCGTTCGAGCACACCATCAACCTGCAGTCCAAGGGCCAGTTTTACCGGGCTTTCGCCCAGCAGGGCCGCGCGCCCATGATCGTGCTGGCGGTTTCCAAGAAAACCATGCCCGACTACAAATCACCCGCCGACCTGAAAGGCAAGAAAATCGGTGTGACGGCCCCGGGTTCTTCAACCAACATGATGGCCAGCTTCTTCCTTGCCCAGCACGGCCTCAAGCCTAGCGATGTATCTTTTGTCGGGGTCGGGGCGGGTGCCGGGGCCATTACCGCAATGCGCACCGGCCAGATCGATGCCATGGCCAACCTTGATCCGGTCATCAGCACGCTGGTCAAGGAAGACGCCGTCACCGTGGTGGCCGACACGCGCACCATCAAAGATACGAAAGCCATTTTCGGCGGGAACATGCCTTCCGGCTGCCTGTATACGTCGCAAGAGTTTCTCGATACCAAGCCCAATGTCGCCCAGGCGCTGGCCAATGCCATCGTTCGCGCCGACAAATGGATCCAGGCGGCATCACCCGATGAAATCGCCAAGGTTGTTCCCGAAGGCTACCTGCTGGGCGATCCCGATTTGTACAAACTGGCCCTGAAGGGCAACAAGGAAGCCCTGTCGCCCGACGGCCGTGTTGCCGACGACGGCCCTGCAACGGCGCTGAAGTCGCTGGCGGCGTTTGTGCCCAACTTCGATGCGTCCAAGATCGATCTTTCCAAAGTCTGGACCAATGATTTTGTCAACAAGGCCAACGAGAAATACCCGAATGCCTGACGTCTCCGCGCTCTCTCTTGAAAACATCACCTGCACTTTCGCATCCCGCGACGGCGCCGGTTCCTACACTGCAGTCAAAGACGCCACCATCCGTGTCGCGCCCGGCGAGTTCGTTTCCGTCGTCGGGCCCACCGGCTGCGGCAAGTCCACCCTGCTGAATGTGGGTGCCGGTTTGCTGGCGCCCTCCTCGGGCAATGTCACGGTATTCGGCGAGCCCTTGTCGGGGGTGAACCAGCGGGCGGGTTACATGTTTCAGGGCGAGGCGCTCATGCCCTGGCGCAGTGCCTTGTCCAACATTACGGCGGGTCTGGAGTTCGCCGGGGTTCCGGCCGCCCAGGCCAACGCCCAGGGGCGGGAATGGATGAAACGCGTGGGTCTGGGGGGGTTCGAAGACCGCTATCCCCACCAGATGTCAGGCGGTATGCGCAAGCGCACCATGCTGGCCCAGACGCTCATCCGCGATCCAGACATCATTCTCATGGACGAGCCGTTTTCGGCACTCGACATCCAGACGCGCCAGCTCATGGAAAACGAAGTGCTTGAACTCTGGATGGCCAAACGCAAAGCCGTGCTGTTCATTACGCACGACCTTGACGAAGCCATTGCCATGAGCGATCGGGTGGTGGTGTTGTCGGCCGGGCCGGCAACCCATCCCATCGGCGAATTCACGATCGATCTGCAACGGCCTCGCGATGTCGCCGAGGTGCGAACCAATCCCCGGTTTGTCGAGCTGCATTCAGCCATCTGGGATGTTCTGCGCGAAGAGGTCTTGAAGGGTTACGCCCAACAGAAGCGGGTCTGATATGTCGACAAACAAGAAATCAAATTCCATGGCCTTGCGGTTCTGGCAAGTGCTGTTGTTGGTCATTGTGCTGCTGGTGTGGCATTTTGCGTCGCGGGATCGCGATATAGCGTTCTTTTTCGGCCAGCCCCTCGAAGTCGCCAAAGTGATCTGGGCATGGTTTGTCACCAATGCCGATATCTACCACCATCTGGGGATCACGCTTTCCGAAACGCTGCTGGCGTTCGTCATTGGCACGCTCGCCGGTCTGGCCTTCGGTTTGTGGCTGGGTCTGTCTCCCGGGGCCAGTGCCTTGCTCGACCCCTACATTACCGCCGCCAATTCCATGCCCAGGGTCATTCTGGCACCCATTTTCGGCATGTGGTTCGGCCTGGGTATCTGGTCCAAGGTTGCTCTGGCGGTCACGCTGGTGTTCTTCATTGTGTTCTTCAACGTCTACCAGGGGGTCCGCGAGGTCAGCTCCACGCTGCTTGACAATGCTCGCATGCTCGGAGCCAATCGCAAGCAGTTGCTTCGTTACGTGTATATTCCGTCGGCCACCAGCTGGGTGTTTTCCAGCCTGCATACCTCGGTGGGGCTGGCTTTCGTGGGCGCGGTCGTGGGGGAATACCTGGGTTCGGCAAGCGGAGTGGGCTACCTTATCCTGCAGGCCGAGGGCACTCTCGATGTCAACACAGTGTTTGCAGGCATTGTTGTGCTCACACTGTTCGCGCTGGCGCTCGACGCTCTGGTCACGTTTGTCGAAGACAAACTGCTGGCATGGCGACCCAAGGCCGGCGAAACCGAGAAAATCTAAGCGTCGTGGCCTTGCCGCAGCGGGTTCTCATGCATGGATATTTTTCAGGCCTGCTTTAATGCGTCTCCGAATGTGCTGGCTGTCCTCCAGGCCGATGACAGCGGGCAAACATATCGCTATCGCCACGTCAACACACGGTTTTTCAGTGAACTGGGGCTGAATCCGCAGCAAGTTCTGGGCAAAACCCCCTACGATCTTTTGCCCGATGCGCAGGCGGTCTTGCTGGTTCAGGCCCTGATGCGTTGCCGGTCCACCGGACAGCCGCAATTTATCGAGCACACCTTTACCACCTTGTCGGGCGAGCGGTCGTGGGAGGTCCACATTAACGACATCGCTTTGCCCGGCCGGCAAAGCAACCTGCTGCTCACAGCGCGTGACGTCAGCTGGCGGCAGAACCAGGTGCTGCAGCTTCAAACCATTTCCCGGTTTTTGCCGGGATTTGTTTATCAGATTGTGTTTGATCCCAAAACCGGGGGGTGGCGCTTCACGTTTATCAGCGACAGCGTTACCGAGCGTTTCGGCCTGTCCGTTGCCAGTATTCTGGGCAACCCCGATACCTTGCTGAACCTTATTCACCCCGACGACAGGCAAAAGGTGCTCGACGAGTCGCTCGACGCGCTGCGCGCCATGCGTTCGTGGCATAGCGTGTTTCGCATGGTGCATCCCGACGGGCGGGTGCTGTGGGCCGAGTCACGCGATTTACCGCAATTGCAGCCTGATGGCACGGTCGTCTGCACGGGGTATAACAACGATATCACCGAGAACCGCCGCCTTGAGGCTGAAATTACCCATCTTGCCCGGTTCGATACCGTTACCGGCCTGGTCAACCGGCGCGAATTTATCGAACAACTGGAAATGTTGTTGCGCAAAGTCGAGCGCAGTTCCCATCAGTTTGCCTTGCTGTTTCTGGACCTCGACCATTTCAAACCGGTGAACGACACCCACGGGCATGCCGTGGGTGATATTTTGCTGGGGCAGGTCGGGCATCGGCTGCGCAGCACACTGCGCGCCAAAGACACGGTTGCCCGGCTGGGCGGCGATGAGTTCACCGTTTTGCTGAGCGACACGGGGTCGGCCGATGTTGCAATGCAGTTGGCCGACAAGGTTTGCGCGGCGATCGCCCAACCCTTCGACCTGGAAGGGGTGTGTGTGCAGGTTTCGGTCAGTGTCGGTGTGGCGTTGTATCCGCAACACGGCCTGCGAGTCCAGGCGTTGATGCTGGCCGCCGATATGGCCATGTACGAGGCCAAGGCGCAAGGGCGAGGCAAGGCTGTGCTGGCGTCCGCCGGCCTGTCGTTCAGCCGTCCGGCCACGCCCTGACGCCCCAAGGGGGGCGTGCCCTTGCGTTGGGTTGCCTGCAGCCGTTGCGGCTACCTGGCGCCCAGGTTTTCTTTGACCTGTTGAATAATCGCGTCGAGTTTCACGCCGTCGGCGGCAAAGGCGCGAATGCCTTCGGCCAGTTTTTCCGTGGCCATTGCGTCCTGGTTCAGCTCGGTACGGAACGTGATTTCATTGCTGGCCTGCCACTCGGGCGCCTGCTCGCGCGCGATATCGGGGTCGAGTCGGCGCTCGACCGGCACGGCGGCGCTTTCAAGTTGTTCGAGCAGTTCCGGGCTGATGGTCAGCAGGTCACAGCCGGCCAGTGCGATGATTTGCCCCACATTGCGAAAGCTGGCGCCCATGATTTCGGTGGCAATATCATAGGCCTTGTAATAGTTGTAGATACGTGTGACCGACAGCACACCGGGATCGGCGATGCCGCTGCTTTGCTGTTCATTCCACTGGGCGCCCGCGGCTTTCTTGTGCCAGTCGTAAATGCGCCCGACGAACGGTGATATGAGTTGCACCCTTGCTTGTGCGCAGGCCAGCGCCTGGGGCAGGCTGAACAGCAGGGTCATGTTGCAGCGTATGCCGTCGGCCTGCAGCAGGCGCGCGGCCTGAATGCCTTCCCAGGTAGAGGCCAGCTTGATCAGTACCCGTTCACGTTCCACGCCCGCCCGCTCGTACATGCCGATGATCTGCCGTGCGCGCTCGACGCTGGCCTGGGTGTCGAACGACAGCCGGGCATCCACTTCCGTTGAGACTCGTCCGGGAATGATGTTCAGAATCTCGCAGCCGAATGCCACCAGCAGGTGATCGAGCAACTGCGCGCTGGTCGCGTGCTTGTGGTCGGCAATCACCTTCTGTACCAGCGCCGCGTTTTCGGGTTTCTGCACCGCTTTCAGAATCAGCGACGGGTTGGTGGTGGCGTCGGTGGGCTGGTACCGGCGCAGGCTTTCGAAGTCGCCGGTGTCTGCAACCACTGTGGTGTACTGGCGAAGAGAGTCGAGTTGGCTGGACATGGTGTGTGAATGGGGTTGTAAGTGGATGATCAGATTAAGGAAGTGTGTTTCTGTGCTGATTATGACACGAGCCTTTCTGCGCCGCCTGACAGGCCGAAGCGACCGAGCCCCTGCCGGTCTCAAGGTATAATAGGAAGGTTTAATTATTCAATTCAGAAATCGGGGTATACAGTGCTGCCGTCACTTTTTCCGGAGTCAGTCTCGGCTCCTCCAGCTATTCTCGCATTGGCAGACGGTACCATCTTCAAGGGTGTCTCAATCGGCGCCGATGGTCAAAGCGTCGCCGAAATTGTTTTCAACACGGCCATGACGGGGTATCAGGAAATCCTGACCGACCCCAGCTACAGTGGCCAGATTGTCACGCTGACGTATCCGCATATCGGGAATACCGGCGTCAATCCCGAAGATGTCGAGTCGTCGCGCATTCATGCCGCCGGACTGGTCGTTCGCGATTGTTCGTTGCGTGTCTCAAATTTCCGTTCCACCCAGTCGTTGCCCGACTACCTGAAAGCGCAGGGCATTGTGGCTATCTCGGGTGTAGACACCCGCAAGCTCACCCGCATTCTGCGCGAGGGCGGTGCCCAGGGCGCGTGCATCATGGTGGGCAACGATGCGCAGCGCGCACTTGAGCTTGCGCGCGCGTTTCCGGGCATGTCGGGGCAAGACCTGGCGCGGGTGGTGTCGCTGAAAGCCTCGGCCCAATGGACCGAAGGTACCTGGCAACTGGGGCAGGGTTTCAGCCGGCCCGACACCTCGCCCTACCATGTGGTTGCCTACGACTACGGTATCAAAACCAATATCCTGCGCCTGCTGGCCGATCGCGGCTGCCGCGTTACCGTGGTGCCGGCGCAAACGCCCATCCACGACGTCCTGGCCATGGAGCCCGACGGCCTTTTCCTGTCGAACGGTCCCGGGGATCCGGAACCGTGTGACTACGCCATCAATGCCTGCAAGGCGGCCATCGAGCACAAGATTCCCCTGTTCGGCATTTGCCTGGGCCATCAGATCATCGGTCTGGGCCTGGGCGGCAAGACCGTCAAAATGAAGACCGGCCATCACGGGGCGAACCATCCGGTTCAAGACCTTGCCACGGGCAGGGTGTTCATTACCAGCCAGAATCACGGCTTCATGGTCGACGTTGACAGCCTGCCCGCTAACGTTCGCGTTACGCACGTGTCGCTGTTCGACGGTACCTTGCAGGGTATCGAGCTGACCGACGCGCCGGTTTTCTGTTTCCAGGGTCATCCGGAAGCCAGTCCCGGCCCGCACGATATCGTCGTGCTGTTCGACAAATTCATCAGCCTAATGGCCGGAAAACAATAAAGCCACATCATGCCAAAGCGTACAGACATTCAAAGCATACTTATCATCGGCGCCGGCCCGATCATTATTGGTCAGGCTTGCGAATTCGATTACTCCGGCGCGCAGGCCTGCAAAGCGCTGAAAGCCGACGGTTTTCGCACCATTCTGGTGAACAGCAATCCCGCCACCATCATGACCGATCCGGAAACCGCCGATGTCACCTACATCGAGCCCATCACCTGGGAAGCGGTGGAAAAGATCATCGAGCGCGAGAAGCCCGACGCCCTGCTGCCCACCATGGGTGGCCAGACGGCGCTGAACTGCGCACTCGATCTGGTTCGCCACGGTGTGCTTGCCAAACACGGGGTCGAGCTCATCGGGGCCAACGAACACGCCATCGAGAAAGCCGAAGACCGCCAGAAATTCAAGCAGGCCATGGATTCCATCGGCCTGGAATCGGCCAAATCGGGCGTGGCGCATTCCATGGACGAGGCGTGGGACGTGCAGCGGCGTATCGCCGAGCTGGTGGGCACCTCGGGCTTCCCGGTGGTTATTCGCCCAAGCTTCACCATGGGGGGCTCCGGGGGCGGCATTGCCTACAACGGCGAAGAGTTTGAAAGCATCTGCCGCCGGGGTCTGGAAGCCTCGCCCACCAACGAGCTGCTGATCGAAGAGTCGCTGCTGGGCTGGAAAGAGTTCGAAATGGAGGTCGTTCGCGATAAGGCCGACAACTGCATTATCGTGTGCTCCATTGAAAACCTTGACCCCATGGGCGTGCACACGGGCGACTCCATCACCGTGGCGCCCGCCCAGACGCTCACCGATAAAGAATATCAGATCATGCGTGATGCATCGATCGCGGTGTTGCGGGAAATCGGCGTGGACACCGGCGGGTCGAACGTTCAGTTTGCGGTCAACCCCGAGAACGGCCGCATGATCGTCATCGAAATGAATCCGCGCGTGTCGCGTTCGTCGGCGCTGGCCTCCAAGGCGACGGGGTTCCCCATCGCCAAGGTGGCGGCGCGCCTGGCCGTGGGCTACACGCTCGACGAGCTCAAGAACGAGATCACCGGAGGGGCGACGCCGGCGTCGTTCGAGCCGTCCATCGATTACGTGGTCACCAAGGTTCCGCGTTTTGCCTTCGAAAAATTCCCGCAGGCCGATTCCCGCCTGACCACGCAAATGAAGTCGGTGGGCGAGGTCATGGCCATTGGCCGTACCTTCCAGGAGTCTTTCCAGAAGGCCCTGCGTGGCCTGGAAGTGGGCGTAGACGGCCTGAACCAGAAGACCACCGACCGTGAAAAGCTGCAGGTTGAGCTCGGGGAGCCGGGGCCTGAACGCATCTGGTACGTGGGCGATGCCTTTGCCCAAGGTTTCACGCTCGACGAGGTTCACGCACTGACCAGCATTGATCCCTGGTTCCTGGCGCAAATCAAGGATATCGTCGATATCGAGCTGGCACTCGAACAGCGCACGCTGGCCGACCTCGACCGCGACACGATGTGGCAACTGAAGCGTCGCGGCTTTTCCGATCGTCGCCTGGCCTTCTTGCTCGACACTTCCGAGTCCGAAGTCCGCAAACAGCGTCACCAGATGGGTGTGCGCCCGGTGTACAAGCGCGTCGATACCTGCGCCGCCGAGTTTGCCACCCGTACGGCGTATATGTATTCCACGTACGAAGAAGAGTGTGAGTCGCAGCCTTCGGATCGCAAGAAAATCATCGTTCTGGGCGGCGGTCCGAATCGCATCGGGCAGGGCATCGAGTTCGACTACTGCTGTGTGCATGCGGCGCTGGCACTGCGCGATGACGGCTATGAAACCATTATGGTGAATTGCAACCCCGAAACGGTGTCCACCGACTACGACACTTCGGATCGCCTGTACTTCGAGCCGCTGACGCTTGAAGATGTGCTGGAGATCGTGCACAAAGAGCAGCCGGTGGGCATGATCGTGCAATATGGCGGCCAAACGCCCCTGAAGCTGGCCCGCGCACTGGAGGCCAACGGGGTGCCCATTATCGGCACCAGCCCCGAATCCATCGATATTGCGGAAGACCGCGAACGCTTCCAGAAACTGCTGAACAAGCTGGGCTTGCGTCAGCCGCCGAACCGTACCGCGCGTACCGAGGGCGAGGCGCTGGCGCTGGCCTCCGAGATCGGCTACCCGCTGGTGGTTCGACCCAGCTATGTGCTGGGGGGGCGGGCCATGGAGATCGTTCACGAGCAGGCCGATCTGGAACGCTACATGCGCGAGGCCGTGAAAGTCAGCAACGACTCCCCGGTGCTTCTGGATCACTTTCTGAACAACGCCACCGAGGTCGATGTCGACTGCCTGGCCGACGGCGATACGGTGTTCATAGGCGGTGTGATGGAACACATTGAACAGGCGGGGGTGCATTCGGGCGATTCGGCCTGCAGTCTGCCGCCGTACTCTTTGTCCGATGAAGCCATCGCCGAGATTCGCCGCCAGACCGAGCTCATGGCCCGCGCACTGAACGTGAAAGGGCTCATGAACGTCCAGTTCGCCATCCAGGACGGCGAGGTCTACGTGCTCGAGGTGAATCCGCGGGCATCGCGCACGGTACCTTATGTTTCAAAGGCCACCGGCTTGCAGCTGGCAAAAATTGCCGCTCGGGCCATGGCCGGCAAAACCTTTGCCGAGCAAGGCGTCACGCGCGAAATTTCCCCGGCCTACTATTCCGTGAAAGAGGCTGTGTTCCCCTTCGTGAAGTTCCCGGGCGTCGACACGATTCTGGGGCCGGAAATGAAGTCGACCGGCGAAGTCATGGGGGTAGGTGAAAGCTTTGGCGAAGCCTTTGTGAAATCGCAGCTGGCTGCCGGCGTGGTATTACCCAATTCGGGTACGGCATTCATCAGTGTCAAGGCGCAAGACAAGCCTCGTGCGGTCGAGGTGGCGCGCGGCCTTGATGCCCTGGGCTTCAAGCTTGTGGCCACCCGCGGCACCGCGGCCGCCATCCAGGCGGCCGGCATTACGGTTCAGGTGGTCAACAAGGTTACCGAAGGGCGGCCGCATATCGTGGATATGATCAAGAACGGTGAAATTTCACTGGTCATCAACACGGTCGAGGAACGCCGCAACGCAATCGCCGATTCCCGCCAGATTCGCACCCATGCGCTGGCAGCGCGTGTGACGTTCTTCACGACCATTGCGGGTGCGCGGGCGGCCGTTGAAGGTATGCAGTACATTCGCCAGGGGGCGGGCCTGAAGGTGTATTCACTTCAGGATCTGCACGCCTCGCTGCAGGCAACATAGGCCGGGCGCGCCGGGGTGCAGCGTGTGTTCATCACCGGGGCCAGCAGCGGCATAGGGGCCGCGCTGGCCTCTTTTTACGCCCGTCAGGGGGCGCAGCTGGGGCTGGCGGGCCGCCGCCGCGATGCGCTGGAACAGCTGGCAAAGCAGTTGCCGGGAAATCACCACATTTATTGTTTCGATGTGCGCGATCGCCAGGCGCTGCATCACGCCGCCGGCGATTTTCTGGCGCATGGCCCGGTCGATACCGTGATTGCCAGTGCGGGTATCAGCGCCGGAACCCTGACCGAAGAGCTGGATGATTTTCGTGTTTTTCAGGCAATCATCGACACGAATGTACTGGCCACCGTCGCCACCTTCGAACCTTTCATCGCATCAATGAAAGCCCGCGGCAGCGGGCGGCTGGTGGGAATTGCCAGCGTCGCCGCCGTGCGCGGGCTGCCCGGCGCGGGCGCCTACAGCGCCTCGAAAGCCGCCGTCAAAACCTACTGCGAAAGTCTGCGTGTGGAATTGTCCGGAACCGGGGTGAAGGTGGTCACGATCGCGCCGGGTTTCATCAAAACCCCGATGACGGCGCAAAACCCTTACCGCATGCCGTTTTTAATGCCGGTGGAAGCCTTTGCCCGGCAGGCGGCAAACGCCATTGGCAAAGGGGTGTCGTACCGGGTGATTCCGTGGCAAATGGGATGGGTGGCCGCCTTGCTGGCGCGGGTTCCGAATGGCTTGTACGACCGGTTTGCGGCGAAACGCAAGCGCAAACCCCGCAGCCCGACCATCGGATAAGCGGCTGTCCGGTCACGGAATAAGCCGCTGCCCGCTTACTACATTACGTCGTCCAGCGCATCGTCTTCAAGGTGCAGTGTCTGGCCCCAGCTCACTTCGCGCCATTGCCCGTCATCGGTAATCAGGAACTGGTTGATGCTGGTGTTCACGATGGGTGACGGGCGGGGCATGTCGAAAGGGACATTGTTGGTTCGGCGCCACGCAATATCAATGACGCCGCCATGAGCGAACACCATGAGGTTCTGGTTCGGGTGCTTGCGAGCAAGGTTCTCGAAGGCGTTTTGAATGCGCTGCGCGAAAACAGCCAGCGATTCGCCGCCCTCGACAGGCTGATGAAGGTCGCGGAAGTTGACATGAGGACGTTCGGGATCCCGCCCGTTCAGCAAGTTCCAGTCTTCGCCTTCGTAAATGCCGTAGCTGCGCTCACGCAAACTGGGGTGGCGCTCGATAAGCAGCCCCATGTGCTGGGTTGCACGCACGGCGGTATCGTACGCGCGGCTCAGGTCGCTGCTGACGATTGCATCCATAGTGTGTTCGAATGATCCCGATCGCAGAAAGCGGGCAAGCCGTTCCGCCTGTTCAACACCGCGGTTGCTCAAGGGGATGTCGAGCCAGCCTTGCAGGCGTCGAACGGCATTCCATTCGGTTTCCCCGTGACGAATGAGCCAGAAGTGGGTTGTTTTCATGGTTGCGAGCACTGAAATACGTAATTTTTAAAGGAATAGACAGATTCTATCGAAGATAGTTATTGCCCGTGAACTGTCGGCCCACGTAAACTTTCGCCAGCATGAATTTCCCTGAAAACACTCCATAAAAAAGGCGCAAGCAAAACCATGTCTACCCCTTATTTTCCCCGTTGGCGCCGCGTAGGCACGCCGCAGGCCGGC
>JBFWLP010000080.1:0-14644 GCA_050252075.1 Burkholderiaceae bacterium | reverse complement strand
GGGTTCATTCGGATAACCGTTGGGACCATTGCCGGCCGCCGCCACACCGGCGGTTGCCACCAGGGCCGTGGTAACCAGCACCTTTTTAATCAAATTCATGGTTGAACTCCTGTTCAGATAATGGGAAAACAAATTGCTTCGGTGGGTGAAACGCAAAAGCTGATACGTAAGCCGCTAGATCGGAACATTCACCGCGTCGTACGACAAAATCCATTCATAACGATCACGAATCTTGTCCGAGGCCCACTCCGAGTTCACATAGTCATCCGCCGTCGCCGGATCAAGCAGCGCATGGTTGTGAAAACGTCCCAGATTCTCGGAAGACTTTCTGACAATTTGCGTTGTGCGTTGCACTCGGGCGTTCTGATACCGCACCAGGGCTTCCTGGGTATTGTCAATTTGCGCCAATGCCCGGGCCAGCACCATGCCGTCCTCGATAGCCATATTGGCTCCCTGCGCCAGATACGGCAGCGTGGCGTGACAGGCATCGCCCAGCAGGGTCACCCGGCCCACCGACCAGACCGGCAACGGTTCGCGTAAAAACAGCGCCCATTTGTACGGGATCTCGACGGCGCTGACGATGGTTTGAATATCGCCATGCCACCCCTCGTAATCGGCTCGCAATTCATCGGGGCTGCCTTTTTCGGTCCAGGACTCGCCCGCCCAGTTATCACGCTCGACATGGCCCACAAAATTCAGTAACTGGCCGGCACGAAGCGGGTAAAGAATTACGTGGCCATTCGGGCCTATCCAGTTAACCCCGACGGGGCGACGTAAATGTTCCGGCAGACGCGCGGTTTCAATAATTCCCCGCCAGCAGCAGCCGCCGGTGAAACGGGGCTGATCAGGGCCAAACAATGTTTTCCGGATGGCGGAATGCAAGCCGTCGGCCCCCACCAGAACATCGCCCCGGAATTGCCGGCCATCGTCGAGCAGCAACGTAACCTCGTTGTCCCTTTGCTCAAAACCCTTGGCCCGGCTGTTGATAATGCAGGCATCAGGCTTCAAACGCACAATTTCATCCAGCAGCATGCGATGTAAATCGGCGCGATGCATCATCAGATAGGGAAAGCCGTAGCGCTGTAGCGACTCTTGGCCCAAATTGAACAAGGGCCACGTTTTACCCGTATTCCAGACACGTACTTCTTTGGCCTGGGCATCCACACCCAGCCGCATGGCCGGCTCTTTCAGCCCCAGCTCAAACAACACCCGCACGCCATTGGGGCCTAGCTGCACACCCGCACCGATTTCTTTCAGCTCGGGCGCCTGCTCAAACACCGAAACGTCAAAACCGCGGCGCAACAACGCCAGCGCCGCCGTCAATCCACCAATGCCCCCGCCGGCAATCAATACGTGCTTCTTATCCGACATTCTGTCTTTCCTTCCTGTGGCGCTAACGTTACGAATTTCCGGCGGCTTATTTCTGCACCGCGTGAACGGCGGGCAATGCGTCGATGACTTCTGCCGTTGACATGACATCGGCGTACTTGCTGTGCATATCGAACAAATTCACGGCATGCGAGGTCTGCGAACGATCGAACACCGCGTCGTGCGGAACAATGACGTGATACCCAAACGACGAGGCATCCACTGTCGAGGCACGCACACACCCGCTGGTCGTCGTTCCCGTGATCACGACACAGTTGACATCGAGGTTGATCAGATGGGTGATCAGAGGCGTACCAAAAAATGCACTCGCATGATGCTTGGGAAGCAAAATATCGTTCGGCCCCGGGGCGCATTCCCTGACCATTTCGTAGCCCTGCGGGGGAATCGACATGATCGCCGGCACCTTGTCGGCAAAGCGCTGCCCGTTGTGCTGCTTCTTGACGGCCACATGGGGAAACACGATGGGAAGATTACGCTCGCGAAACGCGGCGATGAGCCGCGCAATATGGGGAATGGCACGCCACCCGTACAGCCCGCAGCTGGTGGCGTATTCGCGCTTGATCGACTCCATGATGGGTAAACGATCATGCCCGACCGACCGGTACTGAACATCAATCACCAGCAAAGCCGGACGAATCTCGCCTTTGAAGCGGGCACCGAACCCGGCCTCGCGATACACCGCCAAATCCTGCTCAGAAACGACACCCAACCAGGGCAACGCCTCGTCTTCCGACATAACGCCCGAACCTGAATCGCCATTGGACGATTGCTTGCTACCTGACACCGTCACCTCCATCCCCTGAAACAACCGCACACCGACCTGCCGGCTTGCGAAAACCACTCGACAATCAAATTCTTGTATGCGAACATTCATTCACAAGAAGGAACAGTTTAAAACACCCCAAAACCAAACGTCAAGAAACCCCCACCAAAGCCCAGCCCAATTGCCAGATCGCGAGATTGGGGTCAGAGCAAGATTGGGGTCAGAGCAGAATTGGGGTCAGAGCAAAATTTAGAGTCAAAGCAAACCACTTTTTTCAAAGGAGCAATGAAATGAAACGAACGCTGGTCGTAACACTCAGTCTGCTGTGCGCGGGACTAACTGCACTAAACCCTGCGAAAGCGCAGTCTGATCCAGCCCAAAACTACCCCGACAAGCCCGTACGTATCATCGTGCCCTTCCCGGTCGGGGGAAGTATGGACAGCCTGGCTCGCCAACTGGCACAACAGTTGAGCGAACGCTGGGCACACCCGGTGGTGGTAGACAATCGCGCGGGAGCAAGCGGCATGATCGGATTGAGCGCAGTAGCCAAATCCGTGCCCGACGGCTACACACTGGGCGTCGTTGCCAACAGCTTCGTTGCCAACCCCTTATTGCGAAACGACATACCGTACGACACGTTCACAAGTTTCACTCCGGTCAGTCTGCTTGCAACCGTTCCTTATGTCGTCACAGCCAGTGCTTCGCTGCCCGTCAAGTCGATTCGCGACCTGGCCACGTACGCCAGGGAGAAACCCGATGGCGTGAATTACTCCTCCGGGGGTAACGGCACCATGTCGCATCTTGGTGGCGAAATGCTCAAAGGCGCTATTTCCATGGATGCCACCCACGTTCCCTACAGGGGCCAGGCTCCTGCTCTTGCCGACGTTGTTTCCGGGCATGTCGCATTTACGCTGGGAAACCTGCCTGAGGTGATACCGTTGGTTCAGGCAGGCAAAGTGAATGCTTTGGCCTTGCTGGCGGCGAACCGCTCCAGCCAGTTGCCCAACATACCAACCCTGGCGGAAAGCGGCCATACACCACTGGCTATAGGCTCCTGGTATGGTTTGGTTTCGGCGCACGGCACACCGGCACCCATTGTGACGAAAATTCAAACGGCTATTGCCCAAGCTTTCCAACAACCGCAATTTCGCGCCGCGCTGGAACAGCAGGGTTTCGAAGTCATTGGCAATACACCCGCACAATTTGAATCGTTCATGCGTCAGGAATTTGACGTGTATAAAAAGGTGATCGAGTCAGCGGGCATCAAGAGCCAGTAAACTTGCGCCACTAGAATGATTGTTAGAGAGGCATGCATGGCACTATCGGAGACAACATCGGCACATTCGGCGGGCGTCAAAAGCGCGTTGCGCGTTCTTGATGTGCTGGAGTTTTTTGCCCGAACCGCCGAACCAGCCTCCCTGGCTCGGCTTTGCGCCGAGCTGGACATGCCGAAGTCCAGCGGGCACGCCCTGATGGAAACACTGAGACGCCAGGGGTACGTTTACTGGTTGGGCAGACACCAAGGGTACTACCCAACGCGCCGCTGGCGTGATCTGGGCGAGGCCATTACGCGCCACGACCCTATTTTGCCGCTCGTGGCCGACGTGCTGCAAAAGATAAGCGACGAAACGGGCGAAACGGCAATAATAGCGAAACAAGAGGAAAACCACGTCCTTTATCTCGACGTTGTCGAACCCGATCGAACGCTGCGGTTTTCTGCGTATGCCGGGCAGGTCAAGCCCATGCACAGCGCCGCGTCCGGACGCGCCCTACTGGCGCTTCAGCCTGTAGATGACCAGAATCGTGTGCTGTCGCAGCTGAAACTGGAAGCCTTCTCGGCGCAAACCGTCACCCGGCTTGATGATCTAAAACAACTTATTACCGACGGCCAAAAACGAGGCTTCCACGTTGCCATTGGTGAATATCAACCCGACACCACCGCCATCGCAGCGGGGTTTCGGTTCGGTACCGAATGCTACGCCCTGATCGTGGGCGGCCCCACCGAACGTCTTAAAGAACGCATCGACACCATCGGAAAACTGCTGCAAAACTACGCGCTTGCTTTGTAGGGATGTCGGGGTCAGAGTAAATTTGGGGTCAGAGTAAATTTTTACTCTGACCCCAAATTTACTCTGACCCCAATCTCTAAACGTAGCAGGGGCCGTCGATGAGGGGGTGTTTGGCGATGAAGGTTTCGTCGACGCGGATGCCGATGCCGGTGCCTTGAACGACGGTGACGCAGCCGTTGGCGTCGAGTACGTAGGGCATGGTGTCGGTCAGGTGGTCACGGAAGGGGTTGTAGGCGGTGAGGTCGGCTTCGAAGTAGCCGGGGTTGTCGATACCGCACAGAAAGCTGATGGATGTTGCCATGTTGATGGCGGTTGCCGAGGTATGGGGGTTGACGCTGAGTTTTCGCGCACTGGCAATGGCGGCGATTTTCAGTGCTTCGGTGATGCCCCCCGTTTTTGACAGGTCGGGCTGCACGAAGCCAACCGACTTCGAGTTGATGAGCGGATCGAATTCGTAACGCGTGTAGTGGTTCTCGCCCGCAGCCAGGGGTGTGCGGCCCAAGCCGGCCGCGCGAATGTAAAGCTCGGCATCGTGGGCCGGAAAGGGTTCCTCCAGCCATCCAATATCCATCTCGTCGTAAGCCGGCATGACGCGACGTACATCGTCGAGCGAATAGTTGGTGTTGGCATCGACCAGAAGATCAATGTCATTGCCCACGGCCAGACGCACGGCGCGCACGCGCTCGATATCCTTTTGAACGGTATCGCCCACGCGCAATTTCAGCGCTTTATAGCCTTGTTGAACATAGGAAAGCGCCTCTTGCGCCAGCGATTCCGGCGCTTGCCAACCCAGGCAAATTCCACCGGCATACGCCTTGACAGGGCGTGCGCGCCCGCCCAGCATCTGGCACAACGGCATGCCCGCCGTCTGGGTTCGAATGTCCCACAGGGCAAGATCCAGGCCGCTCAACGCCAACGCCGCCGCCGCACCCATGCCATGGCTGCCTATCTGCATTTTGTAAACCTTGGCCCACACCCCGGAAACGTCGATGGCATCCATGCCAACCACCAGCTCCTGAATCGTGGTGTCGATCAGTTTGGCAATGGCTCCGGGACACCGGCCGTGATGGCTTTCGCCCCACCCGGTCAGACCGTCGTCGGTTTGCACCCGAACCAGGACCGCATCCCGTTTGACGCTTCGTCCGATTCCCAGTGTGACGGACTTGTCTTTCGGCACGGGAAACGATATGGGAAAGGCTTTCACACTCGTAATTCGCATTGTTAGTGTCCTGGATTGTCAGTGATAAATTTCAGGGTTGACCAGATTCAGAAAACGGTGACCGTCAATGGCGCGCAAAACTTCATCGACCGACCCTTTGCTCATGCGGGCCATGCTGGAGGCCGTAATTCCCGCCACATGCGGTGTCAGCACCAAAGAGCCGGCACCGGCCCGGTACAGATCGGGGGGAACGGGCTGTACGTCATGCACATCGAGCACAGCGGCACGAAGCGTACCGTTACGAAGCGCATCGAGCAGCGCCGGGGTGTCAATAACCGGCCCGCGCGACACGTTCACGATGCTTGCCGACGGCTTCATTCGTGCCAGAGTGGCCGCATCGACCAGGCCGCGCGTTTCGGGCGTTAGCGGGCAAGACAACACCACCATGTCGGCGTTAGAAAAAAGTGTCTGCTTGTCAGCGAATTGAACCCATTCGGGCAATGACGCCGGGTTGCGGTTCAATCCCAGCACCTTCATACCCAGCGCATCGGCAACCCGGGCCAAGGCCCCGCCAATGGCGCCCACGCCCACAATGCCCAGAGTGAGCCCATTCAGTTCCGAGACTCCGTCGGCAATCGGACGTTTGGATGCCCAATCCACGCCGTCGTGCCCGATCGTCAGCCGGTGCAGGGGCCGAAGCAGGGTCAGCATGGCATTCAGGCAGTATTCGACCACCGAGGCGGTATTGGAACCCGGCATATTGGCGACGGGAATTTTTCGGGCAACGGCCTGGTCCATAGGAATCATGTCCAGCCCGACCCCATGACGGACAACGCCCTTCAAACGTTCGGCATGATCGAAGATATCGTCGGGCAGCTTGGCCCGAACGATCAGGTAATCGGCCTGGCGCACCAGCGAACGCAGGGTGTCGGGCTGGGCGTCGGGTGCCGTAACCACGTTCGCACGAGCGCACAACCGCGCCATCTCCGAAGGAAGAATGGGGTTCGTCAGCAGAACCACTGGTAGCGAATCAGACATTCAGACCCTCCTTGACGTCGTTGGTCAGCACCCCGATGTCGGGAATGCGCACTGTCATGCGTTGCCCGCCGGCAAGCCAGAGCGGCGGCACATGGTTCGCGGCCACGCCGCCCGGTGTGCCCGTAGCGATGATGTCACCGGGCTCCAGCGGCATGCGCGCCGAGGCATACTCAATGAGCGCCTCGATGCCGAACAGCATCTGCTCGGTCGACGACGACTGCACCGTCTGGCCATTGATGTCGAACGCAATCGGCAGCCGGTGGGGATCGGGAACCAGATGCGCTGGCACCAGCCAGGGGCCCAGCGGGCCACTGGTGGGCTGGTTCTTGCCGCGCACGAAGCCGCCGTCTTCCTTCACGTAGTTCGTATAACTGACATCGTTGAAAAGGCAATAAGCACTGACATACGACAGCGCATCGCGACGGTCTACTTTCAAGGCCGTTTTGCCGATCACGACCGCCAGCTCGGCCTCGTAGGTAATCTGGCAGTCGGGCCGGATATGCACGGGCTGGCCCGGCCCGATCACGGTACGCCCCGACCGCACAAACAGCACCGGCTCGGTCGGGAAAGCCTTGCCCGACGCGATGAGCGCATCGCGATAATTAAAGGCAGCACCCACAATTTTTCCGGGGCGTGGAATTGGTGCCAGCAGCGCGACGTCGGCAATGGGCAACAGGCAATCCGGATGCGGTGTCTCACCCGACAAAGCCCGTGAAAGATCGTCAAGGCCGGCTTCGATCCAGCCTATCATGTCGGGCGCCAGCCCTTGCAAAGCCTCGGGCCGGGCCGGGTGGGCGCCGTCGATCAGAAAAGGCCCCTGCCCGGCCACCGGGCCAAGAATCACACCGGGCCGAACCTGCTCCCGATGGCGAAAGGTCACGAATCGCATGATGGCTACACGGCGTATTGGCTAAGGACGGCTCGGTTGATCTCGATCCCCAGGCCTGGCGCCGTAGGTATGGCGACCACCCCGTTGGTTTGCACAATGGGATCAACCGCCAGATGATCCCGGAACGGGTTCTCGCACTGTTCAAATTCAAACAAGACCGGCATTGGCCGGAAACTGGGCGGCTGGTCTGGCAGGGAGGCAATGAAATGCAGCGTAGCCGCCACACCGATCACCGACCCCCACGCATGCGGAACGCATTCCACCCCATGCGTCGTGGCCAGCGTGGCGATTTTCTTGCACTCGCTGAAACCGCCGGCGGCGCAGACATCGGGTTGAATGATATCCATGGCCTTGCGCACAACGATGTCGCGAAACCCCCAGCGGGTGTATTCATTTTCCCCGCCCGCCACGGCCATATCGAGCGCGCGGGAAACCTCGACGTAGCCGTCGAGATCCTCGGGGGAAATGGGTTCCTCGAACCACTCCACCCCCAGGCGCTCCAGCTCGCGACCCAGGCGTATGGCCGCCGGCACCGTGAAGCAGTGATTGGCATCGACCATTAAAAGAATATCGTCGCCCAGCGCCTTGCGTACGGCTTCCACCCGCTGAATATCCAGCTTGGGATTGCCCAGACCGATCTTCATCTTGACGGCCTTGAAGCCATCGTTGGCATAGCCCTGCGCTTCCTCGACCGCTTCTTCGATTAAACGATCCATATCAATGAAATACAGGCCGGTGGCGTAGGCCGTGACCTGATCGCGGAAACTTCCCCCGATCAGCTTGTGTACCGGTTTGCCGCACACTTTTCCGATGATGTCCCACAAGGCAATATCAATGCCGCTGATGGCCGCGATGGCCATGCCTTTGGACCCATAGTCTTTGATGCGGTTGTACAGGTCTTCCCAGATCACCTCGACATCGAAGGCATCGCGACCGACGATGCGAGGGCCGAACTGTGTATCGATAAAGCTTTTGGAGACATGCGCCGGACCATAGCACTCGCCCCACCCGACCACACCGTCGGTGGTTTCAATTTCGACAATACATGATCCACGGGTTTTGTAGAGCCATCCGCGCGACGATGTGAACGGACGTTCGATGGGCGCACTTACCACGTGGCAAGTTACTTTTTTGATCAGGCTGGCCATGTCTTCTCGCTTATTTAAATACTTTTACGGCAACGCTGTTGAGCGTTTGCTGAACACCGTCAATTTCTTTCTTCAGATCGTCGCCTTTCAGGGGGCTGATAACGACACCATTCTGATCGGCATAGGCCTTGAACTTGGGGCTTTCGATGGCATTGGAGAACACGGTGATCAGCTTGTTGCGGACATCGCTGGAAATACCGGCCGGCGCCACCACATAGGCCATCTGCACCAAAGGACCATACGGGAAGACGTCGTAGCCCAGCTCCTTGAAGGTGGGTACTTCGGGCAGGATGCTCAGGCGCTCATTGGCGAACACCGCAATAGGCTTGACCTTGCCCGCGTCAATCTGGCCCTTGCTTTCCGAAGGCTTTAGCACGGCGGCATCGATCTGGCCGCCGGCCAGATCAATAATGACCTTGGCGCCGCCTGTATAGGGCACACCCACATAGCCTGTATCCGCCGCCCGAGCCGTCATTTCCGCAAAAATGTGGTTCAGATTGCGCGAACCCGGCGTGCCGATGGACACCTTGCCGGGATTTTTCTTCATATAAGCCAGAAAACTTTTCAGGTCTGTGGCCGGACCATTGCTGGGCACCAGCAGCAACAACGGGTCTACCGATACCCGGGCAATGGGCGAAAACTGGTCATTCGTTAAATCGGTGAGCTTCTGGGCAATTTGCGCCAGCGTTGAGCTTGTGCCCATGCCTACCGTGTAGCCATCGGGATTGGCACGCGCCACCTTGGTCATGCCGATAGAACCCGTGGCGCCCGGCGCATTTTCCACCACTACCTTGATACCGGCTTGCTCGGCCATGATTTGCTGCAACTGACGCGCCGCAATATCGTTTGAGCCACCCGCATTCCAAGGGATGATGAACTGAATGTCGCGCTCGGGGAAATTCTTGTCGGCCGCGAAGGCGGGAAGCGCCAACGGTGTGGCGGCAATAGTTAACGTAAGTGCAGCTAGCCAGCGTGGTTTCATAAGTAGTCTCCTGGTGTAGGCGGGCTATTGAACAAGCCCTTGCAGAAAGTTTACCAATCTTTGTTATAACAAACAACAAATATTAAATTTCAAACAACAAAACACAGTTTGAACTGTGCGGGGTACGCAAACAATGAGAAAATTCCTTATCGAAAGCACTTCAAGCCGCTGCGCGACGGCGCGGCCTTGGCCAGGAACGCGCCGACGAATAACGCCGAATGACCATTATTGCCGGATACAAATGACCAAGTCATTGATACCCATAGAGAAAAACACCCTCTCCGACCTTGCCTACGAAGAGCTGAAAAAAGCGCTGCTCTCGGGCCGGTTTCGCCCGGGCGAGAAGATTCTGCTGCGCGACATTGCCAAAGAACTGCAGATCAGCCTGACCCCGGTACGTGACGCCGTGAATCACCTGATCGCCGAACGCGTCCTGGACAGAGGCCCGGGCGGACAAAAGGGCGGAGCCTCGATTCCCGCCCTGTCCAGCAGCCAGTTCGAGCAACTTACCGCCCTGCGGGCCGACCTGGAAAGCAATCTGGCCCGAACCGCGGCCCAGCGCATCACGGCCGGCCAGATCCAGGACATCGAACGCCTGGCGCAAGAAATGAAGAAAACCATGAAAAAGGGCAACAAAAGCTCTTACCTGGATCTGCACCGGCGCTTTCATTTCAGCCTGTACGACGCCTCGGAAATGGACGTTGTCAAAGACATTACCGAAATCCTGTGGCTGCGCTGCGGCCCCGCCCTGAACGCCGTCCTGCCCGACTACGTACCCAACCTGAAACAACGCGACTACCACCAGGAAGCCGTCGACGCCCTGAAAAAAGGCGACAACAACGGCGTCGCCGACAGCATCCGCGCCGACATCACCATCGCCGGCACCTACATCACCCAACTCATGCGCCAAAACGAACAAAAACCGTGAGATTGGGGTCAGAGTAAATTTGGGGTCAGAGTAAATTTTTACTCTGACCCCAATCTCACAAACCAGGGACTTTTACGGCAGACTCAGGAAGTTGCGAATGGTGCGAGTGACGAAGGTGGTATGGTCGGAGCCAGGCCTGGGGCGCCAGGCCAGATGCCCTGTGATGGAATCGATTTCGTCGTAAACGGCGTTCTTGATCCCTTTTGCGAGCGCCTGGGCTCCCTTGATCCCTAGCAATCGGTCTTGCCGACATGGCAATATCAGGCATCGCGCATTAATACGCGCAAGGGCGGCCTGAAGATCACCATCAAACGGTTCGGTAACGTCGTGACTGCTTGAGCAGGCATATCGCAAAAGAATATCCCAGGCATCCCACGATTCAAACCAGTCCCCCGCCGCCTGCGCCTGTTTTCGAAGCTCGGCAAGATTGGTTGCCTCCAGATACTCATCAGTGACCGTCCACGCAAAATAATGCCCGCCGGCGGCACGCAGACCGGCCGACGGCTTATTCTGATAATTTCCTGCCGACCAATTCGGATCAAGATGAATGAAATCATTCATTCGATCGGTAGCCAATTTGAAGGCATTATTGGCATGCCAGGCGGGAACGAGCAAAATAGCGTTGCTCACGGTATCCGGATAATTAATAAGCCACTCCAGCGTCTGGAATGCCCCCATCGATGCCCCGGCCAACACCGCGAACGGCTCGTCGCGAATTTTCAACCCTTCGCGAACAAAGCGTACTTGCAGATTCACGAGATCACGAATGGAGTATCTGGGAAACCGGCCAAACAATCCATCGGAGGGTTTGGACGATCCCCCGCCACCAATGGCGTCAGTGCTGATAACGCAATATTTATCCGTGTCGTAGGCCCGGCCCGGACCAATATGATCCAGCGTGCTTTCGCTGATATTGCTGGTGCCCGGCAATACCAGAAGCAGATTATCAGCCTTGGGCTGCAAATCACCGAATATCTTGTAGGCTATCCTGACCTGCTCCAGATAGTCGCCATTCTCAAACGTGTAATTTTCGAGCGTATGCTCCGCCGAAATAATTCGAACCTGATTTCTTTCCTGAGCCATCCACTGTTCCTCCTGTTTCGGCAGAGCACCGGATTATTGTTTTTGAATACCCAGAGTTGCCAAACGTTTTGCCCATTCCTTTCCCTCGACGGCCACCATTGCAGTCAACTCGTCGGCAGAAAGCTTATACGGCTCATGGGAAAGCTTGGCCAAATCGGCACGAAACTTATCATCGGTGACAAATTCCTGTATTTTTTGAGACAGCTTTTCGATAATGCGTTTATCGGTTCCCGCCGGTGCAAAGAAGCTCAGCCAGGTACGCTGGTTATAACCATCGACACCGGCCTCGGCCACCGAGGGAACATCCGGCAGAAAACTGCTGCGTTCTTTGGTGGAAAACCCCAGCGGAAGAACGTTACCGGCTGCAATCTGCCCCACCGCTGTCGACGGGCCGTCAAACACAAAATCAATCTGGCCACCCATAACATCGGTCACTGCGGCCGAAGAACCTTTGTAAGGAACATGCAATAACTCCAGCCCGGCGGACTGCGCCAATATTTCCGAAAACAGATGAGCATTGCTACCCACACCCGCAGACGCGTACGTTATTGAGCGTGGGGGATTTTCTTTGCCATACTTAATCAATTCGGCAAGCGATTTCCAGGGAGCATTCGGGCGTGTCAACATGACCAGACCACCCAATGCAACCCCGCCAACACCCGTCAAATCGTTAATGGGATCAAAACGCAGGTTTTCGCGCAAATGAGGAAACATGGGTATGGATGAACTCGCCCACAATAATGTATAACCATCGGGCTTTGCTTTGGCAACTTCCTCTGCTCCCAATGTGCCCCCGGCGCCCGGCTTGTTCTGCACAACCACAGGCTGGCCAAGTCGTTCTGATAAATACGTCGACGCCAATCGCCCCAAGGCATCTGTATTGCTGCCCGCACCAATACCCACAATCACCCGGATCGGCCCATTCGGGTACGATTCAACGTCGGCCCCCTGGGCGTGCGCAGAAACGGCAATGAACGGTGCAAATGCCGCGAAACCCGCAGCCGCCAATTTTACTTTGGCAACCTTCGTGAACATGGCCAGCGGGCTGCTAACGCTTCGGGAAGCACTTGAATAGTTTGTCTGCATGATGTCTCCTGATTCTTATTAATCGATAGGAAGTTGCCGGTGAGAATACCCCTCTGAGGGCGAGCCATTTTCAAACCAGCGTGTCGATTTTTGTACGTACAAAAGAAACTGTCAACGCCGCTAGTAAACTGATACAAAATCGGCGCCGCGTGGAGTTGCGACTTTGGGGGCAGAGTAAATTTTTACTCTGACCCCAAATTTACTCTGACCCCAACTTCTAAAAATGCTTGGCAGATACTCTGAAGCGCCCGTATAGTTGGCGCTGGCACGAACCGAACAACGGTGTCAAAAAAATAACCATTACACGAAATGGCGGCCGATGGTTGGTGGTTCCACGATGCAACTGGATGCTGTTTCCCCCAGAGGAACTCACCTATGCTTGCCAACCTGCCACTGCTGGTTACCTGGTATCTGATTCAATATGCGGATGTTCGACTTGCCGTTGAACTTGGCCTGACCGACGCCGAAATCCATTATTTGATGCACGGCCGTCACGAGGGCCGCACCGGCAATCCCTTGTTCAACCCCGAACACTATCTAGAGAACAATCCCGATGTCGCCCAAGCCGTAGAAGCCGGCACGACAACCGCGCAGGATCACTTCGCCGAGCATGGCGCCGCCGAAGGCCGATCCCCTAACGCGCTTTTCAATGAAGCCTTCTATCTGCAGCAGAACCCCGACGTCGCCCAGGCGATTGCCTCGGGTCAGGTGCAATCGGCGTCAGAACACTTTATCAACTACGGCCACCGCGAGGCCAGGGCGATCAACCCGGGCATTGACCTTGGAAAGTATTTGAGTGCCAATCCAGACGTGACTGACGAACTTGAACAAAATGGCTTGTCGCCCTTGGAACATTTAATGACTTACGGGGTGAACGAGGGCCGCGATCTGGGCAACGGCGTTACCCTGGCCGACTTCAAAGACGACCCTGCCTTCAAGAGCGCGCTGGAACAAGGCGACGTTCAAGCCGCCCTGGGCCGTGTTGAACAAGTAGCCCCGTTCATTCCCACGTTTCAACGCCCCGACGGCTGGGCACCCCCGGCGAATCTGGCCATTCCTGTGGATTTCATACCCGCAGAAGGCTCGGGGTTGAAGTTATCCATACCCGATGAAATCACCGTTCCCGCCGACGTGTCCCTGCCAAGCACCGTGTTTCTTAACCCTACCCCAATCACCCCTGCCGACGACACGCCCGCAACCAGCTTTAGCGTGTCGTTAACCGACGGCACATTGAATTACGGCGGAAACGCGCAAGGGCAGATCACCTTTGAAATTCACGGGGAAAACGTTCTGTTTTTCCGAAGCGGCGTGCAAGCCACCAGCGCCACTTCGGTGCCGCTTGCGGACATTACATCAACCCACGGTGACACGCTTTACCTGAATCACAACGTTAACGGCCTGTCGGTTACCCAGGCGTCGACACTTGTTGCGGGCGATCCGATTCTGATTGACCTTAACGGCAAAACCTATGGCGTCGTGGATAGCGCCACGAATATTCTGGCGAAGATTTCGGACACTGTGATCACAAGTGCTGCCTCCGTCGCCACAAGTGATGCTGATCCAGTGGATATTTCGTTGAGCCAATACACAAGTTTTACTGACGAGAATGTAAGCATCACGAATGGCTTTTACATCGCAGACTCGATTGCGGCAGCGAATGGAAAAGATTTCTCAACCGGATGGGACGGTATTCGGGGGGTGAAGTTAACGGGAAGCGACGGGGAGCAGACGGTTACCGGATCAAATTTCGACGACGAAATAGCGGGTGGTGCGGGTGCTGATTTGATACATACAAAAGATGGCTCCGACATAATCACCCAGAAGCTGGCCGGCGATAGCGGGGCCTTTATCCTGGGTAACGACACTACAAATTCCGTACCCACCTCGCTGTTCGATATACTTTACGACATCTCAACGAGCCTATCCGTAATTTTGTGGGTGAGGCATATCATAGGGGTTAAAAACCATGGATATGCCAATGAAGAAGAAGAAGCGTACTGTTGCCGCTCAGGCAGCTGCCCGTGGGCCGTTGCCTGATCTACCCACAGAGCTGCTCGATGAGCTGGTCAAGGGGCCGATGACGGCTTCGGAAGTCCAGGATCTGATGCTG
>JBFWLP010000079.1:0-14745 GCA_050252075.1 Burkholderiaceae bacterium | reverse complement strand
CGATCAACCGCCACATCATACGTGGTGGCCGTATCTGGATTCGAATCTTCCCCGACCAGCCCATTTCGCAGAAACCTGCCGAAGTACGTATGGGTACCGGTAAAGGGAATCCCGAGTACTGGGTCGCCGAAATTCAACCCGGCAAGGTGTTGTACGAAATGGAAGGTGTGAGCGAAGAGCTGGCACGTGAAGCTTTCCGCCTGGCCGCCGCTAAGTTGCCAATTTCCACGACATTCGTGTCGCGTCACATTGGTGCTTAAGGAGACCTCATGAAAGCGACTGAACTCCGTTCCAAAGAAGCCAACGAGCTCCAGCAAGAGCTCGAGAGCCTGCTGAAGGCACAATTCAACCTGCGTATGCAGCGTGCCACCCAGCAGCTTTCCAACACCAGTCAACTTGGCAAGGTTCGCCGTGATATCGCGCGCGTTCGTACCATCATGACTGAGAAAGCAGGAAAGTAAAATGAGCGATACTCAAACTACACAACCCGCCAAGCGTCAGCGTACCCTGATCGGCGAAGTGGTCAGCAACAAGATGGATAAAACCGTCGTGGTCCGCGTTGAGCGCCGCGTCAAGCATCCCGTCTATGGCAAGATCATGATCCGTTCGGCCAAGTACAAGGCGCACGACGAACAGAATCAGTACAACGAAGGTGACACGGTTGAAATTGCAGAAGGTCGTCCGATCTCCCGCAGCAAAGCCTGGTCCGTCGTTCGACTGATCGAAGCGGCCCGCGTGATCTAACTCACCCGGCTCGCATCGTCAGGCATGGCTCGCGCCGTGCCGGCAACGAACAAAAAGCCCCGCAAGGGGCTTTTTGCATTGTGCGTGCCGGGCGGTTGGCTAATCGGGCGGCTGCGGATGGGCCTGCAGGTAGCTTTTGCGTAGTTCCTTGCGCAGCACCTTGCCCACATTGCTGCGAGGCAGGTCGTCGCAAAATACCACGTGGCGGGGAACTTTGTATCCTGTCAATGCCTGGCGGCAGTGCGCAATGACGTCGTGCTCGGTCAGTGACGGGTTGGTGCTGATCACATACAGCAGTACGGCCTCGCCGGAATGCGCATCGGGCACGCCGATGGCCGCCGCTTCGTGGATATCGGGGTGCTCGGTGGCGACAGCCTCGACCTCGTTCGGATACACATTGAATCCGGACACAATGATCATGTCCTTCTTGCGATCGAGCAGGTAAAGGAATCCGCGCTCGTCCAGTTTGCCGATATCGCCGGAACGCAGGAAACCGTCGGGTTCGAACAACCCTTCTTTGCGGGCATCGCCTTGCCAATAGCCCGGAGTAACCTGCGGCCCGTTGATGCACACTTCACCGGCCTGGCCCACTGGCAGGTCTTGCCCGGTGTGGTCGCGAATGGCAATATCGGTAGAGGGTATCGGCAAGCCGACCGATCCATTGAACTCAGAGCCGTCCAGCAGATTGATGGCAACGGCGGGGGATGTTTCGGTCAGGCCGTAGGCCTGGGCAATGGCGCAACCGGTCAGGGCTTTCCAGCGTTTGGCAACGGCAGGCTGAACGGCCATGCCTCCCCCCAGGCTGACTTTGAGCCCGGAAAAATCAACCTGGTTGATGCCCTTTGCGTTCAACAACGCATTGAACAAGGTGTTCACGCCGGTGATCGCCGTGGGAGGATACTTCTTCAGCACTTTCACAAAGGCGGGTAGATCGCGGGGATTCACCACCAGCACGTTGGTGGCGCCAAGCCGCAGAAAGGTCAGGCAGTTCGCGGTAAGGGCGAAGATATGGTAAAGCGGCAGCGCCGTGATGACGCGTTCCTTGCCCTCGTGCAGCCACGGGTTGATCCAGGCGTGCGCCTGGCACAGGTTGGCCAGAATGTTGCGATGGGTCAACATGACCCCTTTCGGTTTGCCGGTGGTGCCCCCGGTGTATTGCAGGAAGGCCAGCTGCAACGGTGTGATGGTGGGCGGCGTAAAACGACTCGGATGTGCGGTGTGCAGGGTGGACGGAAATGCAATGGCCCGTGGCAGGTCGTAGGCCGGTATCTGCCGCTTGATGGATCGTACTACCCAGTTCACCAGCCGCCCCTTCACCGGCCCGAGCATATCGCCGATGCCCGTTACCACAACGAACTCAACAGACGCCATGGGCAGCGCCGCCTGAACGGTGTGGGCGAACGGCTCGGCCACGACGATCACGCGGGCGCCGGAGTCTTTCAGCTGATGCGCCAGTTCCCCGGCGGTGTACAGCGGATTCACGTTCACCACCACGGCGCCGGCAGCCAGCGTGCCGAACAGGCACACCGGATATTGCAGCAGGTTGGGCATCATCAGTGCAACGCGGTCGCCCGGTTGAATGCCCTTTTCCTGCAGCCACCCGGCAAACGCTTGCGATTGCTGCCAGAGCCGGCGGTAGCTAAGGCTGACGTCGAAGCTGACGTAGGCAGGTTTGTCGGCATAGCGTGTGCACATTTGCCCGACGAGGTCAGGCAGGCTGCTGAAGGCATTCAGCGCGTCGTCGATAGTCGGTGGAATACCTTCGGGGTAACTGCGTAGCCACGGACGTTCCATATCACTTCCTTGGGTTGTCGTCATGCAAGGGCCCTCCCCGGAATGGGGCGAAGCCGGCACCAAAGATCAGGCCCGCGTCGGCAAGATCGGGATCGCCAACCACCCCGTTGCTTACGGCAGCCCGGACGGCTTGTACCAGCGGCGCCAGGATGCGCTGGGCCAATAGGGGGACGGGTGCGGGGCGACGCCGCTGCTTGTCGGGCCGGCCTTTGTTCCAGCGATAGAATCCCTGGCCTGATTTGCGGCCTAAGTGGCCCTTTGCCAGGGCGCTTTCCAGGCAACGGGGCAATGATGATTCCGATGCCAGCTGGCGGCCCACCGCCCGGGCAACGTCCAGACCCACGATGTCCACCAGTTCCAGCGGCCCCATGGGCATACCGAAGGCTCGCAAGGATTCATCAATGGTGTCGCGCGGATTGCCCTCGTCAAGGCAGCGCATAGCCTCGAGCATATAGGGCGCCAGCGCAGCGTTCACGAGAAATCCGGGAACGCTGCGCACGGGCAGCGGGAGCTTGCCGATCTGATGTACAAATCGCAGGGCTGCAGCGTGGGTGGATGCCGGGGTGTGAGCCCCCGTAACCACTTCAACCAGCGGCATGCGGGCCACGGGGTTGAAAAAATGCAGGCCGATGAGGCGTTCGGGCTGTGCCAGCGAACGGGACAAGTCATCCAGCGTCAGGCTGGAGGTGTTTGTTGCCAGCAGTGCATGAGGCGCCAGTCGGGGTTCCAGTGCCGCGTACAGCGCTTGCTTGGCGTCGATATTCTCGCTGATGGCTTCGATGACCAGGTCGGCACGGCCGACGCCGTGCCCGTGGGGATCGGGAACAAGCCTGTCCCAGGCCGCCTGAATGGCAGGGGCCGTTTTAAGCTTGCGCGCATAGAGCGCACGGGCGCGGCCGAGCGCGTGTCCGATCTGCTCCACGCCGGCATCTTGCAAGGTTACGCGCAACCCCTTGAGTGCGCACCAGGCAGCGATGTCGCCACCCATGACGCCAGCACCCACCACGTGAACATGACGGATAACCTGCCCCGCAGGCGCCGTTCTGCCCAGAGACTTCAGGCGCTCCTGCAGTTCAAACACCCGCAGCAGATTCCGGGTGGTGGCGTGGGCAAGCAAGCGGTTCAAGGCCGGGGGGTCCGCCAGCGGATGACCGTCATGCCGGCGCCAGAAATCCAGGATCTGCCGGGGTGCCGGATAATGGCCGTAAGGATCTTGCTGGTTGATCTTGCGGCGCACGACCTGCACGAGCAAGGGCTTCAGTGACGGATGGTTGAGCCAGGCGCCCGGCCCCCGTGCGCGTCGGGGTGCAAGGCGGGCCGGATCAAGCACTGCCTGCGTGGCGGCGAGCCGGGCCACGCGCTGCGCAGTAACGGCATCACACAGCCCCAGCCTGCCGGCCTGTTGTGCCGACACGGATCGGCCCGACAACATAAGATCCAGGGCGGCGGGGGCACCGATCCGCCGCGGCAGCCGGTGCATGCCGCCCCAACCCGGAAGTATGCCCAGCAATACCTCGGGAAGGGCAAATCGGGTAGCGGGGTCGTCGGTGGCAATGATGATGCGGCAGGCGAGGGCCAGTTCCAGGCCGCCGCCAAGACAACGGCCGTGCACAAGGGCGACGGTGGGGCAGGGCAGTTGATCCAGGCGGTCGAAAAGCCGTAACCCTTTTTCTATTACGGCCTGGGCGTTGCCCGACGCCAGGATGGAGGCAAACTCAGGCACGTTTGCACCGGCGATGAAGTACCCGGGGTGCCCTGACTGTATGACCACACCGCGTGGCGTCTCGCGCTCCAGAACGCCAAGAACGGTCTCAAGTTCATCCAGCGCTTCTGTGTGCAACCGGTTCACCGCCGAATGGGTATCGCGGAACGTCAGCCACGCAATGCCGTCGGCGTCGGTGTCAATGTGAAAATGGTGAATGGCGCTTAAACCGTTCGTGCTCATAAGGCCTCCGGCAGGCGGACAAGCATGGCCCCGCCTTGCCCACCCCCTATGCATAATGTAGCGACGCCCAGCGTTTTGCCTTGTGCCCGCAGCGCATGGACAAGATGCAGCATCAGGCGCGCTCCGGTGGCGCCCACGGGGTGCCCCAGGGCAATGGCACCGCCGTCAACATTCAATGCGTCTTGTGCAACAGTACCATCGGGTACAACGCCCAGATGTTCCAGGCACCACGTTTCGTCGCCCCAGGCCGCCAGGCATGCCAGCACCTGGGCGGCAAAAGCCTCGTTCAGTTCCCAGAGATCGGGAGCGTCGAGTGACAGATTGTGCCGGGCCAGAAGCTGCGTGGACGCATACACGGGCCCAAGCCCCATGACTGCGGGATCCAGCCCGGACCACTGGGTATCCACGATTTCGGCCAGGGGATCCAGCCCATGCTGCTTGATCGCCTGGGGAGACGCCAGCAACAAAAGCGCTGCGCCGTCGCTGACCTGGGAGCTGTTGCCGGCGGTTATTTGCCCAAAGGGCGGATCGAAGACGGCTTTCAGTCGGGCCAGGCGTTCCATTGATGTATCGGAGCGAATACCGTCATCGTGGGTGTATTGCCGGCCCGTGTCGTCGACAAGGGGAAGAATTTCCGGCGGGGGGCCGGAAAAATCGGCCGCCACGGCACGCTGGTGGCTGCGCAAGGCGTAGCCATCCATTGCCTGGCGGGTGATACCAAACTGCTGTGCAAGATTCTCGGCCGTCTGACCCATGCTCAGGTTCACAACAGGGTCGGTCAGGCCTTGCAGCAAACCGATCACCGGTTTTAACAGGCGCGGCCGGAACTTCAGGGCGGTACGAAACTTCCGGGCCAGGGAGCGGCCGGCGGCCAGCTCGGCCAGCCATGCAACCGTGGCCGGCTGAAAAAGTACCGGAGCCCTTGACAAGGCATCGACCCCGCCGGCCAGAACGAGCTGGCTGCGGCCGCTGCGGATAGACATGACGGCGGAATCGAGTGCCTGCATGCCCGAGGCGCAATTGCGCATGACTGTCCAGGCCGGTACGCTATGGCCGCAACCCAGTCGCAAGGCAACAACGCGGGCAATATTGGATTCGTTGGGTGCGGGTGCTGCGCACCCCAGAATCACTTCGTTGACCGCCGACGGTGCAAACGGCTGACGCAACAGTAAACCGCGTCCAACCTGTGTGGCCAGGTCGGCGGCACTGAAGGGGCCGGGCGCATTGCGCGCGCGCAGAAAGGGGCTGCGAGCACCATCGACAACGTAAACCGGTGTAGACCGCATAGCAATTCCTTGGTGGGTGAACAACAGGACGCCAAGGCGTTGTGAACCATCATAGCCTGACCGGCGGCTGAACAGAAGTCACCAAAAGGGAAGAAAGTGCGCCGGCGGGAAAGGGGGGAAAGCAACACGGGCCCGCTTGCAGGCAAAAGTTGTTGTGTTTGTGAAAAAAATAAGTTATAGTTCAAGACTTGCCTACTTATATGTTCAGTTACGCGTAAAGCTAGTCTGGAAAAGTTAGGCAACTAGCAAGATTTAACTCGCAAGATTTCAACCCAGGGTTCGGTTTCGGTTCGCCCGCGGCGCACGGTACACACAAGCTACACAAAGTGTATACGGCGTGCCGTAGTGCAAAGCGGCGTCGGGCCTGACGGGACCAAAACTGGCTACGGAGCACTGTTAATGGTTAGCAGTGCGGTTGTGGCTAAGTTGGAACAGGAAAAATCATGATCCAAATGCAGACCACGCTCGACGTGGCCGACAACACTGGCGCACGCTCTGTCATGTGCATTAAGGTGTTGGGCGGCTCGAAGCGCCGCTATGCCGCTATTGGCGACATCATCAAGGTGAGCGTCAAAGATGCGGCTCCTCGCGGACGCGTCAAAAAAGGCGAAATCTACAACGCCGTGGTAGTTCGTACTGCCAAGGGTGTTCGTCGCAAAGACGGTTCGCTGATCAAATTCGGTGGCAATGCTGCCGTATTGCTCAATGCTAAATTGGAACCCATCGGTACCCGTATCTTCGGACCTGTCACGCGTGAACTGCGTACAGAGAAGTTCATGAAGATCGTATCTCTGGCTCCAGAAGTGCTGTAAGGGGCTACGAAATGGAAAAAATCCGTAAAGGCGACGAAGTCATTGTGCTCACCGGTCGCGACAAAAAGCGCCGTGGTACCGTGCTCAAGCGTGTTGACGCCGACCACGTGCTGGTCGAGGGCATCAATGTCGTCAAGAAACATGTCAAGGCCAATCCGATGGCTGGCACGCAGGGCGGCATTATCGACAAAACCATGCCTATCCACATTTCGAATGTGGCAATTTACAACCCCGAGTCCGGCAAGGCCGATCGTGTGGGTGTGAAAGAAGTTGATGGCGTGAACGTCCGTGTATTCCGTTCCAGCGGCGCAGTCGTTGGCGCTAAGGCTTAAGGGGCGTAGAACATGGCTCGTTTACAACAGTTTTACCAAGAGAAGGTCATTGCCGACCTTCAGGCCAAATTTGGCTACGAAAGCGTCATGGAAGTGCCGCGGATCACAAAAATTACCCTGAACATGGGTGTTTCAGAAGCCGTCGCCGACAAGAAAGTCATCGAGAACGCGGTATCCGACCTCACAAAAATTGCCGGTCAGAAGCCCGTAATCACGAAGACCCGCAAGGCAATTGCCGGTTTCAAAATCCGTGAAAACTATCCTATCGGTTGTATGGTCACGCTGCGTGGTCGCCGTATGTACGAATTCCTCGATCGCCTGATTGCGGTCGCGCTTCCCCGTGTACGCGATTTCCGTGGTATTTCCGGTCGTGCCTTCGATGGCCGCGGCAACTACAACATCGGGGTGAAAGAGCAAATCATCTTCCCCGAAATCGAATACGACAAAATCGACGCTGTCCGTGGCATGAACATCAGTATCACCACCACAGCCAAGACCGACGACGAAGCCAAAGCGTTGCTTAACGCTTTCAGCTTCCCGTTCCGCAATTAAGGGGCGATGACGTGGCAAAACTTTCACTCATCAATCGCGATATCAAACGCGCCAAGCTGGTAGAAAAATTCGCAGCCAAGCGGGCTGAACTCAAGGCAATCATCGACGACCAGTCCCGGTCCGACGAAGAGCGCTATGAGGCCCGTCTGAAACTGCAACAACTACCGCGTAATGCCAACCCGACACGCCAGCGCAACCGTTGCGTGGTCACGGGCCGTCCGCGCGGTGTTTTCAGCCAATTCGGTCTCACCCGTCACAAGCTTCGCGAAATGGCGATGCGCGGTGAAGTACCCGGTATGACCAAAGCCAGCTGGTAGGAGAAATACACATGAGCATGAGCGATCCCATCGCCGACATGTTGACCCGTGTGCGCAATGCGCAGCAGGTTAGCAAAACGTCGGTCAGCATGCCCTCCTCGAAGCTGAAAGTGGCTATTGCCGCTGTGCTGAAAGATGAAGGCTATATCGACGATTTCCAGGTCACCGGCGAGAAAGCCAAGCCAGTGCTGGAAATTACCCTGAAATACTATGCCGGCCGTCCGGTCATCGAGCGCATCGATCGCGTGTCCCGCCCAGGGCTGCGTATCTACAAAGGCAGCAAAACCATTCCCCAGGTAATGAATGGTCTGGGTGTTGCCATTGTGTCCACGCCGCGCGGTGTCATGACCGATCGCAAGGCCCGCGCCAGTGGCGTGGGTGGCGAAGTGCTGTGCTACGTGGCCTAAGGAGAATTTCGAATGTCACGTATTGCAAAGTACCCTGTTAGCGTACCCAAAGGCGTTGAAGCAACGATCAGTGCAGGTCAAATCTCCGTGAAGGGCCCGCTGGGCACTCTTACGCAGGCATTGACCGGCGACGTCATTGTGCGCCAGCAGGACGATAAACTAACCTTTGAAGTTGCGAACGATTCCCGTCACGCCCAAGCCATGTCCGGCACTATCCGTGCCTTGGTCAACAACATGGTTACCGGCGTCAGCAAAGGTTTCGAGCGGCGTCTGAATCTGGTTGGCGTGGGTTACCGCGCCCAGATCCAGGGCGATGCGCTGAAGTTGCAACTTGGTTTTTCTCACGATGTTGTTCACAGTATGCCTGCCGGTGTCAAGGCTGAGTGTCCTACCCAGACGGAAATCGTCATCAAAGGTATGGACAAGCAAGCGGTTGGTCAGGTGGCTGCTGAAATTCGCGCTTACCGTGAACCCGAGCCTTACAAAGGCAAAGGTGTTCGTTATTCCAACGAGCGCGTCATCATCAAAGAAACCAAGAAGAAATAAGCGCGCAAACAAGGACGAATTATGGACAAGAAAATCTCCCGTTTGCGTCGTGCAGTTGCGACTCGCCGGAAAATCACCGAATTGCGCGTACACCGCCTTTCGGTATTCCGCTCCAACATGCACATTTACGCAAACATTATTTCGCCGGAAGGCGACCGCGTGCTCGTCACTGCCTCTACGCTCGAGCCCGAGGTGCGCAAAGAACTGGCCAGCCAAAAAGCATCGGGCGGCAACGTCGCCGCTGCGACGCTGGTTGGCAAGCGCGTAGCCGAAAAAGCAAAAGCCGCCGGCATCGAGCTGGTAGCCTTTGATCGTTCGGGCTTCCGTTATCATGGCCGCGTCAAAGCGTTGGCCGAAGCCGCGCGTGAAGCCGGCCTGAAGTTCTAAGCAAGGAATTGTCAAATGGCTAAAGCACAAGGCAAACACGCCGCCGAGCAAGAGCGCGACGACGGCCTGCGTGAAAAAATGATTGCGGTCAACCGCGTCAGCAAAGTGGTGAAGGGTGGTCGCACCATGAGCTTTGCGGCGTTGACCGTGGTAGGTGACGGCGACGGCCGCATCGGTATGGGCAAGGGCAAGGCCCGCGAAGTGCCCGTTGCTGTTCAGAAGGCAATGGAACAGGCACGTCGCGGCATGGCCAAGGTACCTCTTAGGAATGGTACGTTGCACCACACCGTCGTGGGCAAGCACGGCGCCTCCACCGTACTCATTTCGCCTGCCGCTGAAGGTACCGGTGTTATCGCCGGTGGTCCGATGCGCGCAATTTTTGAAGTGATGGGTGTGCGTAACGTGGTCGCCAAGAGCCTCGGCTCCAGCAACCCCTACAACCTGGTTCGTGCAACACTTAACGGTTTGCGCGCTTGCTCCACCCCTGCCGACATCGCCGCCAAACGTGGCAAGTCGGTAGAAGATATTCTGGGGTAAATCATGGCACAGCAAAAACAAATCAAAGTTACTCTCGTGCGCTCTGTTATTGGTACGAAGTCTGATCACCGCGCCACCGTGCGTGGTTTGGGCTTGGGCCGTGTAAACAGCAGCCGCGTGTTGGTCGATACCCCCGAGGTGCGTGGGATGATCCGTAAAGTCGATTATCTCGTCACCGTCTCGGAAGCCTGAAAGGAATCGGGATGTCAGAAACTCAACTCAATACGCTGAAACCGGCTGAAGGCAGCAAGCATGCCCGCCGCCGTGTCGGTCGCGGTATCGGCTCCGGTCTTGGTAAAACAGCCGGTCGTGGTCATAAAGGCCAGAAATCCCGTGCCGGCGGTTTCCATAAAGTTGGCTTCGAAGGCGGTCAAATGCCTTTGCAACGCCGTCTTCCCAAGCGTGGCTTTACGCCGCTGGGCCGCCACTTGTTTGCCGAAGTTCGCCTGTCCGATCTTCAGCGCCTGCCTGTCGACGAAGTCGACGTGCAGGTACTCAAGCAAGCCGGCATTGTGGGTCAAGCCGTTCGTCACGCGAAAGTTATCAAGTCCGGCGAATTGTCTCGCAAAGTTGTGCTCAAGGGCATTGCGGCCACCGCAGGTGCTCGTGCCGCTATCGAGGCAGCCGGCGGCTCGCTGGCGTAACTAAGGGGTCACGGTGGCTAAAGCTCAGGCACAGAGTAAATCAGGTCCGCGTTACGGCGATCTAAAACGCCGTATCGTTTTCCTCTTGCTCGCGCTGGTGGTTTATCGCTTCGGAACGCACATTCCCGTCCCGGGCATCAATCCCGATGCCCTGGCCGACATGTTCCAGCAGAACTCAGGAGGCATTCTGGGTCTGTTCAACATGTTTTCGGGCGGCGCGCTGGAACGTTTCTCGGTGTTCGCATTGGGCATCATGCCCTACATTTCGGCGTCCATTATCATGCAGCTCATGGCTGTCGTGGTACCTACGCTGGAAGCCATCAAGAAGGAAGGCGAATCCGGGCGACGCAAGATCACCCAGTACACGCGGTATGGCACGGCGTTTCTTGCGCTGTTCCAGGCAGTGGGTATTTCCATGGCGCTTGAGTCCCAGCCGGGCCTGGTCATTGATCCCGGTCTGATGTTCCGCTTCACCACGATCGTTACGCTGGTCACCGGCACCATGTTCATCATGTGGCTGGGTGAGCAGATTACCGAGCGCGGCATGGGTAATGGTATTTCCATTCTCATTTTTGCGGGTATCGTGGCGGGCTTGCCCAGTGCGTTGGCGGGTATGCTGGATCTGGTCCGAACCGATTCCATGTCCATTCTGTCGGCGATGTTCATCATCGTGCTGGTAGTGGCGGTTACCTACTTCGTGGTCTTCGTTGAACGGGGCCAGCGTCGTATTACCGTCAACTACGCCAAACGTCAGGTAGGCAACAAAATGTATGGCGGGCAAACTTCACACTTGCCGCTGAAGCTGAATATGTCCGGGGTCATCCCGCCCATTTTCGCGTCATCCATTATTTTGTTGCCCGCAACGGTTACCAGCTGGTTCTCCAGCAACCCGAGCATGGCATGGCTCAGCGAACTGGCAGGTGCATTGTCGCCAGGGCAGCCGCTGTACATTACGTTATACGCCGGTTTAATCATTTTCTTCTGCTTCTTCTACACGGCATTGGTGTTTAACAGCCGCGAAACGGCAGATAACCTGAAGAAGAGTGGCGCGTTCGTTCCGGGCATCCGTCCGGGTGAGCAAACTGCTCGCTACATTGACAAGATACTGATGCGTTTGACGCTGGCAGGTGCAATCTACATCACCTTGGTGTGTTTGTTGCCCGAACTGATGCAGGCGCGCTGGAACGTACCGTTCTACTTTGGCGGTACCTCGTTGTTAATTATCGTGGTGGTAACCATGGATTTCATGGCACAGGCGCAAGCCTACATGATGTCTCACCAGTACGACTCGCTGCTCAAGAAGGCTAACTTCAAGGGCGCGGGACTGCCAATGCGGTAGAAGGGAATGGCAAAGGACGACGTCATACAAATGCAAGGCGAGGTTCTTGAGAACCTTCCCAACGCAACTTTTCGCGTCAAGCTGGAAAACGGCCATGTAGTGTTGGGCCATATCTCAGGCAAGATGCGTATGCATTACATCCGGATTCTGCCGGGTGACAAGGTTACAGTGGAGCTCACGCCCTATGACCTGTCTCGCGCCAGAATTGTTTTCCGCTCGAAATAAGCGGCCGGTTACAGGAAACTAGGAGTCAACCATGAAGGTAATGGCATCGGTAAAGCGGATCTGCCGCAACTGCAAGATCATTAAACGTCACGGCGTGGTGCGCGTCATTTGCACCGACCCACGTCATAAGCAGCGTCAGGGCTAACCCGGCGCACCAGATTTAACAAGGAACAGTCATGGCCCGTATTGCTGGCATTAACATTCCGCCGCATCAACACGCCGAGATCGGTCTCACCGCAATTTTCGGTATTGGTCGTACACGTGCTCGTAAAATCTGCGAAGCATCGGGTATCGAATACACGAAGAAAGTGAAAGACCTGACCGACGCTGAACTCGAGCGTATCCGCGAACAGGTTGGTGTGTTCACTGTCGAAGGTGATTTGCGTCGAGAAGTACAACTGTCGATCAAGCGTCTGATCGATTTGGGAACGTATCGCGGTTTGCGCCACAAGCGTGGCCTGCCGGTGCGCGGTCAACGTACCCGCACCAACGCCCGCACCCGCAAGGGGCCGCGTCGCGCTGCTGCTTCCCTGAAGAAATAATCGAGGAATAGAAGATGGCGAAAGCTTCCAACAGCGGCGCGTCGCGCGTGCGCAAAAAGATCAAAAAGAGCGTATCGGACGGCATTGCGCACGTCCATGCGTCTTTCAACAACACTATCATCACCATCACCGACCGTCAGGGCAACGCCTTGTCGTGGGCGACATCCGGTGGTGCCGGCTTTAAAGGTTCACGTAAATCCACGCCGTTTGCGGCACAGGTTGCTGCTGAATCGGCCGGTCGCGTAGCGTTGGAGTACGGTATCAAGACACTCGAGGTTCGCATCAAGGGCCCAGGCCCCGGCCGCGAATCCTCCGTGCGCGCACTCAATGCGTTGGGGATCAAAATCTCCAGTATTTCCGACATCACGCCGGTGCCGCATAACGGCTGCCGTCCGCCCAAGCGTCGTCGCATCTAAGGGGAAGCATCTTGGCACGTTACATTGGACCTAAATGCAAACTCTCGCGTCGCGAGGGTACAGATCTGTTTTTGAAAAGCGCTCGCCGCTCGCTCGATTCGAAATGCAAGTTCGAATCCAAGCCCGGCCAGCACGGTCGCACCTCGGGTGCCCGCACGTCCGACTACGGTTTGCAGCTGCGTGAAAAGCAGAAGCTCAAGCGTATGTACGGCGTTCTGGAAAAGCAATTCCGTAAATACTTCACGGAAGCCGACCGTCGCCGTGGCAACACGGGTGAGACACTGATCCAGTTGCTTGAATCGCGTCTGGACAACGTGGTGTACCGCATGGGTTTTGGCAGCACACGCGCCGAAGCTCGCCAGCTGGTAAACCACCGCGCCATCGAAGTGAACGGTCGCACCGCCGACATCGCGTCTATGCTTCTGAAAGCAGGCGACGTGGTTGCCGTTCGTGAAAAGGCAAAATCGCAAGCCCGTATTCGCGAATCGCTTGATCTGGCCAGCGGCAACGGCCTGCCCCAGTGGGTCGAGGTTGATACGACCAAGCTGGTGGGTACGTTCAAACAAGCCCCCGATCGTGCCGACGTCGCCCGCGACATCAACGAATCGATGGTTGTTGAATTGTATTCGCGCTGATCGCAGTTCGCTGTATCTGTTTTTCAGCATCGCCCAGGCCCACTTTTCCGGCGTAATCGGGAAGTGGGCTTTGCGGTGTTCATCGTTGGGCAAACCGCGTTCTGCGTGGTGCCGCCCGTTCCACTATCCGTCAGCCTTATCGGTGTAACGAGCCGAGGGTATTGAAAAGGAACACACATGTCGTCTCAAGGTTTTTTGAAGCCCCGTTCTATCGAAGTCGAGCCCGTTGGCCGCAACCACGCCAAAGTGGTTATGGAGCCCTTCGAGCGCGGTTATGGTCACACACTGGGTAATGCGCTGCGTCGTATCCTGCTGTCGTCCATGACAGGTTATGCGCCTACCGAAGTGCAGCTTACCGGTGTTGTGCACGAGTACTCCACCATTGCCGGCGTTCGCGAAGACGTTGTCGACATCCTGCTGAACCTGAAAGGGGTCGTGTTCAAGCTTCATAACCGCGAGGAAGTGACTCTGGTCTTGCGCAAGCAAGGGCCGGGTGTGGTCGTGGCCGGCGATATCGAATTGCCTCACGACGTTGAAATCATCAATCCCGATCACGTGATCGCCACGCTGACCGACGACGGCAAGTTGGAAATGCAGATCAAGGTCGAGGAAGGCCGTGGCTATGTGCCCGGCAACGTTCGTGCCTTGTCCGATGATCGCACGCACACCATTGGCCGCATCGTTCTTGACGCTTCGTACAGCCCTATTCGCCGCGTCAGCTACGCCGTGGAAAGTGCGCGTGTCGAGCAGCGTACCGATCTGGACAAACTGGTGCTCGATATTGAAACCAACGGCGTTATTTCGCCCGAGGAAGCGGTTCGCCAATCGGCACGCATCCTGATGGATCAGATCTCGGTGTTTGCATCGCTGGAAGGCCCGGGCGAGTCCTTCGAGGAAACCACCCGTGGCAGCAGCCGTGCACCCCAGATCGACCCCGTTCTGTTGCGTCCGGTCGACGATCTGGAACTCACCGTGCGTTCGGCCAACTGCCTGAAGGCCGAGAACATCTACTACATCGGCGATCTCATCCAGCGCACGGAAAACGAATTGCTCAAAACGCCGAACCTGGGCCGCAAGTCGTTGAACGAAATCAAGGAAGTGCTCGCCGCACGTGGCCTGACTCTGGGCATGAAGCTCGAGAACTGGCCCCCGCTGGGACTTGAGCGCCCGTAATTAATGATCAAACCCGTTTTGCCCCGAACATTCCCACGCGGTATGTGGTAACGTTCGGGCCCCACCCGGCCCGCAGCTCGTCTGATAGAAGAGCCGGTTAATCAGCGGCAAA
>JBFWLP010000078.1:0-15285 GCA_050252075.1 Burkholderiaceae bacterium | reverse complement strand
TCCCGTCCAGACCATCGGCGAGGGGATTTCATCCAGCAGCCAGATACCCGCCAGCGCCGTGATGCACGGAACAGCAGCGGTGAACAGGGCCGTAGTGCTCGCACCCAGCAACGCGACAGCACGGGTGTACAGCAGTCCGGACACGATGCCGATCAGGACACCCTGGAATAAAGCCTGAACGACAATATCTTTCCAGGCGGTGTCATGAAAGCCCGCAGAAGGCAACAATGCATAGAGCGGTGCGAAACATAGCAAGGATCCGACGGCAACAATGGCCATGGTGTGCAAGGTTGCGAGCTGCAGTCTTTGGCAAAGCAGTCCGTAAGCCGCCTAGCACAGGCCGGCCATCAGCAAGGAAAGATCGCCCATGCCTTGTGGCCAGGTGCCGGCGTGGCCGGCATCCAGCAGAACTACCGCGATACCAAGCTGTATCAGCAAAAGGCCGTACCAGAGCCGCCGTGGCAATTTCACTTTGCCGACAAACCAGCCAAGCAACGCCGTAAACATCGGTATCGTTCCATGCACAAGCGCGCCGCACACCATTTTTCGGGTTTGCAGAGCCGGTTCATCGAAAGTGGGTGGCATGACTTTCCGTTGTTATCGGCACGGGGCAGTGGATTGGGGCAGTTGGGTGGAGGGAGGGCGATCGTGACACTTCGGCGCGTGTGGGTCCCTAGCGATACCAGAACGGATCTTTGCCCAGCCGATCAAGTTCTTGCTCTATCTGGTCTCTTGTCAGGCCGACATCGTTCAACAGGTGTGGCGGCGCCTCTTCCAGCAGATATTGCAGGTCTTTTCTTTCGCGTGTCCGGTTTTTCAAGGAGAGCAGGGCGGCAACAATGCGGGTCATCCATGTTCTTGAAGGAGCAGCGTCATCCGGTGCAGTGACTGAGTCTGCTTGCAAAGATCGCTTCGGTTGCGGCGGTTGTGGTGTGCCGCCCGTGTAATCGGGTGCAGGCGTGAAGGCTTCCTGGCTCATAAGGGGCTCCTCTTGTCGGTCAAGGTTCAGAGGGGTGTGGTTCAAAAAACCTTAATAGGTTCCCTCTGTTTGTATTATTATTTTCCATTGATTGTATAGTGACAAGAAAATATAAATATTGGTACACTATTTGTTCGTGTTTTGTTGTCGGAGCAAGAAAATATCGCATGGCCAGTGAGAACTCTGCGCGAGTGGTTTTGCATGATGATTCCGCAGGGTTATTGTTGAGCGACTTTCGATTCGTACTGCTAGTACAAGAGCATGCTGAGACGCACCCTATTGATTTCAACGACTCGTTGTGTCTTCATGATGGTTGTTGAATCGGGGTGGCCGCTTCTGCATGAAGGCGCAGATGCCTTCAACCTTCCCCGACAAGGTCAGCGTATGGTGGAATGCTTCGCGCTCTTTTGTCAGACCCTGCTGCAACGGTTCATCATGACTCAGCCGGGCCGTGCGTTTAATCAGCGCCAGCACGTCGGCGGATAACGAAGCCATGTCCTGCACGACGCGAAGGCCTTCTTGCACCAGATTCCCATTGGGCACGATGCGTGAAACCAGGCCGCAGCGTTCGGCCTCTGTGGCGTCCATATAACGTCCGGTCAGCAGAAGATCCAGCGCCTTGGTCATGCCAACCAGCCTGGGCAACCGCTGCGTGCCGCCGGCTCCAGGCATCAGGCCCACCCGCACTTCCGGGTGGCCGAAGACGGCGTTCTCGGCGGCGATCACCACATCGCACATTTCCACCAGCTCGCAGCCTCCCCCCAGAGCATACCCCTGAACAAGCGCTACCACGGGCTTGGGAAAAGTGCCAAGAGCGGCACAACAGCCTGAAAAATCGGTGGTGCTCGCTTGCTCAGCGCTCATGTGCAGAATCTCCTTCAGATCTGCGCCCGCAGCGAAATGTTCCCCCTCGGCGCGAAGCATCACCACACGAACACTGTTGGTTACGGCGAGCCGATCAAGATGTGCGGCCAACGCGTCGGTCAGTTCGCTACTCAGTGCGTTACGCGCCGCAGGGCGGTTGATGATCAACTCGGCGTAGCCTTGTGAGCGATGCAATAGACATTCGACGAAGTGTGCTGACATGCTTTGGTCTCCACAGGTGATCCGTTGCTCAATAGTGTGCCGCGAATGTCCTGATTGATCTAACGTGAATTCCTCAGCCAGGACTGAAATTTTTTCAGTCTGGCGGGCCTTTCAGTCTGGTTGTGGATTGCCGTGGCTGCCAAGTTGATCGTTGAGCCACGCGCGCAGGTTGCCAAGCCGGCGATCTTCGGCAAACGACTCGGGGTACACCAGCCAGAATCCGGCACCGGCATCCACCGGATGATTGAAAACAGATTCCAGGCGTTGCTGGCGCAGAAAGCCTTCAACCAGTTCGCACACAACAATACACACGCCGGCGCCATCGGCGGCCGCCTGCATGGTCAGACCGCCGGAATCTACATTAATGACCGTGGCGGGCGCAAAAGGCCCGTCGGGCAGAGTGTTCATCCAGTCCCGCCAGTTCACGCAGTGCCGGGAGATAAACAAGTTTGCGTCACGCAGTTTGGCTTTTCGTTCCGTGAATGTTCCCTGGTAGACGCCTGGAGGAGCATACAAATCAATGGTTGCCTTGAAGAGTAATTCGGAAACCAGCCCCGGCCATTGACCATCGCCGAACCAGATTCCTGCATCGGCAACGCCTGCAGCGAGATCCACCTCGTCTTGCGTTGTGGAAATTTCCAGAGAGCAACCCCGGCGTTCAAGGGGGTAGCTGCCAAGCCTTGGTGACAGCCAGTGGGTGGCAAAGCTTGGAAACATGTTCAAACGCAGTGGTCCGTCGCGGCGTGTTTCGCGCAGATCGCTCACCACGTCGGCAATCAGCGAAAACCCTTTGCTCAGTTCCGGCGCCAGCTTGCGCCCCGCATCGGTCAATTCAATTCGCGTACCGGTGCGACGCATCAGCTCGACGCCCAGCGCTTCTTCCAATGTGCGTAGACGGTGGCTGATTGCCGACGGTGTGACCGCAAGTTCGCTGGCGGCGTCTTTGATGGACATATGCCGCGCGGCAGCCTCAAAGGCGTGCAGTGCTGTGAGTGGGACAGGTATTCGCATGGAACCAGAGATCTCCCTGTTGTTTTTTTATTGTATTGGTACGCTTTCTTTAGATACTGGTACAGATTACTTTTGTATCGCCTGAAAGGGCAATGCTGCGCACAAAAGATGCTACATGAGAAATTCTCATTATCGGTTCAACAAGTGCCCAGTTGACAGACTGCCTTACCCGGTTCAGTACAGAGTGCCGTCTTTGTGACGAAATCGCCAGGCGCCGTCCTCTAGAATGGCTTGCAAGTCATCATCCGGGTAATGAACCGTGTCGCCCGGTGCACGGTCACCCACTTCCAGGTAAACAAGCGGTGCATCCGTACGGTTGGCCAATTGATGCCCGTTTCGCGTGCCGGCACGAAAGCCGGCACACATGCCCGGTTCGAGCAGAGTTTCACCACCGTCTGTGATCAGTGTGGCGGTGCCTTGCAGAATATAGATAAACTCGTCCTGGGCACTGTGGCTGTGCCGCAAAGAAGAAATAGCACCGGGCGCAAGACTCGTCAGATTTACGCCGAAGTTCGACAGCCCGAACACATCTCCGAGTGCGCGCTTGATCCTACCCTTCATGCGTGAGGCGAACGGTTCCGGATAATTCGACGGTAAAGACCGGGGCGTAACTTGACTTGCCATGACGGAAACGGGAATTTCTTTGGTCATTTCATGCCTCTGAATTGAGTTGTTCGCATCCGGCCATTATGCCGCCGTTCCGGGCAACCTTAAGGGGGGAAACGTCGTGAACTTAGCGGTGCCTTCGGTTTCGACACACAGGATGGACTCGGGCAGCGCACACCGATAACGCAGAGTAACGGCTGTTTTTCCTAGGTAAGATTCAATCCGCCATCAGAAAGCAGAATTTCACCTGTCAAATAGTTGGACTCAACAAGCATGGACACCGCTTGTGCAATATCGTCAGGGGTCGCCGATCGCCGCATGGGTGCGCGCTGTCGCCACAGCTCCTGAGCATGCGTCCAGTCAGCGGTTAACGGTGTGTCCACAAGCCCCGGCGCGACGGCATTCACACGAATATCCGGTGCAAGTGAAATTGCAAGCAAGCGCGTGACGTGATTCAGCGCCGCCTTCGTCGCCGCATAAGGGATCGAAGCCCCTTTCGGCCGAATGCCTGCGTGCGAGCTGACATTAATCACACAAGCGGGCGTTCCCGCACAAGCCGATGCCCGCAGTGCGGCTTCTGCTTCTGCAACGATACGGAAAGGCGCTATGACATTGACCTCGTGCAATTCGCGCCATACATCAGGTGTGGCCGCCGCCATATCAGCGTGAGGAATGACACGACTGATGCCCGCATTGTTGACTATGACATCCAAACGGCCCCATTGCGCGACACTTTCTTGCACCAGTCGTATACGGTCTGCATCAATAGCAAGGTCGGCTTGTACATAAGTAGCCAACCCCAGCTCACGCGCCATAGCAATTCCCGTGTCTACAGAACGGCGTGAATGCAAAACGACGGCATATCCGTCCTTGGACAGCCGACGCGCTATCGCCTGGCCAATGCCTGAAGTGGAGCCTGTAACAAGAGCAACGCGATGAGGCTGATGCATGGAAAACCCGAGCGGAGTTGAAAAACATTTACGTTGGCACATCTGGCATGGAAAGACAATGCCTAAGTCCATGATCAAGACCCATCGCCAAGCCATTCGTGCTCTTGATTACCGGCGCCACCATGCTCAACCTTATGCATAAAGCCGTGACACATAACGGTCATGTGCTGATCAGGGAGTCTTTCTTCCCAAGGGAAAACCCGGTTATTCCAGAGTTTCACACACAGTTATCCACGGATTTTGTGGATAACTGGGCAAGACGCCGGGGCCCCTCAGTAAACGTCGCGGCGATAGCGGCCGGCAAGCCTCAAGGCGTGGTAGCGCGTTTCGCCCAACACCTGTCGCAGGGTACTGTCGACGTCGGCGGCCATGCCCTGGCGGCTTCCGCAAACGTAAATGGCGGCGTCGCGGTCAACCCATTGGCACAGGCTGTCGCGCTGCAGGGCCAGCGTTTCATAGACGTAGCGGGGCGCCTTGCCGTCGCGCGAAAACGTCAGGTGCAGCGGCGCTATGCAGCCCTCGTGGGCCAAGCGGCGCAGTTCTTCGCCGAAGGGTTCATCAATGCCGGCCTGGCGTTCGCCAAGTATCAGCCAATTGTTGAACAAGCCTTGTGCCATGCGCGCTTTCAGCAGGGAACGTAGGCCGGCGATGCCTGTGCCGTTACCGATGAAGATGGCGGGTGCCTCGCCCGGCAACAGATGAAAGCCGGGGTTTTGGCGCAGGCAGATTTGCACATTCCCGCCTAAAGGCAGTGTTTGCGTCAGCCAGCCGCTGCCCTTGCCGTTGTTGCCATCGGGCCCCTTTTGCAGCCGTATCAGCAGTTGCAGCACACCGTCTGCCGGTAATGATGCAATGGAGTAGTCGCGCCATTCACCGGTGCCGGGAATGGCGACTCTGGCAATGTCGCCGGCCTGCCAGGCAAGCGTATCACCTTTGCAGACGAAGGTCAGAAGGTAGCAAGGCTGGCCCAGGCTCCCGGCGTTCACCAGGCGGCGCGCCTGCAACCGCCAGGGCGGTGTTTCCGAGGCATGAGCAGAGGGGGTGGCTCCAAAGTGCTGCGCCAGATGTCGCGTCCACTCACTCATGCTGCCGGCGTCTTCGCTATCGGCCAGAACCGGTGCAAACAGGGGTCGGGCTCCACCGGCCTGCAGCCACTGCCGCATCTGTTGGCCGAAACCGCAAAAATGGCGGTAGCGCCGGTCGCCCAGCGCCAGCAGGCCGTAGTGCACACACCGTCCAGGCGTGGTGCCGAGCCTGCCATGTGGCGCGACACAAATGGCCAGGCCGAGTCAGGTGGGTCGCCTTCGCCTGTAGTACTTATGATGAACAGGGCCCGCCCCGCTTGTTGCAGAAACGCGGGAGTGATTTTTTCGAGCGCAACGGCTTGCGCTTTGTCGGTGCCTATGGCCTGCACCGCCTGCAGGGCCAATCCGGCGGCGTAGCCTGTCTGACTGGCATAGATAACAGGAAGAGTCCCGCCACCCGTCGGTGCGATTGCACCGGAGCGCCGGCTGGCCCTGCGCCACGCGCGGGCGGCAAGCAGGCCCCAGGCCAGGCAGAGCATCGTGGCCAGTAGCAATCTCAGCGAGAAGTCCATCGCGGTTCCTGTTGGTTCACTCAGGCGGCACGAGCTTCAAACTCGGGCGTCCAGAAAATGTGGCCAGTGTCGTCATCAGGCTGTTCGCACATGAACACCGCCGCTAGTTGGCGCTGTCGGGCATAGGCAGGCCCGGCCTCCGGGCCCAGCACCATCAGGGTGGTGGCCAGGGCGTCGGCCATCATTGCGCTGTCGTGAAGCACGGAGACAGCCTGCAGAGTATGGGTTGCGGGCCTGCCCGTTCGGGGGTCGAGTGTGTGGCCGAACCACCGGCCGTCGGCGCTTCGCCATTGCCGGTAATTTCCGGAAGACGCCACCGCCTGGTTCGTCAGGCGTATTGTCATGCCCGCGTTGCCTTGCTGTGAACCGGACGGGGTTTCCACGGCAACTCGCCACGGGCTGCCCCGGGGGTTGGTGCCACAGGCGCGTACCTCGCCGCCGATTTCGACCAAATGGTGATGCAGGCCCTCAGTGTGCAGTAGCTGCGTCAGCCGGTCGACGGCGTACCCTTTGGCAATGGATGAAAGGTCGAAGTGCAGCCCGCCCGGCTGCCAGATGGCGCGGTGCTGCGGGTTCAGTTGTGTGCGTTGCCAGCCCCCGCAGGCGAGGGCGATCCGGCATGCCGCTTCGTCCGGAGGTAGTCTTGTTCCACCTGCCCCAGGGCCAAAGCCCCACAGCACGGCCAGCTCGCCGATGGTCGGGTCGAAGGCGCCGGCCGTGCTTTCTGCCAGGGTCATGGCGGCGGAAAGCACATGAAAGGCATCGTCTGGTACGGCGTACCAACCCGCCTCGGCCCGGTTGATACGGCTGATGAGGCTGTCCGGTTGCCAGTGGCTCATCTGGTTGCACAGGTCATCCAGGCATGCGAGCACCTTTTCACGCAGCATGGCCAGTTGCGCCGCGTCGGGCCGGCCGGCCAGCACCACGCGCCATGTGGTGCCCATGGTGCTTCCGTGCATGTGTGTCGTGGCGCGGGCATCGGTCGCCCTCGAAGGCAACAGCGGCGTCAGTGCCTGCATGGTCAGGGCAGCACTTCCAGTGTTACGGCGTAGGCGCTCAGGCGTTCGCCGGCGGGGGATTTTTCATCGGTAACCCGGCCGCGATGTTCCGCATGCAGCCAGTAACGGCCGGGCGCCGGCCAGATCATGTCAAATCGGCCCTGCGCATCGGTCGAAACGATGAGCTCTTTGACCGTATCACGGTAACGGCTGCCTTCTGGAACGATCTCCACGTCGGTGCCAGGCAGGGGCTTGCCGTCTAGCATCAGCACAAAGCGCGCGGTTTCACCGTTGTACAAATCGTTGGGGTGTGTGTCGCCGGCAAGCGCCAGGCCGTGGTTCACCAAAGGCACATCTGTGGGTGCGCCTTTGGTCACGAATGTCTCGATGCGCGTGGCGCGCTCCTGCACTTTCAAATCCTGGGCATTGGCGGGGACGTTGGCGGCGTAGGCATCTGCCGTGCCGAACCATCGCCGTAGCTTTCCGTTCTCCTTCCACATGGCGGTGAGTCCGTCGCGCACCATGGCTACCCGGTAGGTGCCGGCATCGGTGAGTTTCAGGTCGAAGCTGCTGCGCAATTCGCCCTTGAAGGGGTTGGCAGGCTCCAGCCGCAGGCCCGAAGGTGCCTCGATGATCAGGCCTTCCAGGCTTAACGGACGGTGATTGAAGTAGAACTTGTCGTTGCCAACGGCGGCGTCGAAGGTTGCCCAAGCGGTTTCGCCCGAGAATGTGGTGGCCGAGGGCAGAATCCAGAGGTCGTGAGCACGGGCGGGCGCGGTGGCCAGCAGTGCCGTCGCCAGCACGGTGGGCAGGGTCAGCAGTATCTTCATGATGTCGTCATATCCGTTCGGGGGGTTAAGGGAGGGTTATCAGGGTGACAGTGCCAAGCTCACGCTCGCCCTGTGCTGATTCGCCGTTCCCCGCAGCGGCGGGCCAAGGCAGCGGCAGGCGCACCAGTTCGTGGCCGCCTTTCTCGCGCGAGGCTTCGATGGCCACGCTATACGCGCCGGCAGGAAGGCCCGTCAGGCGCGGGTCGTCTGCCGCGACGGTCACAGTGTGGCGGCCCACCGTTCTGGTGGCGCCGCTCACGGCGTCGGCGGGCACCTCCTGGTTGCGCCCGCTCACCCGCCACCAGCGGCGCAGGTCCTTCAGCCACTTGCGGCCTTCGTCCTTGGCCATGTGCAGGTCGTACCAGACGCTCAGGTCGCGCACGACGGAGCGGTCCTCGTTCTCCAGCCATATGGCCACATAGGGCCGGTGGTACTCGGCGGTGTCGATGGCGGGAATCTCGATGTCGAGGCTGATGCCGCCTGCCTGGGCGCGGGCGACGGCCAGGCTGCCTAATAAGGCAAGCAGCAGGGGTTTGCGGTGAAATTTCATTGGAATCCGGGAGGGTGTTTCAGTGAATCAGCAGGAGCATGATGAGCAGCGGCGCCAGGGCGCCGAAGGTCAGCAGTGGCCAGGTGGATGGCCGGTTGGCGGCATGTGTTTTCATGAGCAGCAGGCCGCTGACCGAGAAAATGATGCAGCTGACGGCAAATATGTCGATGAACCAGCGCCAGGCCGATCCCGTATGGCGGCCTTTGTGCAGGTCGTTCAGGTAAGCCACCACGCCGCGCGAGCGTCGTTCATACTCCAGTTCGCCGGTTTCGCGGTCGATGGCCAGCCAGGCATCGGCGCCCGGGGACGGCAGGGACAGATAGATTTCGCTCGCGTCGGCTTCCGCCAGGCGGCCGTCTACCTGGATACCCAGCGTGTCCTCCAACCAGCGATCAATGCCCTCGGGCAGGGCCGAGCGCTGTTTGCCTTCTGCGGCTGCGGGCAACGCTTGAAGCAGATGCCGAGGCACGGTACCTGTGCGTTGCTCGGTTTCCGGCGAGGCTTCTACCCAGGCAGCATTGTTCAGCGTGAGTCCGGTGACCGAAAACACCAGCATGCCGGCCAGGCTGAGGGCGGCACTGACCCAGTGCCACTGATGCAGGGTGCGCAGCCAGCGCGCCCTGCGGGCCGGCTTCAAGGGAAGGCTCATGGTGTGCTATAGGCCTGTTCAGTAGCGAAGTTTTGCGGTGAGAATGATCTGGCGACCCGGCCCGAAGTCAGCATGGTGCACGCCGTTGGTACGCATGTAGTACGACTTGTCCGTCAGGTTCAGGGCGTTAAGCTGAAAACCCAGGTTTTTATTCACCTGATACGACGCCATGGCATCAAAACGCCAGTAGGCAGGCATGTACACCTCGTACTGGCCGCCACCGGCCACACCTTGATTGCCGCCGAATGTCTTGCCAATGTAGTAGGCACCGCCGCCGAAGGTGAGCTTGGGGCTGACGGCATAGGTTGACCAGAGGCTGAAACTGTGACGCGGTGTATTCGCCAGCGGGTCACCTTCGTTCACACCGTCGTAGGCTCCCTGCACCAGTTCGCTGTCCATGAATGTGTAACCACCGAACACGTTCCAGGCCGGCGTCAATTGTCCTGATACGCCGAGTTCCATCCCGCGTACCCGTGTCTTGCCGGCCTGCTCGAAGAAGCCCGGTGACACTTCAATCTGGGCGTCCTTGCGCTCATTCTGGAATAGTGCCGCTGTCAGGCTGAGCTTCTCGTCCAGTACATTCCATTTTGTGCCCACCTCAAACGTGCTGCTGCGTTCTGGGTCCAGTTCGCTCATGCCGGCGCTCAGGCCTTCCTGGTCGCCCCCGGAAATGGTGGGTGGCGTGGATGCCGTGGCGTACGACGCATAAAAGCTGCCGTACGGTACGGGCTTGTACACCAGGCCCACCTGGTAATTGAACATTGTCCAGTTGCCGTCAGCCGATTCGGCTGATGTTGCGCCCCGCGCCAAGTAGTCCCCGGATATGCGGTAGTTGTCCAGGCGCACGCCTGCATTGAGCTGAAATTGCTCTGAAATGTCGATGGTGTCGAAGATGTACGCAGAGCGTGTTGTCGAGGTGGTGTCCTGGCTCAAGGGTGACCGCGTGATACTACCTGTCCAGGGGTCGCCGGGGTTGGGATTGAGGTAGGGCGTGCAGTCCAGGTCGCGTGATGAAAAGCCCGCCGATGCGGGGCACGCGCTGCCGCTGAGGGTGTTGACGTTATAGCCGGCGTTTTTATTGGTTTCCCGGGAAAGCTCGATACCCAGGTTGAAGCGATGCTTCAGGCTGCCTGTCCGGGCCTCGCCATAAAGTTCCGTCACGTTCGACAGCAGCGTTGACTGTTGCCAGCGCGATTTCGTGCCGCGCTTGAGCCAGTAGGTGCCGTTGGTGGGATCCAGGCGCACGACGCCGTCGCCCGGGTTGGTCACCACATAATCGTTCAATGTGCGACCGTAGCGTGTGGCGTTACGCACGGTCAGCTGGTTGGACAAGTCGTGTTCGACTTGCAGGGTTCCGATGTCTGCCTTTGTCTTCTGGTAGTCGCGGGCATGCAGACCGTAGAAGGTGCTGCGGTCCACATCCAGAATGCCGCTGGCGTTTCCTAATTCCGGCGTCTTGCGGGCGGTGGGTACGCCGTAATCAGGCATGCCGTCGGTGTTAAGGTGGTAGTAGTTCAGGGTGACACGCGTGGGGGTTCCCAGCCCGAACGAAAGCGATGGCGCAACGCCGAACTTCTGGTAGTTGACGTCTTCGCGTCCAGGCACATCGCCCTTGGCGCCCAGCACATTCAGCCGGAAGGCCGAGTGCTCGCCAAGTTGCCAGTTGCCATCGGCCGTGCCGCGCAGGTAACCGTCGGTGCCCACACCGAAGTTGCCTTCGGCGAAATTGCCCAGACGTGCCTGCTTGCTGGACAAGTTGATGCTGCCTCCTCCCGATCCGCGCCCGCCATATACCGAGTCAGCCCCTTTGATTACTTCGACGGCCTCCAGATTGAAGACCTCGCGGGTTTGTCCGCCCGGGTCGCGCACGCCGTCAACATACACGTTGTTGCCGGATGCCATGCCGCGAATGAAGGGGCGGTCTGCAAGCGGTTGCCCGCCTTCGCCCGCGCCGAACGTAATGCCGGGGACATTGCGCAGGACATCTTCGAGTGATGTAGCGGCGCTGTCCTGAATGACAGCTTGCGGAATCACTTGTACCGTCTTTGGGGTATCGAGCAGCGGAGCGGTGAATTTTGTCTGTGAGGCATCGGGCACGCTGTACACTTCACCCCGTTGACCGGTAACCTTTACCGGGGCAAGTACGGAAGGCGCATCGCTCTGGGCCTGTACCTGGCCAGGTAGAAAGACTGCCGATGAGGCCAGTGCCAGTGCCAGTGATGGCGCCGCACGTCGGGATGTCGACGCAATGCTGCTCATGATTTCTCTTCCCTTGGAAATTTTTAAATAAGAATGATTCGCATAATCATAACCTGATGAAGATCAATTTTTTCTCAAAAAACAGGGGTTTTTACAACCCTGACGAATGGCTGAATGATGCCGCGCGCTGTGCTGCCGTACTCATGCCACTCGCCTTTGGGACGACACAGTTGAAGGAGTTCTCATGATCGTTGTTGTGCCGCAGGTGCTGTCGTCGCAGCAGCTCGACATGTTTCGTCAAACGCTCCAGAGCGCGCACTGGGAAGACGGTGCCGCAACGGCGGGCCACGTGGCGGCATTGGTCAAGCGCAACCTGCAGCTGCCGCTCGACAGTGCTGCCGGCCATGAGCTCGGGAACGCGATTTTGCAGGCCTTGTCCGTGCAGTCTCGTTTCATCGCGGCCACGTTACCGGCCCGCATTCTGCCGCCGCGATTCAATCGCCACGAAAGCGGCGGCATGTATGCAAACCACATCGACAATGCCATTTTCGCCATTCCTGGCTCGTCGCAACGTCTGCGCAGCGACATTTCGGCCACGCTGTTTTTAAGCCCACCCGAAGATTACGACGGGGGCGAACTGGTGATCGAGGACACTTTTGGCACCCAGACGGTGAAGCTGCCGGCCGGGCACATGGTGGTCTATCCTGGTTCCAGTGTGCACCGAGTGAACCCCGTCACGCGGGGCGTGCGTCTGGCATCCTTCTTCTGGGTTCAAAGCCTGGTGCGGGAAGACCACCGCCGCCGCCTGTTATGGGATCTGGATCAATCCATTCAGGCCCTTACAATACAGTCGACGGACGCGGACAATCTGGCCAGGCTCACAGGCGTTTATCACAATCTCGTTCGCGAATGGTCAAATCCATGATGTACCAGCAGCCAGCACTTGACCGCATACCTTCTTCGATTGCCTCGGTTGACGATTACATTCCTTATGCGCGTGAGCGCATTGAGCCATCTGCCTGGGCGTACCTGACAGCGGCTGCCGCAGATGGCCACACGGCCGGTGAGAACGTTGCCGCCTTGCAGCGCCTGCAGTTGCTTCCGAATGTGCTGTACTCCGGCGACCAGCCGGGAACCCAGGTGGACTTGCCCGGGGGCGCGGTGCCCTATCCCGTTATGCTGGCGCCCGTAGCCTACCAGCGTCTGGCGCACCCCGACGGAGAACTGGCGACGGCACTCGGTGCGTCGGCCATGCAGGCCGGCATGGTGGTCAGTGCCCAGGCCAGCCACACGCTGGAAGATATTGCCGCGCGGGCAAGCAGCCTATTATGGTTCCAGTTGTACATGCAGCCCGAATTTGACGACTCGCTGGCGCTTGTCCAGCGCGCCGAAGCAGCCGGCTACAAGGCGCTGGTAGTGACGCTCGACGCCCCCTTGAGCGGGTTGCGAAATGCCGAACAACGGGCAGGTTTTGCACTGCCTCCCGATGTTCGGGCTGTCAATCTGCCTGAAGGCGGGGCAACCGCAACGCTCAGCGCTCAGGCCGGCCAGGCGCTCAGCGGCCCGCTGCGGGCTAGCGTGCCGGGATGGGAAACCCTGGCACGCCTGACAGCGCAGACGCGACTGCCCGTGCTGGCCAAGGGCATTCTGCATCCTGACGACGCACGTCGCGCCATTGATGCCGGTTGCCAGGGCATTATTGTGTCAAACCACGGTGGCAGGGTGCTTGATACGGTGCCTGCCACCATTGCCGTGTTGCCCGCCGTGGTGGCAGCAGCAGGCCTGCAGGTGCCTGTACTGATGGACGGCGGGATTCGCCGTGGAACCGATATTTTGAAAGCCCTGGCCCTGGGCGCGCGAGCGGTCATGGTAGGTCGGCCGCAGGTGTATGGCTTGGCAGCGGCCGGTGCCAGCGGTGTGGCCCATGTGCTGCACATTCTGCGCACCGAGCTTGAAATGGCGATGCTGCTTTCTGGTCGCACCAGCATACAGTCGATTGATGCGTCGGTATTATGGAGTCCCGGTTGCGCACCCAGTTCACATACGCGAGCCTCGCCGCCCAGCCTGTTGTAGGGGTGGCGTCATGTGTTGCGTATTCGGCAGCCATTGCCCAGGGTTTAATGCGAAGGGGTGTTCCGGCTGTGTTTAAGCAGGGCTTGCAGGGCCTGTTTCAGCCCGGGTGAAAATATCGGCAGCCACTGCGCCGGGGTCTGGCCGGACGCCTGGATGGCCCGGATTTCGATGAACTGATCCTTGAACGCCGTGGTGGCGCGAGCATGCTCGGCGTAGCCTTTCAGCAGCCGGTTGGCGTCGACCTGCACCTGGAACAGGCGCGCCTCTGGACTGCCTGGGGTGTTGGTGTGGGCATCGAGCACACGCTGGATGTCATCGATGAAAAGAGCCAGTGCGTGGTTGCCGATGCAGTCGGGGCGCAGGTAGCCCCAGGTGGATTGGTTCATGAGGTAGACAAGAGTGAGGGCGTGAACACCCCGTTATTTAACCACGAGGCGGCGCGATGCCGTATCAGTTCCCGCCCAGTGCTAAAGCTCCTGGCGTATCAGCGGACGCCCTTCGGGCCTGGCCGCAGGGTCGATCTGCCGGGCGGCGCGAAGACCCGATTCAATTGCGCCCTCAACCCAGCCTGTCTTGAGCGTGGTGAAGTCACCGGCAAAATGAATGCGGTCCTCTGGTGTTGTCCATTCCTGCACCATCCAGCCGCCTCCCAGGGGCGTGGCGCCGAAAGAACCTTTGATCCAGGGTTGCTCCGACCAGGCAAAATCTTGCACCAGCTGGACTTCATCAAACAGGTCCGGCATGTCGGACTGGAACTGCGCTACCACTTCTTGGGCTCGGGTTTCAGGCGGACGGGCCAGAAAGGCTTCCGCGTTGCGCCCATTGAGATAGAAAAATACATTGCCGTGTCCCCCGGGCTCATTGCCGGTAATGTCGATGACCCGTTCCCAGGGGCGGTCGCCGCCGGCCAACGGCCAACCGTATAGCCCCTTCTTGAGCCACGCGGGGCTTCGGGTTTGAACGATGATCTTGACGGTTTTATCCCACTCCATTTCCTGAAACATGCGCTGCTTACCCGATGACCAGGCGGGGCGTACTTCGATGTCGTCCAGTACATTGAAGGGAATGGTTGAGACCACCGCATCGGCAGTGAACTCGCGTCCGTCCTGAACGCTGACCCGCACTCGTGTACCCGACTGATCAATCACTGTGACAGGGGCGTTCAGCACAATTCGCTCGCTCCCAATGGCACGCGCAAGTGCCTCTGGAAGCCGTTGATTGCCCCCTTGAATGCGAAAGAGGTTCTGGTCACCAAAGTGATAAGCAAGGTCGGGTATGGTTCCCAAGGCCTGGGACGCGGTGGTGAATGTGCCGCCATGCGCCTCGAGGAGCCGGCAGAATGCTTCAGACGCGCCCACATTCCGGATCAGGTCGCCCACAGTGACCGAGTCAAGCCGGGCAAATGTTTTGGGATCCGGCCAGCGTGAATCGAGAACCGTGTCGGTGTCCAGGCCGGCGCGATACAAGTAACGGTTCAGGCTCGACGAAACGGTAACGCCTCGTTCCGCTGGTGCGACATCCCAGGGCCATGCCCCCAGGTTGGCTCCGTCGCCTGTTTGTCCCTGAATGAAATAGCGGGGCAGGCCGTCATTCAGGCTGTGGATTGGCAGGCCAAAGTGGCGAATGTAGCTAAGGACATAGGGCATGTTCGCGCGAAAATGCCCGCCGCCCGCCGCGGTTTATTGCCCGCCGCGCAGCGGTAGCGACATAAGACGCCCGCCGACGCGGTTCAGGTATTCAATGACTGTGACATTGTG
>JBFWLP010000077.1:0-15732 GCA_050252075.1 Burkholderiaceae bacterium | reverse complement strand
CCGCGACGCAGGCCAGCATGGCGGCATAGACAAAGATGATTACCTTGTACCGGGCCATATTTACGCCAAACGACTCGGCCATGCCGCCGCCGCTCTTCAGGGCGCGTATGGCACGCCCCGGCCGCGAATCGAGCAGGTTGCGGGTGGCCCACATGGACAGCAACACACACAGCCAGATCAGGTAATACATGCGCCGGCTGTCGCCCAGCGACACCCCGAAGAGGGTGAGCGGATCAAGGCTGGAAATGCCGTCGTAGCGGCCGAGAAAATCGAGATTGCCAAACAGGTAATACAGCGACAGGCACCAGGCAATGGTACCCAGCGGCAAGTAATGGCCCGACAGGCGCAAGGTGATCGCCCCCAGCACATAAGCGATCACAAAGGTAAGGCCCAGCCCCACAAACAAGGTGAGCCAGGGCGACCATCCGAGTGCTGTGGTCATGTAGGCAGTGGTGTAAGCCCCGATACCTACAAACGCCGCCTGGCCAAATGACGTGAGCCCGCCAACGCCGGTCAGCAGGATAAGGCCCAGAACCACCAGACTGGCCAGCCCCACATAATTCAGATGGGTGATCCAGAACGCCGGCGTAAAGGGCAGCACAGGCAACGCGGCAATGACCAGAATGGCAAGGGCGAGAACGAAACGGTTCATGATTTATTCCTCGTCCTCGATGTGGTGTGAGCCAAAACTGCGCCACAACAGCACGGGAATAATGAGGGTAAACACAATGACCTCTTTGTAGGCGCTGGCCCAGAACGATGAAAATGCCTCAAGAATGCCCACAAAGAGCGCCCCAACGGCGGTAATGGGATAACTGACCAGGCCGCCGAAAATGGCGGCGACAAAGCCTTTCAGGCCAATAATAAACCCGGTGTCGTAGTACACCGTGGTGACCGGCGCAATGAGCATGCCCGATAACGCGCCTATACCGGCCGCCAGGGTGAATGTCAGGCTGCCCGACATGGTTGTGCTGATACCTACCAGGCGGGCTCCCCGCCGGTTGACTGCCGTGGCCCGCAATGCGCGGCCATACAACGTTTTGCCAAAAAAAATCCACAGGGCCAGAATGAGCGCCAGGCAGGTTCCCAGCACAAAAAATGTTTGTGCCGACCAGCTGACTACCCCCATTTGCACCTCACCTTCCATGAAGGGCGGCGTTCGCCAGCCCTCGGCACCGAAAAACACCAGCGCCAGCCCGGTGAGGGCAAAGTGCACCGCAACGGAGATGATGAGCAACACCAGCACACTGGCCTCGGCGACCGGCTGATAGGCCAGGCGATACAGCATGGGGCCCAGGGGAATAACCAGTGCCAGGGAAAACAGCACATTGATCCACAACGACGTTTCCTTGCCCACAATATAGGGTGCCAGCACATACAACACCGCCGGCAGAACGAGCGTCCAGAGAGCCGTCTTGGTGATGCCGGCCCAGCTGCCCTTTCGCCAGCACGACAGAACCTCGATAAGGAAGACCAGCGCGCCGACAATGGGCAACATGATCACCGTGCCGGGAATGCGGCCGTTCACCATAAAAGCCAGTGTCAGCGCACCGAAGGCAACGAATTCTCCTTGGGGAATGAAGATGACGCGTGTAACGACAAACACCAGGACCAGCGCCAGCCCGAGCAGCGCGTAAATGGCCCCGTTCATTACGCCATCTTGCAAAAGAAATAGGAGAACTGTTGAATCCATGTTGCCTGACCCGAAGGCCCCAAAGGGCCGGAAGTAACGACGCGATTGCCCGAACCGTGCAAACCACACGAAATACCGGCCTGGGAAGCCGGTATTTCAGAAAACAAAGCCGCAAGTTTAACGGTTAAGGCTTACGTGATGAATGAATGGGCTTAGAGGTCGGGTTGATATGTCCACTTGCCGTCAACGACTTTCACCATGACACGGGCACGCTCGTCGAGCCCAGAGTGATCGGTGGGGCTCATGTTGAACACCCCCTGCGAGGCGGACAGGTTTTTCACCTGCTCGATGGCATCGCGCAATGCCTGGCGGAACTCGACCGAGCCGGGCTTGGCGCCGGTTTTAAGCGCAGCCGGGACAGCTGTAGAGATCAGCAGGCCGGCATCCCACATGTGGCCGCCAAAAGTGTTGATCGTACCTTGACCATACTTGGCTTCGTATTTTGCCTTGTAGTCGAGCGCCGTTTTCTTGACCGGGTTGCTATCGGGCAACTGATCGGCCACCAGCAAGGGGCCGGCCGGCAGGATCATGCCTTCGCAGTCTTTGCCGCACACACGCAGAACGTCGTTATTGGCGGCCCCGTGCGTTTGATACATGATGCCTTTGTAGCCACGGGCCTTGAGCTCGCGTTGCGGCAATGCCACAGGCGTACCCGAACCGGCCACCAGAATGCCGTCGGGCTTGGCGCCCAGCAGCTTCAGGGCCTGCCCGGTAACACTGGTATCGTTGCGCGCATAACGCTCAACAGCCACCACCTTGATGCCCTTGGCCTGGGCGGCCTCGGTCATTTCATTCAGCCAGCCTTCGCCGTAAGCATCGTTATAACCAATGAAGCCCAGGGTTTTTACGCCCTGCTTCACCATGGCATCGGCCAGCGCACCGGCCATGAGCGAGTCGTTCTGCGGGGTTTTGAACACCCATTGGCGTGCGCCTTCCACAGGCTGAACGATACGTGCGTTCGCGGCGACGGAGATCATGGGCGTTTTGGATTCGCCCGCGACATCGACCATGGCCAGCGAACCCGGAGACACCGATGTACCGACGATGATATCGACCTTGTCATCGGAAATCAGTTTGCGGGTGTTCTTGACCGCCACCGTTGTGTCAGTGCCGTCGTCGAGCACGATATATTCAATTTTCTGGCCCGCAATTTCCGTGGGCAACAGGGCAACGGTATTGCGTTCAGGGATGCCCAGCGAGGCGGCGGGACCGGTGGTGGCCAGCGTGATACCCACCTTGATCTGGGCGGATGCCAGCAAGGGGAGAGCCAGGGCTACCGCGCCGGCAAGTACGGACAAACGAACTGACTGCTTGATGATCATGAGTGTCTCCAGTGGTGGGCCCCGGCCGGCACCTGCCGTGGATAGCCCGTTGTTATACAAAAACCTGCCCGTTATTAAAATAACCGTATCATGTTTAGGCCCTAAAACGCCCTGGAGGAAAACCGGCAAGGCGCCACGCCCGACACCAATCGGTGGGTGAAACTGAATTATCAACAAAAAGAAACCCTGCGTCTTTTAGGGTAATCCTGCATGCTCGCGCCTTGCGAAGGCCCGGAGGTACTGCGGGAATTTTTTATCGACGCAAAAGTCCGTTAAGATGGTGGGTTACGAATGCTTGTTTCATGGAAACACGATGGCCAAGATTACCAAGTCAGACGCGCAATGGCGCGCTGAACTAACCCCTGAGCAATATCAGGTAACGCGCCTGAAGGGAACCGAACGCGCGTTTACCGGCGAGTTCTGGAACACTGCTACTGCGGGCAGCTATCGCTGTGTCTGTTGCGGCACCCTGCTTTTCAGCTCCGACACCAAGTTCGATGCCGGCTGCGGCTGGCCCAGCTATTTCGAGCCGGTGGCGCCGGACGTCATCCGCGAAGAAGTCGACACATCGCACGGCATGGTTCGCACCGAGGTTCTATGCAACCGTTGCGATGCCCATCTGGGCCATGTTTTCCCCGACGGTCCCCCTCCCACCGGTTTGCGGTATTGCATCAACTCGCTCGCCCTGTCCTTCGAGCCCGCCGAATGAAAAAATTTCTGTTTGACCTCTTTCCGCTGATCCTGTTTTTTGCGGCGTTCAAGGCCTATGACATCTATGTCGCTACTGCCGTGGCCATCGTTGCGGCGGTTGCCCAGTTCGTCTGGCTCAAGACTACCCGGCGCGTAATCGAAGCCACGCACTGGATCAATCTGACGGTTATCGTTCTGTTCGGCGGCGCCACGCTGTTTTTCCAGAACGACGCCTTCATCAAATGGAAGCCCACTGTGCTGTACTGGCTGTTTGCGGCCATTCTGGTGGGCGGGAAATGGTTCTTCCAGCGCAATTTCATGCAGTCGCTCATGGGTGCCAAAATTGACATGCCCGCCGCCGTCTGGGACAAGCTGAACTACAGCTGGGCGGCCTTCTTTCTGTTCTCGGGTGCCTTGAACCTTTATGTGGCGTTCTCGGGCCAGTTCACCGAATCGCAGTGGGTCAACTTCAAAGTGTTCGGCCTGATGGCATTGCTGATCGTTTTCGTGATCGGCCAATCCATCTGGCTCGGTCGCCATATCAAAGACGATACCGCCCCAACCGGCGCCGGGGAACCAAACAAGGATTCGTGATGTCAGAAGAACACAGACAACTGCTTATCGAACGACTGCAGTCCTTGCAGCCCACCCACCTGGAGATCGTTGACGAATCCCATTTACACGCCGGCCATGCCGGCAGCCAAGGCGGCGCAAGCCACTTTCGCGTTTTTATCTGGACCCCCGAATTTGAAGGGCTCGCCACACTGGCCAGGCACCGTCTGGTGTACTCCCTTGTGGACGACCTTATCCCTTATCCTGTTCATGCTTTGGCGATAATTGCCAAACCCCTACCTTAAGGAAGCTCATGAAACGTATTGTTACCCTTGCCGCTGCACTTACTTTGTCTCTGCCTGTCTGGGCGGCACCCATCGCCACCGTCAACGGTCAGGAAATCCAGCAGAAACAGGTAGATGAATTTGTTGCACTGCTGGCGCAACAGGGCGTGCCCGACACCCCCGAACTGCGCGAGCGGGTCAAGGAAGAGCTGGTCAACCGGCTGATCATGGTTCAGGCCGCTGAAAAAGCCGGCATCACCAAAGATGCCGAAGTGCAGCAAGAGCTTGAACTTGCGCGCCAGGGTATTCTGGTTCGCGCCCTGATGGCAAACTATCTGGAAAAGAACCCCATTACCGACGCGCAAATCAAGGCCGAATACGACAAGCTGAAAGAAGCGCAGTCCAAGGAACTTGAATACAAGCTGCGCCATATTCTGGTCAAGGAAAAAGCCGAGGCCGAAGCACTGATCGCCGATCTGAAGTCAGGCAAGCAAAAATTCGAGGCCGCTGCCAAAGAAAAATCCCAGGATCCAGGAAGCGGCCAGAACGGCGGCGACCTGGGCTGGGGCCCGGTGAGCAACTATGTTCCGGAATTTGCCGGCGCGGTAAGCTCCATGAAGAAAGGCGACCTGACCTCCCAGCCGGTGCAAACCCAGTTTGGCTGGCACATTATTCAGGTTGACGACACACGCCAGGCAAAATTCCCCGAGATGGAAGAAGTGAAACCCCAGCTTGAGGAAATGCTGCGCAAGCAAATGCTCTCGCAGTATCAGGAAAAGCTGATCAAGGAAGCCACCGTTAAATAACGGTAATCAGCGGCCCAGCAATTCGCGCAGGCCGTCTTCACTGATCACGGCAACGCCCAGCTGGCCGGCTTTGGCCAGCTTGCTGCCGGCATCGTCGCCGGCGACGACATAGGCCGTTTTTCTGGACACTGAACCACTGACCTTGCCACCCGCTTCCATGATGTACCGGGTGGCTTCGTCGCGCGTCCAGGTTGGGAGGGTTCCGGTCAGCACAAAGGTTTTCCCTTGCAGCGACTGATCCGCGGCGACGGGAGCCTGGGTTTGCGCTTCGACGCCCGCGCGCAACAATTGGTCGATGACATCGCGGTTGTGCGCTTCGCCAAAAAAGCGAACAAGAGATCCGGCCACCACCGGACCCACATCGGGAACGGCCAGGAAATCATCGTGGGTTGCATGCACCACAGCATCGAGTGCGCCGAAATGGCGGGCCAGATCCCGCGCTGTTGTCTCGCCCACGTGCCGTATGCCCAGCGCAAACAACAGGCGCCCCAGCGCAGGCCGGCGTGCCTGATCGATGGCGGCCACAAGATTCGACGCCGACTTCGCTCCCATACGATCCAGACCGGCCAGTTCCACTGCCGTAAGGGTGAAGAGATCTGCGAGCGATTTCACACGCCCGCTGTCGACCAGTTGCTCCACCAGGCGCTCGCCCATGCCGTCGATATCCAGCGCCTTGCGGGATACAGCATGCGTGATGCTTTGCTTGCGCTGGGCGGCACAGAACAGGCCGCCTGTGCAACGGGCAATGGCTTCATCCTCCAGCCGCTCAATGGCGGAATCACATACCGGGCACCGGGCCGGCATCACAAACAAAACCGTATCCGGCGGTCGCAAGTCGGGTACAGGCCCGACAACCTCGGGAATCACGTCGCCGGCACGACGCACAATGACGGTATCCCCGACACGCACGTCTTTACGCCGGATCTCGTCCTCGTTGTGCAAAGTAGCATTGGTAACGGTGACCCCGCCGACGAATACCGGCTCCAGACGCGCCACCGGTGTAATGGCGCCGGTGCGACCGACTTGCACATCGATACCCAGCAGCCGGGTGGTGACTTCCTGTGCCGGAAACTTGTGGGCGACGGCAAAGCGGGGAGCCCGAGCCACAAAACCAAGCACGCTCTGGGCGGCCAGCGCGTTTACCTTGTAGACCACACCGTCAATATCAAACGGCAGCGTATCGCGCTGCTGCTGCACTTGCTCGTAAAACCGCAACAGCCCCTGTGCCCCCTGCACCACATCGCGACGACGATTCACCGGCAAGCCCATGGACTCAAACCAGTCGAGCATTCCCGCATGCGTTGGCCGCGGCATGGCCGCACTGCCCTGCTCTTGTTGAAACAAATCGACCTGGCCATCATGTACATAGCGAATCTGGCCCCAGCCATAGGCAAAGAACCGCAGTGGTCGCCCTGCCGTTATTCGGGGATCAAGCTGCCGCAAGCTGCCGGCGGCCGCATTGCGAGGATTCACGAACTGTTTGTCGCCCCGCACGGCCTGCGCACGGTTCAATGCATCGAAATCGGCCCGGTTCATCAGAACCTCGCCCCGTACCTCAAGAATATCGGGATACTCGCCGGTGAGCCGCAGCGGTACCGATCGTATGGTGCGAATATTGCTGGTGATGTTCTCGCCGGTCTGGCCGTCTCCGCGTGTCGCCGCCTGAACCAGACTGCCCTGCTCATAGCGCAAACTGACGGCCAGCCCATCAAACTTGAGCTCGGTGGCATAATCGACCGGATCGTCGCCCGCCAGCAACCCGGCCTCGCGCAACGCGTCGGAAACCCGGCGATCGAAGGCCTGAACATCATCCGGCAGGAACGCGTTGCCCAGCGAGCGCATAGGCACGGCATGCTGCACGGGATCGAAGGCCGCCAGCGGCGCGCCGCCCACCCGCTGTGTGGGTGAATCGGGGGTCACCAGTTCAGGATGGCTTTGTTCAATTGCCTGCAGCTCAAGCATCAGACGGTCGTACTCGGCGTCTGAGACAATGGGATCGTCAAGCACGTAATAGCGGTGATTATGAAGGGCGATTGCTTCCCGTAACTGCCGCGCTTTGGCGCAAATACTGTCAGACATAAACTACGAAATCAGGAAAACACACGCAACGTGCGAGGCTCACCGGCAGGAAAGCCGGATTCATTCAATTGGCGATAAAACCCCGACAGCTGTTTATCGATGGTGGCATCGGCCTGGTCGGCCACCGGGTTCCCCTGGTCGTCAAGCAGATCACCGCCCAGACGCCGGGCAAGATCGCGCCCCACACTCGCCATACGGCTGAATGCCTGTTCGTCCTGCGGGCTGTTCGGCAGATCAAGCAACAGGTCAATCCGGCCGATTTGCGCATCCTGGCAATCGTGTGCGGCCACACCGTCGAGCAAAGCGAAAAACCGGGGCTGCCCCTGCTCGGACATCCACGCCAGATGCCTGCCGTACACGATAAACCCGGAGTCTTCGAGCACCCGCATGACCGGTGCAACGTCCTGAGCCTGGGGAAAGCGCAGCACAAGGCCCACCTGCGCATCGAGCGCAGCACATTGCGTATCGAGCGCCTGGGCGCGTGCCAGCACGTCGTCTTGTTCCGGCCCCTCGATGGCGCCATCGAAACGCTGGGCAATCTCCTGGGCGGTCGCCCACAAACGTGACCATTCGATCGCCGTTAGCGGCCCGCTGCGATTGGCCATGAGAACGGCCAGCTGCAACGATACGTAGGACTCTCCGGGCCGCAAGGCGCTGCGATGCAGGCCGGTATCGGATTCGGCAAAAATGCGAACAGGCTTGGTTCCGGTGTGGGTGACAGGATCGACGGCCGCAAAAAGTTCGGTGGTATCGACCGGTGCACCAAACTTGATTTCAATGACGGCCTCGATGGTGGGATCGATTTCCTCGTGATCATGAACCATAGGCTCGTCGGGATCCGGGTTGGGAATGACGGCAACGCCCAAACCCGGCTCGCGCCGGACGGGCGTGGTACTGGTACCCATGAGAGGATCCTGCTCGCGCTCGGGGAAATGCTCCTGCATGCGTCGGCGAATGCGCCTGTCTTGCCACCAATTGAACAGCAAGACCAGCAAAATGAGGAGAACACCCAAAAGAATCAGACTAAGTTGCAAATCGCTCATCGCGTGCCTCGCTGCATTGTTAATTTTTTCGCAAACACAAACACTGTTACACCTCGGCCAGTTGCAAGGCGGAATCGATGTCGACAGCCACAATACGTGACACGCCTTGCTCTTGCATGGTAACCCCAACCAGCTGCTTTGCCATTTGCATCGCAATTTTGTTATGGGAAATAAACAAAAACTGTGTCTGCTCGCTCATACTGCGCACCAGATTGGCGTACCGCTCCGTATTGGCATCGTCGAGCGGCGCATCCACTTCGTCGAGCAGACAGAACGGCGCCGGGTTCAGCTTGAACAAAGCGAACACCAGGGCGGTCGCCGTCAATGCCTTTTCACCGCCCGACAACAGATGAATTGTGCTGTTACGCTTGCCGGGCGGCTGAGCCATAACCTGCACGCCGGCATCGAGAATCTCATCGCCGGTGACAATGAGCTTTGCCTCGCCCCCGCCAAAAAGCCGGGGGAACAATTCACCAAAATGCTTGTTCACGGTATCAAACGTAGCTTGCAGCAGCTCCCGGGTTTCGCGGTCAATACGCCGGATCGCATCTTCCAGCGTTTCGATCGCGGTTGTAAGATCCTCGTGCTGGGCATCCAGAAAGCCCTTGCGCTCACGCGCCGCCGTAAGCTCCTGCAGGGCGGCCAGGTTCACCGGCCCCAGGGATTCAACGGCACGCGAAATACGTTGCACTTCCGATTGCAGCCAGGCTGAGCGCTTCCACTCTTCCGGCGATTCGTCTACCAGACGGCGCAATTGCTCGCGGTCGACCTCGCGCGCATCGAGCTGTTCGGCGAATTGCTCCACAGCCAGGCGTGCCGCCTGCTCTTTCAGCTGCAGTTCGGTAATTTTTGCCCGCAAAGGCTCCAGTGAGCGCTCCTGCTCCAGGCGCTCTTCGTCGGCACGGCGCAAGGCAGCCTCGTGGGCCTCGAGGGCCAGGCGGGCATGCTGCAACGCGTCTTCGCGCTCGGCCCGCTGCTCAAGGGCTTCCTGCAGGCCGGCTTGCGCCGCCGACGCATCCAGCTCAAAGAGTTCGCCTTGCAAGCTGTCAAGCTCGGTGCCTGCGCGGCGCAGCTGATCCTGGGCCAACTGATGGTTGCGCTGCAGCTCGTCGATGCGCGCCTGTAAAGTGCGCTCCGCGTAGTCGGCCTCCTGGACGCGGCGCTCCAGTTCCCGCAACTGATCGCGAGCGGTATCCATGGCCTGCTGCAATTGCTCGCCCGCCATCTCGGCATCGGCGTGGCGCTGCTGCTCGTCGGCGAGCCGGATATCCAGTTCTTCGAAACGCGCCTCGGCTTCTTCCCGGGTGATAGTCAACGCTTCAATTTGTTCGGCCAGCTCGGCCTGTTCCTCGTGGATGCGGCGCGTACGCTCCCCGGATTGCTCGGCCTGTTGGGCCAGACGCGCGTGCTCCAGCTCGGCGTCGTGCAAACGCCGCGTAAGTTCGGACACGCGCTGGCGCGCCGGCCCCACCGCCTGCGACGCCTGATGCCAGGCGGCTTCGGCGTGGTTGAGCCTGGCCTGTGCTTCGTCGGCCAGTAACTGCCGGGCCTTGAGATCGCGACGCAGATTCTCGATTTCCTGCTGCCGGGCCAGCAAACCCGCCTGTTCCGAATCGGCGGCGTAATACCGCAGGCTGTGGAGATCAACCACATGCCCTTCGCGCACAACCACCAGGCCGTCGGCCGGCAACTGATCGCGCAGGGCGACGGCTTGCGCCAGGTTGTCGGCCAGATACACCTGGGCCAGCCAGCCGGCCAGCAAGGTGCGCAATTCCGGGTCGGTGACCCGCAGGCGATCCAGCAAACGGCCTGCCCCCAGCGCCGCCGGGGGCAGGGGCTGGGGCACCGGCAACTGGTAAAACCCCAGCCGCGCCGGCGGCGGATCGGCCTGGAACGCACACGCTTGTTCGAGGTCGCGGATCTGGAGCGCCATCATCCTTTCCCGCAACACAGACTCCAGGGCGACCTCCCAGCCCGAATCGATGTGAATCTTCTGCCACAGACGGCCCAAGCCGCCCAGGCCGTGATGCTCCAGCCAGGGTTGAAGCGCCCCCTGCTTCTGGACGTCTTGCTGAAGTTTCTGAAGCGCACTGAGCCGCGCATCCAGACGGGCCACCTCGTCGCCGGCCTGGCGCGACGCCTGCATAGCCTGCTTGCGCTGGTCTTCACACACAGGCAGCCGGGCTTCGGCATCGAGCAAAGCGGCCTGGGCTTCTTCCAGCAATTCACGCGCCATGCCTGCATCGCCCTGCAGGCGACGCAAGGCGTCGGGATCCGGCGCATTCATTTCCTTGAGCTCGCTTGCCAGGCGCTCGCGCCTGAGCACCAGGCCCTGGATCTGGCGGTCTGTATCGCGCTGCGACTGCGCCGCCAGAGCGATATCTTGCTCCAGACGAGACAGCGAACGGCGCATTTCCTCTCGCTGCTGCGCGGCTGCCCGCACCTGCTGCTCAAGATCGGGGGAACTTTCCCGGGCGCTGTCCAGCCGTTCCAGCAGCTCCATCCGCCGAGCCTGCGCTTCGTCGAGGTCGATCTGTGCCTGCTCACGCTGCTCGACACAATGCGCCAGTTGCTCTTGCCATTCGTTCAACTGGGCCTGCAAGTGCTCGCGACGTGCCTGGACCCGCTGCCGGGAATCGACCACATGACGTATTTCAGCTTCGAGCCGGCTGACCTGTGCGCCTGCCTCGTAGAGCGAGCCTTGCGCCTTGTGTACCGCATCGGAAGCCTCGTAATGCGCCTGCCGTCGTGATTCCAGCGCCGATTCGCCGGAGCGCAAGCGCGCCAGTGCCGCTTCAAGATCGGTTTGGGCTTGCTCGATCGCCTCGAAGCGATCGCGCTGCTCTTGTTTGGCCTGATTCTCCTTCAGCCACCACAGCACCTGTTGCTTGCGGTCGCCGTCGTCTTGCAGGTCGCGATAACGGCGCGCAACTTCGGCCTGGGTTTCCAGCTTTTCGAGCTGGGTCGTGAGTTCGCGAAGAATATCTTCGACACGCACCAGATTCTCGCGCGTATCTTCCAGGCGGTTTTCGGTTTCGCGCCGGCGCTCTTTATAGCGTGACACGCCGGCGGCCTCTTCAAGAAACACCCGCAGTTCGTCGGGGCGGGCCTCGATGAGGCGATTGATCATGCCCTGCCCGATGATGGCGTAGCCGCGTGACCCCAGGCCGGTGCCCAGGAAGATGTCATGGATGTCGCGGCGACGCACTTGCTGGTTGTTGATCAGGTAACTGCTGGTTCCGTCGCGGGTGAGCACACGCCGCACGGCAATTTCGGCGTAGGTACTCCACTGACCGGCAGCCCTGCCTAAAGAATTGTCGAACACCAGCTCCACCGAAGCACGGGCGGCCGGCTTTCGATTTCCCGAACCATTGAAAATGACGTCCTGCATGGATTCGCCGCGCAGCTCGGATGCCTTGGACTCACCCAGCACCCAGCGCACCGCATCGATGATGTTCGATTTCCCGCACCCGTTCGGCCCCACCACACCCACCAACTGGCTTGGCGTAGGGATGATAGTCGGATCAACAAACGACTTGAAGCCGGCGAGCTTTATTTGGGTTAGACGCACAATACAATTCGTGGAAAACGTGGGAGCCAGACTGGATCGTATGATACCTCAGGCGTCTTGATAAAAAATGATGCCGCGCCTGCGCTTGCGTGCTTTTGGCACGCAAAAACTACGTTATTATTTGCCGTCCCTCAGGAATTCAGTCACCCAAATTTACAGGACGTCACCGTTGAACAAAGGCTTCTATCTGGTCATGATAGCCCAGGCGCTTTCGTCTGTGGCGGATAACGCCCTGCTGATTGCCGCGGTGGCGCTTATTGCCGACCTGCAGGGGCCCGACTGGATGGCGCCCATGATGAAATGGTGGTTTGCGCTGGCCTACGTTGTGCTGGCCGCCTTCGTGGGGGCATTTGCCGACTCCTTCCCCAAAGGGAAGGTCATGTTCATCACCAACGCCATAAAAATCGCCGGCTGCCTGCTCATGTTCAGCTACCAGAGCCTTGGGCTGATGACCGGGCATCAGCTGGTCCTGGTCTTTTGCGCCTACACACTGGTGGGTATCGGCGCGGCCGCTTACTCTCCCGCCAAGTACGGCATCGTGACCGAAATGCTGCCGCCTCACATGCTGGTCAAGGGCAACAGCTGGATCGAGGGCCTGACCGTACTTTCGATCATTATTGGCACCGTAGTCGGCGGCGTACTCATCAGCCCGTCGGTATCGCAGGCGTTGCTGGCCCATCCGTGGATCAGCCAGGTGGTGGACACCCGCGTCGAAGCCGCCATCTTTGTTATCGGCATTGTGTACTTCCTGGCGGCCGCCACTAATCTGCTTATTCCCCGCACGAATGTCCACTACCCGCCGCAAAAGCGCAACCCGGTCGCGCTGGTACGTGAATTCGCCATTTATGTTCGCGTCTTGTGGCACGACAAGCTGGGGCAGATCAGCCTGGCAGTCACCACGCTGTTCTGGGGTGCCGGCGCTACCCTGCAGTTCATCGTGATTGAATGGGGAGCCCAGCACCTGGGCTACCGTCTTGACCAGGCATCAATACTCATGGGGGTTGCCGCGCTGGGCACCATTGCGGGCTCCATTCTAGCCGGAAGGGTGCCGCTGAAAAAGGCGCTGTCGGTGCTGCCGTTCGGTGTGGCCATGGGTTTCGCCGTCATGCTCATGACCATAGTGCACCAGACCTGGGCGGTCTATGCCGTGCTGTTGCTCATAGGCGCCATGTCGGGGTTCTTCGTGGTACCCATGAACGCACTGTTGCAGCACCGCGGCCATGTGCTGCTATCGGCAGGCCACTCTATTGCCGTGCAGAACTTCAACGAGCAGCTGAACATATTGCTCATGCTGGGTATCTACAGCCTGCTTCTGTGGCTGCGGCTTCCGATCAACGCGATCATTATCTTTTTCGGTTTGCTGGTGGCGTGCCTGATGCTGGTTTTCATTCGCTGGAACCGCTTGAACCACCAGGCAAACCCGGGGCTGGAAAAAACCATCGGCCAGCACGGCCATGGCCAGGCGCTCAAGCACCACTAGGCAACACCCGGCCGGGGCTGATTACCCGCCCCTGACCAGAACCCCGCCCCCGGCGCCAGATGTTCGCGCGCCCAGAGCAGGTCACGCCACACCTGCGGCTTAAGCTGCGGGCGCAACAACAGGGCCGCCGGGTGATACGTGACCGCAAGCGGTATCGACTGCCCCGACACGCCGGTGAACTGCAGCAGACGGCCGCGCAGTTCGTCGACCGTGGCATTTTCGCCCGACAGCGACCGGGCCGCCAGATCTCCCAGAGCCAATATGGCAGCGGGACGCACAAAACCGATCTGCCGCGTCAGATAATCGGCACACTGGCGCACATGCTCGTCGAGCGGGGGCCGGTTTCCCAGAGGACGGCATTTCACCAGTTGGGTGACGTAAACCTGGGTTTCGCGCTGCACCCCGACGGCATGCAGCATAGCGGTCAGCAACTGGCCCGCCTTTCCCGAAAAAGGCCTGCCTTCCCGGTCGTCAAAGGTATCGGGCGCTTCGCCCACGATAAGCCAGTGCGCTCCAACGACACCCTCGCCGAACGCCACCCGCCCGCGCTCGCGATGCAGGTCGCAGCGCTCGCACGTGGCCGCCTGTTCGGCCAGCGCGGCCAGCGTGTCGGCAACCAGCGGCACGACCGGCGCAGGCTCCGTAGGGATCACCGGCGGCCGGGAAGCCGGCACAAGACCGGACCGCGCCGGGGCTGGGGCGGGTATGTCATGGTGAACGTTGCGGGCGGGCGATGCCGCCGGCGCGACAAGCGGCTTCGCCGGTGCCGGCGGCGGGACTGCGGAAAACCTGGCCAACATACGCTTGTCAAGGCCGATTTCCTGCAACCATGCCAGCTGAATGGCCGAGAGCTCGACACCCGTAACGGGTTCTTGCGGCTTCATGCCAATGCCTTCTGAAACACACAGGCATCTTCCCGCTTGCCGTCACCCGCCGGATAATAGTCTTTTCGAACGCCGATCTGCGTGTAGCCGTGTGCCTTGTAAAACGCCACGGCGCGGGTGTTGGACGGCCGCACCTCGAGCAGCACGGCATCGACGCCCCGTTGCCTTGCCTGCATTTCCGTGTGGGCCAGCAACTGCGCCCCCAGGCCGCTGCCCTGCTCTTCAGGCTTGACGGCAATGACCAGCAAATGCGCCACATCGGGAGCAAACATGACCAGACAAAACCCGGCCACATCGTCGCCACGCCGGACAACCCAGGCCCCGTAGCCCGCGTTCAGCGCATCGGCAAAATTTCCGTATGTCCAAGGATGTGACTGCACCCGCCGCTCGATCTCGCACACTTGGTCTAGATGGCCGGTGGTCATGGCATCGAGAATGCCGGGAACAGGAGCTTTGGGATTCCCGCCCCGGCCATGCTCGCGCTCACGCGTTGTAAAGGCAACTTTGTCGCGTACGTAGAGCGGGGCCGCCTGATCGGGAACGATACCGCCGTGATCGAGCCAGCCCAGGTAGCCCAGTTCGGCGACCGCCTGAGCATCGGCCCGGTAATCGCCTTGCGCGCAGGTGAACGATGCGGCGCGCAGCGCAGGAACCAGGTCGGGAAAAGCCTGGAGCGCATCGCCAAGAACCATGACACCCGCCGAGGGCGACCGGCCTATCGAGCCGGTATCGCGAGCCCGTTCGAGCCAGGGAACGATATCGGTCGCCGCGATCAGCAGCGGCGGCTGCACGGTACGGATGCCGCCCGGGTGTTCATCGCGCTGATACACGCCCAGATACGCCTCGTTCATGCGCGCATCCTGAACAACAACGTATGTGCCGCCCTGCGGTTGAGCGCCGTCTTGCCCGCCCCTGCCGTAACGCTGCACAACCGCCGCCAGAGAATCCACCGGCACCACATTCACCCCCAGCCCGAACGCCATGCCCTGGGCAACCCCGCATGCCACGCGCAGGCCGGTAAAGCCACCCGGCCCCTGGCCGAAAGCAACTGCACCCAGGTCTGAGGCCGTGATACCCGAATCGGCCAGCACGGCATCCACCATGGGCAACAGGCGTTCGGCATGCTCGGCCGTGGCTTCGTGGGCACGCGCGTGAACCGTGAACGAATCGCGATCACGGCACAACAACGCCACGCTGCAAACAGGCGAGGACGTTTCCAGAGCAAGAAGATAATGCATCATGCTGCGATTTTAACCGCAGGCCCGCCGGCGTGTACCCAATGCCCTGCTTACAGCCGAGGGCGTTTTAGCTGTTTAGCCGACGCACCT
>JBFWLP010000076.1:0-16275 GCA_050252075.1 Burkholderiaceae bacterium | reverse complement strand
GCGCAGTGGTGCCAGCATTTCCTGCAGGCGTTCGGGGGTCCATCCGGCAGCGTTTTCCTGATCGATGCGCCGCTCGGCCCGGGAATTCAGAATGACAATGCTGATACGGCGGTTCACGGCCGCCCCTGGATCGTCTTTCATAAGGCTGACCGTATCGGCCAGACCCAGCACACGCTTGATCTTTTCGTCGGCCATGCCACCGGACACAAGCTCACGGCGCGCGGAATTCGCCCGGTCGGCCGACAGTTCCCAGTTGCTGTACTGGCGGTCGCCGTTGGCATAACGCGTGGAATCGGTGTGGCCGGAAATGCTGATGCTGTTCGGAAACTGGTTCACCACCGGCCCCAGCAAACGCAGAATGTCCCGCATGTAGGTCTGCACCTGGGCACTGCCAACCGAAAACATGGGCCGGTTTTCTTTGTCGATGATCTGTACACGCAAGCCGTCAGGCGTCATGTCGAGCAGCATCTGCGGGCGGAACTGCTGCAAGATGGGGTCGGTTTGTATCAGGCTTTCCAGCTCGGTTTTCAGATCCTCCAGGCGCTGGTCGTCGCGGATATCGCCGATCGGCATGTCATTGCCGCGCGAAGGCACCGGATCGGAATTGGGGATGACGCTGGGATTGCCGCCCGGAATCACCGAGCTGCCCCGGTCATGGCGCTCGCCGCCGGTGATCGCCGTCATGAGCGGCATGCGGAAATATTCCGCTATTTCTTTCAGGTCTTCACGCGGAACCAGCGAAATCAGCCACATCACCAGGAAAAAAGCCATCATGGCCGTCATGAAGTCGGCGTACGCAATCTTCCAGCTGCCATGTGGCATTGCAGGCGAATGATGGCGTTTGCGCCGGATAACGATGCGCGGTTCCACTTTGCTCATGATTCGGGTTTACTGCTGGGGTTTGGCGTTGCTGGACCGGGTCTGGCGCACGTGATCCTCGAGCTCGAAGAAGGACGGGCGAAGGTATGAGTACAGCACCTTGCGGCCAAATTCCACGGATAACTGCGGTGGGTAGCCGTTCATGCTGGCCAGCAGCGTTACCTTGATGCATTCCAGTACTTTGGCCGACGATGAACTGCGCCGTTCAATGGCCGAGGCCAGCGGCGACACAAAGCCGTATGCCAGCAAAATGCCCAGAAAGGTACCCACCATGGCCTTGGAAATCAGATCGGCCAGAACAGCCGGCGGCTGATCCACCGAGGCCAGTGCCTTGATCACCCCCAGTACCGCCGCCACAATACCGAACGCGGGCAGCGCATCGGCCACCACATGCAGCGAATGAGCCGGTACATTGCGCTCGTGGATGTGGGTGTCGATTTCCTGATCCATCAACGTTTCAATTTCGTAAGGGCTCATGTTGCCGCTGACCATCAGCCGCAGGTAGTCGGTAATGAACTCCATGAGCTTCTTGTCGGCCAGCACGCGGGGATACTCGGCAAAGATCGGGCTGGATCCGGGCTCTTCAATATCGCCTTCGATCGACATAAGGCCGTCGCGACGGGCCTTGTTCAGCACCACGTACAGCAGCGCCATGAGCTCCATGTAGAGCTCTTTGTTGTAGGGAGAGCGCCGGAACACGCTGGGCAAGGTCTGGAAGAGCGCCGCCATGGACTTGCCCGTGTTGGCCGCCACATAAGCCCCCAGCGCCGCGCCGCCGATCAGCACGAACTCGAACGGCTGATAAAGCGCCCCCAAATGGCCGCCCAAGCCAATAAAACTGCCGAAAACGGCCAGAACAACAATGATGTAGCCGAAAAGAATTAACACGGATTCGCCTTCCAGTAACAGTTGACCGTAATCATCGCCGGTTTTGCCGTCAGGAAAAACGTCGTTCAACGGGACTTTTGACACCTAAATCCGGCTTCTGGGTAAAAAAAAGCGCCCAGAACAAACCGGGCGCAAATCACTACAAGTTCACACTAAGGAGAACACACACGAAAAAACCGGACAAACCACCTGAGCAACGATGCCCAGGCCAACCTGTTACACCGCCTGAGCGGCGCGGCGCGCATTGCGCAGTGCTGTTGCCGGACTACCCAGCGCACCGGCGCGGGTTTTCCCGGCACGGGGTGGCGGGCGGCAAATGGCGCACACGAAATCATTATCGGGATCGTGGGCGTGGGCTACGAAACCACCCCGGCAGCGGGTGCAATGGGACAACTGCAGCATGCCGCTGTCGAAAAAGCGAACGAGCATCCAGGCCCGGGTAAAGCTGAGCACCGGCTCGTCTTCCACCACCTCGACCCGACCGGCTTGCGCCTGTTCCTGATACAGCCGGTACGCCTGAACGAGTGCATAACACCGCTTGGCAGGTGTATGGGTGTTCACGTATTTGTAAATACTGTAGAAAACCGTGGAATGAATGTTGGGCAGCCAGGTCATGAACCAGTCGACCGAGAACGGCAACATGCCCTTGGGAGGCGAGCACCCCCGGATCTCGCGATACAACCGCGCCAGACGATCGTAACTGATGGACGTTTCGGCCTGCAGCACCTGCAGGCGCGCGCCCAGACGAATCATGTCGGAAGCCAGGGAGATTTCTTCGGCTTCGCGCGCAACACTTTTACCGGCCATGATGAGCGTACCCGTAAAAATCAGACGTTTTGTTCAACAGGCTGCTGTGCCATCAGTATGGTGGCATGCGCTTCCTGCAACACCCCGCCCAGTACATCTTGTGTCAGGGTGGAGAGCAAATCGAAATCATTCAGGCGGAACTTGCATACCAGCGAACTGGATCCGGCCAGTTTGACAAGCTGGGCAGGCGACAGGCGCAGAATGATCTGCGCCACGTCTTCGTCGAAACCCAGGCGGTACATGCCGGAAGCGATGTCTTCACGCAAAAGCCGCTGCGCAAGAAGCAGATACGACAGATTCACTTCCTGAATATCATTCAACACGGATGCACTGGTTTGGGGCATGATGCCTTCCTTCGTTCTAATGTTTAATACAGCATGAAAAAATATGTTTCCATGCACATTCGACATTTCAGTGAGCGAATCATAGCAAAGATCAAGTATAAAAAACACGCATAAAGCACTGCTGTTACATTGTATTTGTAGAAATATCAGGCGACGGCGGTAAGAAACAGATGCATAAATGCAACTCAATCCATGCAAGTTCCTAGGAAATGCGACACTTGTGTCAAAAAAAGACGAGTTATTGACCGGGATTATAAAATTGTAAGCATTTATTTCAGCGTTGCATGAACAATACGCATACAGCGGAAAACGCCACACTGATGCGGCGTTTTTTTACTTTGCACGGAACCAAACAGTGCTTACGACAGGGTGTAATGTGTGCTCAGGGCAATAAAGTCGTCGGCAGTAACCGGTGTATCCAGCTCTTGTTCAAGAAGGGTGGCCACACGGGGGGCTGCCCGTGCCGCTTCGCGGGCATCCAGAAACAGCCGCCGAGAACGGCGCGCCAGCACGTCTTCCACCGTGCGCGCGTATTCGTAGCGGGCGGCAAAACGCACCATGGCCTCGGTCAGGCCTTCGGCAACAACGGTGTCGGCCCCGGGCAACGACGTAACGGCGTCGGCCTCGGTGCCATAGGCGGCCAGGCCGGGCGGCTGGGAAATCAGCCGCGCCGGTAGCCCGCTGCCGGCACCCACCAAAGGAAATTGTTGCGTACGTGACGACGACGCCATCGCCGGCAAGACGGTTTCACGGCACTTTTCCAGCACATCGTGCGCCATGGCGCGGTAGGTTGTCCATTTGCCGCCGGTTACCGTGACCAGGCCCGACGAACTGACCAGCACGGTATGCTCGCGACTGATTTTCCGGGTGGCACCGGCCTCGTCGGCCGGCGGCTTCACCAAAGGCCGCAACCCCACCCATACGCTGGAGACGTCGGCGCGCGACGGCGCCCGGCTTAAATACCGCCCGGCCTCGTCAAGAATGAAGGCTATTTCGTCCTGGAAGGGGTTGGGTTCGTAAACAATGTCATTGCGTGGCGTATCGGTAGTCCCCAATATGACTTTGCCCAGCCACGGCACGGCGAACAGCACCCGGCCATCGCGCGTTTTGGGTACCAGCAGAGCCTGATCCCCCGGAAAAAAGTCACGATTCACCACCAGATGCACGCCCTGGCTGGGCGCTACCATGGATTGCACCGGCCTTCCTGCCGCCTGCCCCTCTTTGCGACGCAGCTCGTCGACCCACACGCCGGCGGCGTTGACCACGCAGCGGGCACGAACCTGGTAGTCGGTGCCGGTTTCGGTATCGCGGCACCGGACACCGGCCACCTGGCCGTTCTCGTGAAGAAAGTCGGTGACTTCGCAATAATTCAGCACCAGGGCGCCTTCCCGGGCGGCGGTACGGGCCAGCGCCAGCGCCAGACGGGCATCATCGAACTGGCCGTCCCAATATTTCACGCCGCCCTTCAGGCCGCGCGGCTGCACGCCGGGAATGGCCTGCTGCGTTTGTCGCGCCGATAAAAATTCGGTACGGCCCAGGCCGGAACGGCCGGCCAGCGCATCGTACATTTTCAGCCCCACTCCGTAGAACGGGGTTTCCCAACAGGCATAGCCAGGCATCACAAATGCCAGCGGACTGGCCAGGTGCGGTGCGTTGGCCAGCAAGGTACGCCGTTCGTGCAGGGCCTCGCGTACCAGACTGATATTGCCCTGGGCCAGATACCGCACACCGCCGTGCACCAGCTTGGTCGCCCGCGACGATGTACCTTTTGCAAAATCGTGCGATTCCAGCAAAACCACCGACAAGCCGCGCAGCACCGCGTCAAGGGCTACCCCCAGCCCGGTGGCGCCGCCGCCGATAACGATGAGATCGACCCGATCACTGTTGGCCAGACGGGACAATAGCTCGGCGCGCCGAGCCGGCAAGGGGGAACAAGAAGCTGTCATCAAAACCACCACGAAGTATTAGCCTTGCAAGTTTAATCCACCGGCCGGCGGCGGTGCCATCGCCGGGACGAAGATTGTTGAAGCAAACGCAGCGAACCCGTACACTGCGCCGTTATCTTCCGTTATTTTCCTGTGACCGTTGTCCCATGACCTATCTACTGGCGCTTGATCAAGGCACTTCCAGCACCCGCAGCATTGTGTTCGACCGCGAAGGCGGTATTGCCGGCCTGGCGCAAAAAGAACTAACCCAGCATTACCCGGCCTCCGGCTGGGTGGAGCACGACGCCCTGGAAATCTGGCAGGCCCAGCTGGGCACGGCACGACAGGCGATCGATCAGGCCGGTATCCGGGCGACAGACATACGCAGTATCGGCATTACGAATCAGCGTGAAACCACGGTGGTCTGGAACCGGAAAACCGGCCGGCCCATTCATGCCGCCATTGTCTGGCAAGACCGTCGCGGCGAGCCGCTGTGCGCCCGGCTGCGACAAGACGGCCACGAACACACCATCCAGCAGAAAACCGGACTGCGCGTCGATGCGTATTTTTCCGCTACAAAACTGCGGTGGCTGCTTGATAACGTACCCCAGGCCCGCGAGCAGGCCGAGCGCGGCGAACTGGCGTTCGGCACCATCGACACCTGGCTGATCTGGAATCTTACTGACGGCGCCGAGCACGTAACCGACGTCAGCAACGCGTCGCGAACCTTGCTTTTCAATGTGCACACGGGCGCCTGGGACAGCGAGCTGCTCGACCTGTTCGGCATTCCGTCCAGCCTTATGCCTGCTGTCCAGCCGTCCAGCGGCACGTTCGGCGTCACCGCCGAACCGCTGTTTGGATGCCTCCTGCCCATCGGCGGGGTAGCCGGTGACCAGCAAAGCGCACTGTTCGGCCAGGCCTGCTTTACTGAAGGCATGGCCAAGAACACATACGGTACGGGATGCTTCATGCTTATGCACACGGGCTCCCGGTTTCAGGTGTCGCGTAACGGTTTGATCACCACGAGTACCGCGCAAACCGGAACATCGCCCGAATATGCCCTGGAAGGCAGCGTATTTGTAGGGGGGGCCGTGGTGCAATGGCTGCGTGACGGCCTGGGTGCCTTCAAGAAAAGCAGCGATATCGAACCGCTGGCACAAAGCGTTCCCGATTCGGGCGGGGTTTACCTGGTGCCGGCATTCACCGGCCTGGGCGCCCCGTACTGGAAACCGGATGCGCGCGGCACCCTTACCGGGTTAACACGGGCCAGCACCATGGCCCACATTGCCCGAGCGGCTCTGGACAGCATTGCCTATCAAAGCACCGCCTTGCTGCAGGCCATGAGCCTGGATGCCGTTGCCGCCGGCGGCGCCCCCCTGGCGGAACTGAGGGTTGACGGCGGCGCGTGCGTAAATGATCTGCTCATGCAGTTCCAGGCCGATCTGCTGGGTATTCCCGTGGTGCGGCCCACCATGGTGGAAACCACGGCATTAGGGGCCGCGTACCTGGCCGGGCTGGCCGCCGGGGTGTATGCCGACACGAACGAACTGAGCGCCCTGTGGAAAATCGACCGGCGCTTTGAACCCGCCATGTCCCGCGACCAGGCCGCCGACCTCATGCAGCGATGGGAACACGCCATACGCCAGACCTGCGCCGACTAGCCTTCACAAGGTTCCCCGCCATGATCGTTCAGAAAATTATTCTCGCCGTTGCCGTTTTCGTGGTCATTCTGGTCGCGCTGACTTTCGGCGAGGCCATTGCAGGCCATGCCTTTGTGTGGCTTTCGCATATCACCGGCATGGTCATTCACAATCTGGCCGATGCCTATCACGCGCTGCGAAACTATTTTTCCATGCATGTGGGCAAGGTGCTTCTGGCACTGGCACTGACAGTTCCCATTACGCTGTGGATCGTACGCAACCGTGGCGAGGCGCTCAGCAACCCCACCAATCACCGCAAATTCGCCATTGTTCTGGCGATTTTTCTGGGCTGGCTGGGAGCCCACCGTTTCTACCTGGGGCAAATTGGCTGGGGCATCGTATTTCTGGTGATTCTGTATGTTTTCCCGCCCCTGGCCGTTATTCTGGGCTTTGTCGACGCCTTGCGCTATTTGTTCATGAGTGATGAAGATTTCGTACCCCCCCGGCAATAGGAACCTAGAACATTCCCCATGTAGAAGCCCGCCGGGTCGGTGTGATACCATGCGCAGCAAGCATGAAGGCGGTGCAACACCTATCCGGAGACAACCACAATGATCATGATGCTTCCCTTCCTTACCGGCCTGATCGGCATCTGGTTCGGCATACGGGGGCATCGGCGCCTTTGTGTTACGTTCTGGCTCGTTACCCTGCTGGTGTACATTGCCTGGCTGCGTTTCCACATTACCGACGCGCTTCCCATTTCGCTGTAACGGAAACACCATGCCCAGCCAGCTTTTCAATTCCAATCCCTCATCCCTGTCGCGCGCGCTGAACACCCTGGCCCTTCTGGGCATCAGCGGTGTCTTGGGTATGGCGTTCCTTGACCAACTGGTCGAACACGAACTGCCCTGCCCGCTGTGTCTTTTGCAACGCGTGGCATTCGTCATGGTCGGCATGGGTTTCTTGCTGAACATACGCTTTGGCCCCTCGGGCCTGCACTACGGCATCGTGCTGCTGTCGGCCGCAGGCGGCGCCATTGCCTCGGCACGGCAGGTGCTGCTGCACATTGCCCCCGGCGATGCCGGCTACGGCGCCCCCTTTCTGGGCATGCACTACTACACCTGGGCGTTCGTGCTGTTTTGCGCCATTATTGTTTTTGTGGCGCTCATGCTCATGCTGGACCGGCGCGCCACTGATCAGGGCACCGCACTTTCAGCCAACGGCTTTGCCAATTTCGTCATGTGGCTGTTCTTTCTGCTGGTTGCGGGCAATGTGGTTTCCACCTTGCTGGAATGCGGTTTCGGGCCGTGCGAAGACAACCCCGTCAAGTATCTGTGGCTATCGCAACTGGGTTAGGAAAACTGAAAATAGTTCCATGAGCACAAATTCAATTATAATTTCGTTAGCATAACCTTGGATAACGACAATGGAACAGAAAACCGCACGCCTTACCGTGCTGATCGATCCAAACAAGAAAAAAGCGTTTGAGCATTTGTGCGCCACGCAAGACCTTACTCCGTCACAAGTCGTTCGCCAGCTTATTCGCGAATACCTGGCCCAGCACGGTGTTACCTATACCACCAGCAGCGGCATCGTGGTTGAACCAGGCCAAAGCCCGAAATAAGCTCCGGTGAACGTTGTGCAGCCATGGCCGCCGCCGGCCGGCATGCCCGCTGTCATGCCCTTACCGCTACGTTAGCGCCACACCCATTTTTTTCAGCTTCCCGGCAACTTTGGCATTGGCCTGGGTTAATGCCACCCGACACCCGGCAGCGCGCAACTGGCTGACGGTTTCGTCCAGCACCTGCAGCCCCGTGGCATCCATGAACGGCACACGGCCAAGGCGAACCTCGATCGACTCCGCCCCCGCCGCCAAATGGCGCAGTTGCTCCTGAAACGTGTCGGCAGCCGCGAAAAACAAAGGCCCGTCCACCTCGACGACACGGTGTGCCTGCGCCTGGGCGGATCCGGCGTCGGACGGCAATAACTGACGCACCTGGATCGACCCGGCCATACGACGCAAGAAATGCAGCATGGCCAGCACCACGCCAATGTTGACGGCCACCACCAGGTCGGCAAACACTGTAAGCAGAAAGGTCACCACCAGAATCACGGCATCGGCCCGAGGCGCATGCTTAAGCAAGTGCACCACATGGCGCGGCTCGCTCATATTCCAGGCCACCACAAACAGAATGGCCGCCAGGGTTGCCAGCGGAATATTCACAGCCAGCGGCGCGAGCAACACAATAACCCCCACCAGGGTCAGCGCATGGACAATGCCGGCCAAGGGGCTGTTGCCGCCATTGCGTATATTCGTGGCAGTGCGGGCAATCGCCCCGGTGGCGGCAATGCCGCCGAACAACGGTGAAAGCACATTGGCAATGCCCTGCCCGATCAGTTCCTGATTGGAATGATGGCGCGTGCCGGCCATGCGGTCGGCCACGACGGCAGACAACAACGATTCGATGGCACCCAGCATGGCAATGGCAAAGGCGGGGCCGATCAGATCCACGACCCGGTTCAGGGTGATATCGGGCCACTGAAACGACGGCAACCCCTGGGGCAAGGCACCGAACGTGCTGCCTATCGTCGCCACACTGGAAAACTGGCCCAGCGACTGCACGATGGTAAGCACGATCAAAGCCACCAAGGGGCCCGGAACACGGCTGATGCGGGGAATTTTCGGCATGGCCACCAGTATGGCCAGCGAGATTACGGCAATGAGCGTGGTGGCTGGATCCATGCTGGGCAAGGCACCCACCAGGGCGATCAGTTTCTCGTGAAAGTGCGCGCCCTGAACGGGGGGCAGACCAAAAAAGTCTTTCCATTGGCCCACCCAGATAATGACCCCGATGCCGGCCGTGAACCCGGCAATCACCGGCACGGGAATGAACTTGATGACGGCGCCCATGCGCGCCACACCCAGCACCACAAGAATCACACCCGCCATGAGCGTGGCAATTTGCAGGCCGTCGACACCGTGCTGTGCCACCACCGACGACAAAATGACAATGAAGGCACCGGTGGGACCGGCGATCTGGATACGGCTGCCCCCGAATAAGGAGACCGCCAGGCCCGCCACGATGGCCGTATACAACCCCTGCTCGGGCTTGACGCCGCTGGCAATGGCAAACGCCATGGCCAGCGGAAGGGCCACCACGCCCACAATCACCCCGGCGACCAGGTTGCGCGTCCAGTGTGCGCGCTGCAGAAGACCCGCGCGCCAGGCTTCAAGAATGGCGATCATAGACGCCCTTTCCGGCAGAAGATAGAAAATTTTATGACACTTTGATTATAACCAAATTAAAACAAAAGCCGCCCCGAAGGGCGGCTTGATACTCAGGACACCCGTCGGTTATTCGGCGGGTACTGCGGCAGCACGTACCGGCTGTGCCTGCCGGTTGCCCGGCTTGAACACACCCAGAACCACCTGCCAGAATATCGCCAATGCACCCACAATGAACACTACGTCGCCGATCGTACGTACCCAGCGCAAGGTTTGCAACAGGGGCTGTTGCATAAACTCTTCACTGCGGGCGTACCACATGCCTTCGGTGACGCTGGCATAGAACTGAATGAACCCGATCGGCAGCAGGCTGGTGGCAATCATGAGCACCAGGCCAAGGTTCAATCCCCAGAAACCGGTACGCATGAGCTTTTCATTGAACTGAAAGCCCGGAACCACGTAACGCAGCACCAGCAGCGTAAAGCCGATGGACAAGAAGCCATACACGCCGAACAGCGCCGCATGAGCGTGTACCGGTGTGGTGTTAAGGCCCTGAATGTAATAGAGCGAGATGGGCGGATTGACCATGAACCCGAACACGCCGGCGCCCAGCATGTTCCAGAACGCCACGGCAACGAAACACATCAAAGGCCAGCGCACGGCTTCCATCCAGGGGGCCCGGTGCTTCAGGCGCCAGTTTTCCCAGGCCTCGTAGCCCAGCACAATCAGCGGTACCACTTCCAGCGCGCTGAAGCTGGCGCCAATCGCCATGACCGGAGTCGTGGTGCCCGAGAAATACAGGTGATGCAAGGTTCCGGGAACGCCGCCCAGCATGAACAGCGAGGCCGACGCCAGACTGGCTGCGGTCGCACCCCGGCGCGAGACCAGACCCATGGACGAAAAGATGAACGCCAGCGCCGTGGTGGCAAATACTTCGAAGAAGCCTTCAACCCACAGGTGAACCACCCACCACCGCCAGTACTCCATAATGGTGATGTGGGTGCGTTCGCCGTAGAACAGGCCCGTGCCGTAGAACAGGCCGATGGCAACGGTAGAGGCCGTCAGAAGGGCCAGCAGGTTCTTGTCGCCCTCCTTCTTGAAGGCCGGCAGAATGCCGCGCAGCATGAGCAGCAACCAGAAGGCCAGCCCCAGGAATTTCACCACCTGCCATACCCGGCCAAGCTCAATATATTCGTAGCCCTGGTGGCCCAGCCAGAAATTCAGGTGTTCGGGCATGACATGCGCGATCGCCAGGTAATTACCAATGTACGATCCCACCACCAGCACTACCAGCGCCCAGAACAGAATATCCACCCCGAGCTTCTGGTACTTCGGATCCTTGCCGCCATTGATCACGGGCGCCAGGAACAGACCGGCCGCCAGAAAACCGGTGGCAATCCAGAACAAGGCCGTTTGCAGGTGCCAGGTGCGGGTCAGCGAATACGGGAACCACTGCGAAACATCAATCCCGTAAAAGGTTTGCCCCTCCACCGTATAGTGCGCGGTAAAACCGCCCAGCAATACCTGGAATACGAACAAGGCCACCACCAGGAACAGGTACTTGCCCAGCGCCCGCTGCGACGGGGTCAGAGCATTCAGGGTCAGCGGGTCGGCCTTGGGCGGTGTGGGCTCGGCCTCTTCCCGATGCAAAAACGCCCAGCCCCATACCAGGAAGGCAATACCGGCGATCAGAAACACCACACTGGCAATCGACCACAGCACATTGGCCGTCGAGGGCTTGTTGTCAATCAGTGGCTCATGCGGCCAGTTGTTGGTGTAGGTCACCGAGCTGTTCGGGCGTTCGGTCGACGCCGCCCAGGCCGTCCAGAAGTAGAAATCGGTCAGATCTTTGCGGCGCTCTGCACTGGGCAGGGTGCCTTCCTTCATGGCAAAGTTCGACCGCGTCTTGCGAAAATCGGGATCATCGCCGTACAAACGCTGGTAGTAATCGGCGGTTCTGGCCATGGCCTGGGCCCGCCGGTCGGTCACCGTGACAATACCGGTGGCTGGATCCAGCGTGTTCTTGCGGTATTCACGCTTTAGCTGGCCCTGCAGAATGGTCTGGCGATCTTCGCTCAGCTGCGCGTAAGGAACGCCGGCCTCTTCCTGAGCCGCCAGATCCAGCCAGGTAGTCAGTTCCCGATGCAGCCAGTCGGATGACCAGTCAGGCGCCTGGTAGGAGCCATGCCCCCAAATCGACCCGACCTGCATGCCGCCCGTGCTTTGCCAGGCGGTCTGCCCGTCCAGAATCGACTCTTTGGTCATCAGTGCCTTGCCGGACACCGTCACCACTTTTTCGGGAATGGGCGGTGCCTGGCGATACACTTCCACCCCGCTCCATCCCAGAATAGCAAACGTTACTGCAAGTACCGCCAGCAGCAACCACCACAACTTCTTGTATTCACGCATGACGCGCTCCTTCTCCTACGATTGAAACATGGTTGAACAGCACTTCGTTTTCCAGAAGAATGTGCTGGTTCAAATCCCTGCGAAACTGGTCCAGATCCCGGTAAAGCGCCCGCCACGAACCGCATGCGTCGGCGGGAAGCCGCCCGGCGGCCGTCAGCTCATCCAGCCGGCGCAACGCCTGATCCTGCTCCCGGTGCTCCATGCGCATGACCGTAATGGGGCCGCGCGCCTGCGGCCCCAAACCACGCGCCACCATGGGAAACAACACTTGCTCTTCCTTGAGCATGTGGCTTTCAAGCTCCTGGTACAGCGCTTCCAGTGCGTCGGCTAGGCCGGCCGGGCACGCCGGATGCGCCTCGTGCACGCGCTCGACCTTGCGTGACAACTGAATCAGGGCCGGCAACTGCTCCCGGTGTTTTTCATGAAAATTCGACACAATATGGGCAATCAGATCCAGTACCGGCTCTTGTCGCCACTGCTCCCATGTGTCGGGGGTAATCAGCACTTCGCTCATGGGGGTTCCTTCCTAAGCGGTAAATCACCCGAACCAGTAAGCAAAGCTCGTGCCAACTATTTCATTGTTTATTTTCAATGGCTTGAATAATTAAGGGTAATTTATACCCAGCCAACAAGGGTAAAATTTACCCTAATAGGGTAAAATTCACCCCATGGAAGAATTACTGCTTGCCGATCTAGTGACCGAACTGCCCAATGCCGTGCGCCTGCAGCGCGCCGTGCATACTTTGCGCGAGCATTTCCAGTGCGATGCGGTGGGCCTGCTTGGCCTGGACTCCGATACGCTTCGCCTGGTGGCCGCCTCGGGGCTGGCCCACGAGGCACTGGGCCGACGATTCGTAGTGGCGCAACACCCGCGTTTTGCCACTATTTTGTCGCGCCGCGAACCCACCTGGTTCGAGCCCGACACCGTCCTGGCCGACCCCTACGACGGCCTGCTGGACGATAAAAAGGGCCTTCCGCTGCCTGTTCACGATTGCCTGGGCATGAGCCTGTACATAGAAGGCAGGTTGTGGGGAGCACTAACCCTCGACGCACTGTCTACCGGCACGTTCGGGCCCGATGCCATTGCCGAATTAAAGCGCTACGCGCTGATTGTGGAAGCGGCCGTCCGCCTGACCACGCTGGAACGCGAAAACCGGAACCTGAAACAGCTGGGCAGCACAGTCGGCGGCGCCTTGCAGCTGGTCGATGAAAGCGAGATTCTGGGTGAAAGCCAGGCAATTTCCCAGTTGCTGCACGAACTCGACGTGGTGGCCGATTCCGATCTGCCGGTGCTGCTGCTGGGCGAAACGGGCGTGGGCAAAGATCTTTTTGCCCGCCGCCTGCACCGGCATTCACGCCGCAGCCAGAAGCCTTTGGTGTATGTCAATTGCGCGGCCCTGCCCGAATCGCTGGCCGAAAGCGAGCTTTTCGGTCATGTGAAAGGCGCATTTTCGGGGGCCACCGGGGATCGCGCCGGGCGATTCGAGGCCGCACAAGGGGGCACCCTGTTTCTGGACGAGGTGGGAGAACTGACCCTGTCTGTGCAGGCAAAACTGCTGCGTGCCCTGCAAAACGGCGAGATCCAGCGGCTGGGCACCGACGACATCATTAAAACCGATGTGCGCATTATTGCCGCCACCAACCGCAACCTGAAAGAGAACACACGCGCCGGCAGTTTCCGCGCCGATCTCTATCACCGGTTATCGGTGTATCCGGTACACATACCCCCCTTGCGTGAACGCGGTCGCGATATTCTGCTGCTGGCCGGACACTTTCTGGAACTGAGCCGGGCGCGGCTGGGGCTGCGGGGGCTGCGCCTGTCGTACGCGGCCGAACAAGCCCTGCTGCATTATCACTGGCCGGGAAATGTCCGGGAACTGGAACACGTGATCAGCCGGGCGGCGCTGAAAATGCTCAGCCGCAGCGCGTCGCGCGACCAGTTGCTCACCCTGGGCCCCGATGTACTCGATGTTGACACCCCGACGGGCATCACCGATACCCGCCACGCCACGCCCGCCGGGCCGGCGCCGACGGCCTTTCCTGCACCAGCTGCCGTCCCCACCCCCGACCCGTCCGCAGTATTACCCCTGAAAAATGTAACAGAATCGGCCCAACGCCAAGCCATTCAACAGGCATTGGCGGCAACAGGTAACAATTGGACACAGGCATCACGCCTGCTTGCACTCGACCCTAGCAACCTGCATAAAATGGCCAGGAAGTTAGGGCTGAAGTAAGCCGCACAGGAGGTAAAAACCATGACGTTAAAACACGACTCCACACTTGCCGGGCTGATTGCCGGTTTGATTATTGCCGGCTCGGCCGTCGCCGCCCCGCCCCCGGGCAAAGGGAACGGAAACGGCGGGCCGCCACCCCACGCCCAGTCAGGCCCCGGCAACAGCGGCGGCGCAAATGCCGCAGGCAACGCTTATCGCGGGCCCGACGCCTATGTGAACATCCGCTTCTCGGATTCGCAGCGCAGCTACTTGAACAACTATTTTGGCCGGCAGTTTCGCATGGGCAACTGCCCGCCGGGCCTGGCCAAGAAAAACAACGGCTGCATGCCTCCGGGCCAGGCAAAAAAATGGCGTATTGGCTACCCGCTGGGCCGCGACGTTATTTTCTATGACCTGCCGTCGGCCGTGCTGGCTGAATTGGGCTACCCGCCCGCAGGCTACCGCTACGTTCGCGTGGCGAACGACATTTTGATGCTGGCGGTAGGCACGGGGCTGGTGGTTGACGCCATTGCGAATCTGGGCGGCAACTAGCCGCCCTTGATCATAGCCGTTGCAATGGCGGCGCGGTCAGTCAGATGACCGCGCTGCCAACCGTTTCAAAATGCTCCACATTGGGGGGGCCCGCAAGGTAGTCGGAAATATGCGCCCGCCATTGGGGATAGGCCGGCGAGCCCCTGAATTTCACGGTGTGATCTTCCAGCGTGCGCCATTTGATCAGCAGTACATAGCGATCGGGTGACTCGATGCTGTGCTTGAGCTCGCACCCCAGAAACCCTTCGGAATGGGCCACCACGGTCGCCAGCCCTTTGGCGGCGGCCTGCTCGAATTCGGCCTGCTTCCCGGAAATAATTTGAATGTCTGCCAACTCCAGAATCATTGTTGTTTGCTCCTGACCCAAGGTCCATGTAAAGGTGCCGGTAACCGGCTAGAATCCTGCCATTATCCACGGTGGCAGCGGCTGTGCGCAAGGTGATCGAACCATTTGACACAATGCGTGTCTGAACACCACATACCGGGTGCGCCCGGCACCGTCACGGTCAAAGAACAACAACGGAGAGTTCATGAACTGGAGCACTGCATTGCTGGAAAGCGGCGTCTGGCTGCTCAAAGCCTATGTGATCACCCTGGTGGTGGCCGGCATCACCGTCGTGTTGCTGGCAAAGTATTCGCGGTGGGGGCAGCAATTCCGGGCATTGGCGGCGGGCTACTTCTCGCCCCGGCGCAGCTGGCGCCCGCTGCTTACACTGGCATTGATTCTATTGCTCACGTTGGCCGGGGTGCGCCTGGAAGTGCTGTTTTCGAACTGGTACAACACCATGTACACAGCGCTCCAGGCACTGGACAGCACCGGGTTCTGGAATGCGATGCTGCTGTTCTGCGTGCTGGCCACAGTACATGTGGTTCGGTCGCTGTTTGATTTCTACGTGCAGCAAGCCTTTACCATTCGGTGGCGCCAGTGGCTCAATGACCACCTGCTGGATCACTGGATGAACCGCCAAACGTATTACCGCAGCCAGTACCTGGCCCATCCGGTCGACAACCCCGACCAGCGTATCCAGCACGACATTACGGTATTTACGGAAATGTCGCTCAGCTTGGCCATGGGCGTTGTGAATGCCCTGGTATCCACCATAGCCTTCACCCTCATTTTATGGAACCTGTCGGGTACCATTGCCATCGGCAGCCTTGAAATTCCGCGTGGCATGGTGTTTCTGGTGTTTGCCTACGTGCTGATTGCCACGGTGTTCGCCATTCGCATCGGCCGGCCACTGATTGCACTGAACTTTCTGAATGAACGTTTCAATGCCGACTACCGTTATGCGCTGGTGCGCCTGCGCGAATACGCCGAAAGCATTGCCTTTTACGCCGGCGAGAAAGTGGAGCGCGTGCTGCTGCGTAACCGCTTTGCCAATGTGATCAGCA
>JBFWLP010000075.1:0-16401 GCA_050252075.1 Burkholderiaceae bacterium | reverse complement strand
GGGCATCGGCGGCGGCCAGTCGGCGCCGGATGTAATTCGACAGGTTCTGGCCGGATACCGCCGCGGCCTCGGACAGCGTGCGGTACTGGTTGCGTGAAAGCCGAACCCGTACGAGTTCGGAAAGGGGTTCATCCATGCTGGATTCCTTCGGGGGTCAGGCAGGAAGGCCTGGCCGTTGTCCCCGAGGCGTGCCAGACCGGGAATATCCGGAGTCGATTCCGCCTGTATCCAGGCGTTGCGTTCCGGAGGGGTCGCGCGGCTGATGTTCAGCCAGTGAGTTAGGCAGTGAATGGGCGATGCGGCTGGCATCGTTGTTGTAATAAGTGTCCCTTAGCAGCTTCAGGTCTTTGGTGCCGATGGCATGCGATAGCGCGATCACGTCAATGAACCTGGCAAGCCGGGTGGCGGCCTCGTGTTTCAGATCATGAAAATGCAGATCCTCGACACCTGAACGGTCGCGGGCTTTACGCCAGAGGGCGTCACGCTGGCTGTCTGTCATTCCTACTATGTAGGGCGGCATTGAGAAGTTTTCCTGCGGCTGTTGGTCCTTGGGCATGCTTTCCAGCAACTGGTCCAGCAATTCGATGGCGCGGTTGGTCAGGGGCACCCAACGTGATGCCTGGATGGTGCCACTCTTTGACCCTTTGCGGCCTCCGCGTTCAAGGGCATGAACGTAGAGTGTGCGTGCGCGCCGGTCGTAGTCTTTGGGCCGGATCCGCAGAATCTCGCCAGATCGCAGCGCGGTTTCCATAGCAAGAAAGAAGCAGGCTCCAACGCGGGCCGATTTGGTCACCAGCTCAGGGTCTTCGTTGTAACCGGTAGCGATGGAAATGGCCTCGATTTCCTTGGGTGTCAGCAGAGGCCGGTTCCGGCGAACGCCTGCAGGCGGCTTCATGGCTTCTTTGCAAGGGCTGGCCTGCAGCCATTTGCGTACCTGTACGCCGTGTGTAAACACACTGCGCCACAGATTCATTTCGCGGTTGACGGTGCCAGGCACAACTTGCTTCAGGCGTGCGGTTATCCATTCGTTGATGTGGTGGGGCGTAACCTCGTATAGATTGACTTTGGCCAGGGGGTAGGTGCAGAAGCTCATCAGCCGCAATTTGTTCCACTTGCCCGAGTCGGTCATCTCGGCCCGAGGCAGGTAGTCCAGAATAAGGTCTTCAACAGTGCGTACTTTTGCATTGCTGACCGTTCCCAACTGCTTTTGACGTTCAACATTGGTCGCCCAGGCGCGAGCTTCAGTCATGGTGTCGAAGGTGGCCGAGCGCTTGCCATCCGGGAACTTGACGATTGCCCGGATCGAATTTCCACGTTTTTCAAAAGATGCCATCAGTGTTCTCCGTAATTGGGGAAAATTATGGGGAACAACTTGGGGAATGGATAGCGGCGCAGCCAGGGAAAAGTGGGGAAAACCGGTGTAAATATTCCCCATGGTTATAGGGTCAGAACCAACAAAAAACCCCTGAAAATCAATGATTTACAGGGGTTTCATGCGTGTGATTCTGGTGCCCGGGGCCGGAATCGAACCGGCACGCCTTGCGGCGGGGGATTTTGAGTCCCCTGCGTCTACCAATTTCACCACCCGGGCAGGCAGATAACAGCGCCAACTGCTTACGCACTGTTTTTTGGAAAGACCGCCATTATACGCTGTTTTTGAAAACTTTGTGAATGCCCACCCCCCCGCTTGGGGCCTGGAAAAGGGGTTTTGGCGGCATCTTGAAATATGGCAGGCGTGCCCTTATCTACCTCCAATGGCTACCCGTCCGGGGTGGTGCGGGATCAATACCCCGCTTTAATGAAATCAACAATTTACGGAGCACCGTTATGAGTGAGTCTGATTCGACGACGACACAATCGCAAACCCTGGGTTTTCAGGCCGAGGTGAAGCAGTTGCTGCATCTGATGATCCATTCCCTGTACAGCAACAAGGAAATCTTCCTGCGTGAGTTGGTCTCGAATGCGTCAGATGCCTGCGACAAGTTGCGTTTCGAGGCCATTGATAATCCGGATCTGTTCGAGGGTGAGGCCGAGCTGCGCATTCGCATTGATTTCGATCAGGAAAATCGCACGATCACCATTACCGATAATGGAATTGGCATGTCGCAAGCCGAGGCGATTGCCAATCTGGGGACCATTGCGCGTTCGGGCACGAAGGAATTTTTCAGCCAGCTAACGGGCGACAAGCAGAAAGATGCGCAGCTGATCGGTCAGTTCGGTGTGGGTTTTTATTCGTCGTTCATTGTGGCCGACAAGGTTTCTGTGCTAAGCCGTCGGGCGGGTGTGCCGGAAACCGATGCCATTTTGTGGGAATCGGACGGGCAGGGCGAGTTTTCGATTACGCCGGTGGAAAAGGCCGATCGGGGTACCTCGGTAACCCTGCATCTGCGTGAGGGCGAGGACGATTTTCTCAGTGGATGGAAGCTGCGCGAGGTGCTGCGCCGGTATTCCGACCATATTTCGTTGCCGATCCAGATGCGCAAGGAAGAGTGGGACGCCGAGAAGTCCGAACAGGTGAAGAAAGACGAGTGGGAAAGCGTCAATCAGGCCAGCGCGCTGTGGACGCGTTCAAAGTCTGATATCACCGAGGAGCAATACAAAGAGTTTTACAAGCATGTGGCCCACGATTTCGAGGATCCCCTGGCGTGGACGCACAATCGGGTAGAGGGTCGCAGCGAATATACCCAGCTGCTGTACCTTCCCAAGCGTGCCCCGTTCGACTTGTACGACCGCGATGCCCGTCGCGGCGTGAAGCTGTATGTGAAGCGGGTGTTTATTATGGACGACGCCGAACAGCTGCTGCCCGCGTATTTGCGGTTTGTGCGCGGGGTGATCGATTCGTCGGACTTGCCCCTGAATGTCTCGCGTGAAATTTTGCAGGAAAGCCGTGACGTGCGGGCGATTCGCGAGGGGTCGACCAAACGGGTGCTGGGTGTGCTGGAGGATCTGGCGGAGAATCGTCCCGACGATTACGCGGATTTCTGGACGCATTTTGGCCAGGTGCTGAAAGAGGGTGTGGGCGAAGATACCAGCAACCGCGAGCGGATTGCCGCGCTGTTGCGGTTTGCGTCCACTCATACCGATTCATCCGCTCAAACAGTGACGCTCAGCGATTATGTGGGGCGCATGAAAGAAGGGCAGGACAAGATCTATTACGTGTCGGCCGAATCGTATGCAGCGGCGGCACATAGCCCGCATCTTGAAATTTTCCGCAAGAAGGGCCTGGAAGTTTTGCTGCTTTCCGACCGCGTCGACGAATGGATGCTGACGTATCTGCGTGAATTCGATGGCAAGTCACTGGTTTCCATCGCTAAGGGTGGTCTTGATCTGGAGAGCCTGGCCGATGACGATGAAAAGAAGCATCAGGCGCAGGTGGCCGAGGAGTTCAAGCCTGTTATTGACCGTCTGAAGGAGGCCTTGGGTGACAGGGTGAAGGATGTTCGGGTCACCGGGCGGCTGGTCGATTCGCCGGCGTGTGTGGTTGTTGACGAGCACGAGCTTAGCCCGCATATTCTGCGCATGCTGAAGGCGGCGGGGCAGGCGGCTCCGGAAGTCAAGCCTATTCTTGAAATCAATCCGGAGCACGCGCTGATTGCCCGTATCAAGCAGGCTGCGAATGATGATTTTGCCGAGTGGGCGCAGTTGCTGCTTGATCAGGCCATGCTGGCTGAAGGGGCGGCGCTGAATGATCCGGCCAGTTTTGTCAAACGCATGAATCGTTTGCTGTTGGGGGCGGCGCCTGCTGCCTAGCCTAGCGGGCAAGGCCGGCGGCGGCCGCGGGTAGCTGCCACGGCTTCCAGCCGGTTTCACGCGCAAACCGACCCCAGTCGAATGCCGGCCCGGGGTCGGTTTTTCGTTGGGGCGCTATATGTTCATGGCCCCATGCTGCTTTCAGCGGGTGGCGCCCGCGCAGGGCGGGAACCAGACGTCGCAGGGCCGAATACTGCGCAACCGTATAGGGCAGGGTGTCGGTACCTTCCAGCTCTATGCCTATGGAAAAATCGTTGCAGCGCTCACGTTCGCGAAATCGCGAAACGCCGGCGTGCCAGGCGCGTTGCGTGGTCGCGACCAGTTGAACGATGTCTCCTGTGCGGCGAATGAAGAAATGAGTCGACACGCGCAAGTCGCGCAAGCGATCCAGCCATGGGTGGCGGGTGTAGTCCAGGCGGTTCTGGAAAAAATCGACCACTTCACTGCCGCCGAACCGGCCGGGTGGCAGGCTGATGTTGTGCATTACCAGCAATGACACGATGGCGTGGTTGGGGCGGGCGTCGAAATTGGGGGAGGGGGCGATGGATACCCCTGTGGCCGGCAGCAGCCACCCCGCCGGGGTAAGGGTAAGGGGTGGTCGCCGGCCCATAAGTTGCCGTTCCCGCGTTAGGCGCGTGTGCGTGTGCCAACGCCCAGTTGGGCGTGTTCCTGGCTGCACCATGTGTTGCCGTCGCGCAGCAAGGCCTCTGAGCGCGGCAGGTGAATACCGCAATGGGCACATCGCACCATGGACTCGGCATCGTTGTGCAACGGTGCCTGCGGTGTAGCTTTGGCGGCGGGCCGGGCGGTGTTCTTCGTGGCTTTACGTTCGTTGTGCCGCGCCAGCATACGCGCCGCGATCAGCGCGCCCAGAATGACCACCACCCAAAACAGAATCTTGCTCATGTTCAGCCCCCGCGCTGCAAAATCATGTCCAGTACAAACCGGCTGCCAGTGTACGACAACAGCAGGAAGGCGAAGCCCGCCAGTGTCCAGCGCAGGGCGATCCGGCCCCGCCAGCCGCGCAGGTGGCGTCCGGCCAGCAGGCTTCCGAAAGTAATCCAGGACAGCAGGGTGAAAATGGTTTTGTGGTCGAAGGGCAGCAGGCCCCCGCCCAGGCGCAGCGACACGACCGAGCCGGTGATCACCGCCAGCGTCAGAATGGTGAAACCGATGCCGATCAGGCGAAACAGCAGCACTTCTTGCACCAGCAGCGGGGGCATGGAGTCGAGTGCACGATCGATCACTCCGCGATTCACCGGGGCTTCAATGGGGCGGTGCAGCTGGCGGTCAAGGGCGGCCATCAGCAAGGCCTGCAGGGCGGCAATGGTGATCAGCCCGTAGGCGATCAACGCAATCAGCAGGTGAATACGCAGCCATTCAACGCCGGCGTGGGCCACCACATGGCCTTGCGGGAAGTTGGCTGCCAGCAGTGCCGCCACGGTTGAGGCCGGCAGCAAGATAAGCAGCAGTCCGTCAAGCTTCATCACCCAGCTTTCCAGCCAAAAAATGACCATGCCCAGCCAGATGGCGGCCGACAAGGCCAGCGCCCAGCCCAGCTGCAGGCTTTGGGCCGGTAAAATGGCGTAGTACAGCGCGATCCCGTGCAGTCCAATGGCGCCGGCCAGGCACACATGCCGAACGGTGCCGCCGGTAACGTCTTTTTCCCCGCGTGCAATGGGTCGCCACAGCAAAATGGCCAGTGCGGCATACGCCAGCGCGGCCAGCAAGTGAAATACAATGCCTGAAGACATAGTGCCTTGTTCTGGTTGTACCGCCTTACACACCGTGAAGGGCGGCGCAGTTTGGTTCCGGCAACGGAACAATAATCAGTTAGTTTAAGCGAAACTACCACCATGCTTGAGAATCTTACCCAACGTCTGTCGCGTGTCGTTAAAACGATGCGTGGCCAGGCTCGTCTTACCGAAGCCAATACGCAAGATATGCTGCGCGAGGTGCGCATGGCGCTGCTCGAAGCCGATGTGGCGTTGCCGGTGGTGCGCGATTTCATCGCGCGCGTCAAAGAGCGTGCGCTGGGGCACGAGGTGGTGGGCAGCCTGAATCCGGGGCAGGCCCTGGTGGGCATTGTGCACAAAGAGCTTACGGCGCTCATGGGCGGCGACCTGGGCGCTGATGCATCGGAACTGTCGCTGGCGACACAGCCGCCGGCGGTCATTCTTATGGCCGGTTTGCAGGGGGCGGGTAAAACCACCACTACCGGGAAACTGGCCAAATGGCTGGCGCAGGGCGGGCACACGCAGAACGGGCGTAAAACCAGCAAGAAGAAGGTGCTGGTGGTCAGCGCCGACGTCTATCGCCCGGCGGCCATCGAGCAGCTCAGAACCGTGGCCAGGCAGGTGGATGTCGACTGCTTTGCGTCCGATGCCTCCCAAAAGCCCGAACACATCGCTGCGGCGGCGCTCGATCACGCGAAACGCCACCATTACGACGTTCTGATTGTCGATACCGCGGGCCGGCTGGCCATCGATGACGCCATGATGCGCGAAATCCAGTTGTTGCATGGTTTGCTCAAGCCCATTGAAACCTTGTTCGTGGTCGATGCCATGCAGGGCCAGGATGCCGTGAATGTGGCGCAGGCGTTTGCCCAGGCCTTGCCCCTGACGGGTGTGGTGCTGACCAAGCTCGATGGCGATGCGCGCGGCGGCGCGGCCCTGTCGGTGCGCCATGTTACGGGCAAGCCGTTGAAGTTTGTGGGGGTTTCCGAAAAGCTCGACGGTCTGGAGCCATTCCACCCCGAGCGCATGGCCCAGCGGGTGCTGGGCATGGGCGACATTGTGTCGCTGGTTGAGCAGGCCCAGCGCAATATCGACGTGGCCGAGGCCGAGAAGCTGGCCAACAAGATCAAGTCGGGCAACAAATTCGACCTGAATGATTTTCGTGATCAGTTGCAGCAGGTGAAAAAAATGGGTGACATGGGCTCGTTGCTCGAAAAACTGCCGTCGCAGTTTTCGGCGGCGGCCAGTCAGCTGCAGGGGGGGCAGGCAGAAAAACAACTGCGTCGCACCGAGGGCATCCTGAATTCCATGACGGCCCTGGAGCGTGCCAAGCCCGAATTATTGAAGGCCTCGCGCAAGCGCCGCATTGCCGCCGGCGCCGGGGTGCCTGTTCAAGAGGTCAACCGTCTGTTGAATCAGTTCGAGCAGATGCAGGGCATGATGAAACAGATGAAAAAAGGCGGCATGGCCAAAATGATGCGCGCCATGGGGGGCTTGAAAGGCCTGAAGGGCCTGGGCGGCGGCGGGTTTGGTGGCTTACGCTAAATTCGTTTGAAAATCAGATCCCATACGCCGTGGCCCAGCCGCAGGCCGCGCGTTTCGAATTTGGTTTGTGGCCGGAAGTCGGGCCGGGGCGCGTAACCGCTGCTTGTGTTTTCCAGTAAGGTTTCGGCCTCCAGAACATCCAGCATTTGCTCGGCGTAGTTTTCCCAGTCGGTGGCGCAGTGAATGTAGCCGCCCGGCTTGATGCGGCTGGCCAGCAGGTGCACGAAGGGCGGTTGAATCAGACGGCGTTTGTGATGGCGTTTTTTGGGCCAGGGATCGGGAAAGTAAATATGCACGCCGTCCAGCGAGTCGGGGGCAAGCATGTCGCGCGCCACCTCGACGGCGTCGTGCTGGATGATCCGGATATTATCAACACCCGACTCATCAATGCGTTTCAGCAAGGCGCCCACACCGGCGTTGAACACCTCAATGCCCAGAAAATTGTCATTAGGCCGGGTTTGCGCAATTTTCAGCGTGGTTTCCCCCATGCCGAAGCCGATTTCCAGGATGGTGGGCGCGTCGCGGCCAAAGGTGCGCGGCAGATCGAGCTGAGCGTTCTTGTAGGGAACGGACCACTGCGGCAGCAGGCGGTCGATCGCCTCTTTCTGGCTGGGCGTAATGTGCGCGCGCCGGTGCACAAAACTGCGAATGTGCGTTGTGCCCGAGGGGGCGGAGGCCGTGTTGACCACGGGATCGAGTTCGCGGGTTGATTCTGGGGTAGACATGGTGGCAGATAGGCGTGCCGCCTGTGTTTGCAGGCGGCTGTAGTTTTCGTAATGGCGCCATTGTAACGACTTGGGCCGGATTTTGGCGCTATAATGCCCGGCGGCAACTGCGCACCTTAGGGTGCCGTGCCCGGCGGTTTCTTCTCTTGCGCGGGTGTAGTTCAATGGTAGAACGGCAGCTTCCCAAGCTGCATACGAGGGTTCGATTCCCTTCACCCGCTCCAAGTCACGCCTCACACCACAGTTAGGTACATTTTTCGGCCCATCAATACGGTGAGACAGCTGTGTCGTACAGCTGCCTGCTTCCCTATGCTTTGTGTGCTAAGAAGGCCCCCGCAGTCAAATCAATATCCGCACCGCTAATGCGCATCCGACGAGCCGCGTCCCGCCAATGATCGACAACCATGGCTACCTCATCCACAATTTGCACAGCTTGCACGTCGTCCAGTCCATAAAAAGCGGCCGTGCTGAGGACAGTCTTTAGGCTAGGTTGATTGTCGACGTCGTCAATATTCAAGACATGCTCTGCCTTGTCGATATTCGGGTTGACGTCAAACGCGGGGGCAAGTTTCCATCCTGTCTTGCCAAGCACAAATCCGTGATTGCGCAGGTGATCGTCGCGGTTGCCAACCGCGACGTTGAACGCCACTCGCCGGAATAGTTGTTCCAAGTCTGCATCCGCATGCTCGGCATCCCCCTGGGCTCGAATGAACTGCGCTAATTCCAGATAGCTCGTACCTTCACTTTGAGTCTTGCGAAGTAGTGTCATTGCCGAGGCATAGAAGCGTCGCGAACTGTTGGCGCGATCAAATCTTTGGACGCAGAAGGTGTGGAAGCCGTTGTTGAGTTTGAGGAGTTTCGCAGGCGGTACGTCTATCCCCGCTTCTTGTGCGAGTTGGTGAACGACGTACTCCCAAGCGCCGACGTCTCGATCGTCATCCCTGGCTGGGAACTTGCCAATCCAGAGTGAGCCGTCGGTTTCGGTAAAGTTCGCCTTTGGCCTTGCTCCGCCCAAAGACGCTCCAGGTGCGACGAGTACGGCGAGCCACTTTCGTAGTGCATCTAGATCGTCGAAACGCCGGTTGCTTAGCTGGTACGCAACGGCCTCTAACTCATGTAGCGTCGTCACCGGCGGAGCCGCCATTTTCTCGTCGCCAAGAAATGCTTCCGTACCTGGTCGGCGAAAGCGAAGGGCGCCTTGGCGAGTGAGGTCTTGCACGCCGATCAGGAAGTCCCAGGCGTACAGCGTACGAGGAGAGCGTTGCTCATCCTTTGCCAGTAGGGCGTCGCGCCGCTTCATCAGTGTCTGCCCCCATCGGTCGGGTGACGAATCCAGGAAGATGCCGAAGTTGCCTAGCTCAGGCTTGGGAAAGAAGGGGTGTTCGTCGAGAGACAGGTCGGGGTCCAGCGCGAAGGCGCGAGGATCCTTCAGCCAATCGAGTTCGTAATGGAAGCGGATCTGGCCGCGGTCATGGGCGAGCGTGCCGACTTGGCATGTAGGGCCGAGATCATCATTCAACCAGACTTCCAGGGTGTTTTCCTGCGCGTTCATATTGATTCCTCGCTGCTTGAGGCTGACGAGGGTTTGATCGCCTTGGTACGGTTAGCCGTGCGGCGCTTGGTAGCTGGTTCAAGCGCCAGATCCTGCAATTTCCGCCCAACTCTATCGTCGGCTCCAAGCTGATTGAGATCGCCCTCAAGACCCAGCACGGCCAGAACCCGAACATAAGACCCCAGCGTAGCCCCAGCGTCTCCGGCCTCGACTTTGTACAAGGTCGTTCTTGAAATTCCTGCGCGCTGGGCGACGACGGCGTTGCTCAACTTGCGTCGCTTGCGAGCAAGGCGCAGCCGCTCTCCCAGCGAGGATAGGAGGCGCTGTTCTTGAGGGAAGACGATAGGCGGCTTGCGTGGCATGTTGGCTATTATGGTCGATATTAATATATTTTGTCTATAATAGCGGTAAATAGAGGTTTTGTGCTGGAGCCTGCGCAGCGTTGACAGCAGTCATCAGACCGGCCCACGTGCGTGAATTTATGTCATGATCTTGACATATTCGGGGCGGCCCGTGATCATAGGGCATTCGCCACTTCTTGAAGTTTGATCATGACTCCCTATCCTCACTTGCTGTCGCCGTTGCCGGTTGGCCGGATAACGTTGCCCAATCGTATGGTGATGGGCGCGATGCACACGCGCCTGGAAACACTGGATCACGCGCAGGAGCGTCTGGCGGCCTTTTATGCGGCCCGGGCGCAGGGAGGTATTGGCCTGATCCTTACCGGGGGGTATTCGCCGACGCCTGAAGGGGTTATGGACGAAACCGGGCTGGTGCTGAACAGCCCCGATCAGTTGCCCAAGCATACGGCCATTACGTCGGCGGTGACCAAGGCCGGTGGGAGCATTGTGCTGCAGATCCTGCACGCGGGTCGTTATGCCAAGGTGCCGGAATGCGTGGCGCCTTCGCCGGGCAAGGCCCGCATCAATGTTTTTTCGCCCCGCCCGCTCTCTACCGACGAGGTGTGGGCCACGATCGACAGCTATGCACATACGGCGGCGCTGGCGCAGCAGGCGGGGTATGCCGGCGTCGAGATCATGGGTTCCGAGGGGTATCTGATCAATGAGTTCACGGCGGCGCTCACGAACCAGCGTGACGATGCGTTCGGTGGCGATTTTGACCGGCGTATCCGGTTTCCGCTCGAAATCATCCGGGCGGTGCGCGCGCGGGTGGAGGCGCCGTTCATGGTGATTTACCGCATTTCCTGTATTGATCTGATGGAAGGGGGTATGTCCGGCCAAGAGGTGGCCCGGTTCGCGCGCCGCGTTCAGGAGGCCGGGGCCGACATGATCAACACGGGTATTGGCTGGCATGAGTCGGCGGTGCCCACCATGGCGGCGCCGGTGCCGCGCGCGGCCTGGATCGACGCGATACGCAACGTCAAGCAGGCGGTTACCATTCCCGTCATGGCGTCCAATCGCATCAATTCGCCCGAGGTTGCCGAGGAAATCATTGCGTCGGGTGCGGCGGATCTGGTTTCCATGGCTCGGCCCTTGCTGGCCGATCCCGAGTTTGCGCGCAAGACCATTGAAAACCGTGCCGACGAAATTGCCACGTGCATTGCATGCAACCAGGCCTGTCTGGACTACATATTCACGGATCGCGTGGCCACCTGCCTGGTCAATCCCCGGGGGGGTCGTGAAACGGAGTTCTCCGGTGGGGCGGCGGCGGTTGCGAAGCATTTTGCGGTGGTTGGTGCGGGTCCGGCAGGCATGGCGTTCGCGGTGAATGCCGCCCAGCGCGGGCATCGTGTCACTTTGTTCGAGGCGGCCGATCAACTGGGCGGGCAGTTGAACATGGCACGAAAAGTACCGGGCAAGAACGAGTTCAATGAGCTGCTGCGTTACTTTCGCGTCATGCTGCAGCGTCTTCAGGTGACCGTGAAACTGCGTTCCCGCGTACAGGCCGACGACCTGGCCATGAGGGTTCAGTCCGGCGAATTCGACGACGTGATCATTGCCACCGGCGTGGTGCCCAGAAAGCCCGATATTGCCGGGCTCGACCACCCCAAAGTGCTCAGTTATCTCGATGTGCTTTCCCGGGAGGCGGCGGTGGGCCACAAGGTGGCGATCATTGGTGCCGGCGGCATTGGCTTTGACGTGGCCGAATATCTGGTCGGCAGCGCCGACGAGTCGCTGATTCCCCAGGCGTTCATGCAGGCGTGGGGCGTCGATACCCGCATTGCCGGTGCCGGCGGGCTCAAGCCGCCGGTCAGCCGTCCGGTGCAGCGCCAGGTGTATATGCTTCAGCGCAAGCCCGAATCACCGGGCAAGGGGCTGGGCAAGTCCACCGGCTGGATACTCAAGGCGAAACTGCGCAAGGCGAACGTGGTCATGGTCGCCGGAGCCAGGTATCACGCTATTGATGACCAGGGGTTGCACTACAGTGTCAATGAGCAAACGCATGTGCTCGATGTGGACACGGTCGTTGTCTGCGCGGGCCAGGAGTCGAATCGCGACCTGTTCGGGCAACTGGCGCAGCGCGGTATCCGGGCGCACGTGATCGGCGGCGCCGACGTTGCTGCCGAGCTTGACGCCATGCGCGCCATCGATCAGGCAACCCGTTTGGCCGTCTCCTTGTAATCGGGCGGCAAACCGACGCGAGGCCGTGTGCATTCCAGCCCGACGGCCCCGGCGTACAGCATAGTTAACGTTAACGTGGAGAGTGAAGATGCGTGGAATCAAGGGGAAAGTGGCCATTATCACCGGCGCCGCCGGCGGGATCGGCCGAAGTCTGGTACAGCGTTTTCTGGAAGAGGGCGCCCATGTGGCGGCGTTCGACATCAACCAGGATGGGCTGGACGCACTGAACGGGCAGTTCCAGCCGTATGCGTCGCAACTGACAACGGTTCGGGTAGATATCACGGACCATACAGCCGTCGCACAGGCCGTGCAAACCTTGCATGCGGACCATCGGCAGATCGATATTCTGGTGAACAATGCCGGCTGGGATGTGGCCCGGCAGTTTGTAGATACCACTCCTGATCTATGGGACAAGATCATCGCCATCAACCTGAAGGGCCCGCTCAGCCTTCAGCATGCGGTTGTTCCCCTGATGATCGCCGCCGGAGGCGGCAAGATCGTCAATATTGCTTCCGATGCAGGGCGGGTGGGGTCATCGGGCGAGTCGGTCTATGCCGCGTGCAAAGGCGGCATCATTGCCTTCAGCAAGACACTGGCGCGGGAAACGGCCCGCAACAATATTCGCGTGAATGTGGTGTGTCCCGGCCCGACCGATACGGCGCTGCTTCAATCGTTCACCGGCGGCGGCGAGTTCGGCCAGAAAATCTATGACGGTCTCAAACGGGCCATTCCGCTGAAGCGCCTTGGGCAACCCGAAGACATTCCGGGTGCGGTCGTGTTTCTTTCCAGCGATGACGCCAACTTCATCACCGGGCAGGTTATCTCGGTGTCCGGTGGTCTGACCATGCACGGCTAACCCATGGTTGCGCGTCAGTCATTCACGCCGTCCGGCGACGAGCCCGTCGAGGCGATTCATAACCGGCTGTTTTTCCGGCTGTTTCAGGCCGGCAACACGCTGGATCGCCAGAGTATCAGCGCGCTCAAAATATCGCCGGTAACCTGGGCGGTGCTGGGCGCCTTGTCGCGCCCGCACGTGCAGGCCGGCATGTCGCTTTCCGGCTTGGGCGAGTATCTGGTGGTCAGCCGCCAGAGCCTGGACGGCGTGCTCAAGAGGCTTGAGCGCGACGGGTATGTGCAGCGGATTTCCGACCCGGCGGATCGACGCGCCCGGATAGTCGTCTTGACGGCCAAAGGGCGCCGGTTCTGGGATGACCTGCAGCCCCGGATCTACGAGTTTTATCGCCAGGCCCTGCACGGCGTGCCGTTTGACGACAAGGTGGCCCTGCTGGCGTTGATCAACAAGCTCAATGACGGCATGAGGTCGGTGTCCCTGGGGTAGCCGGCAGGCCCGTGTGCCAAGGCCTTTGTTGTCACCGGGCATGGAACCGGTTCATAATCGTACGCCTTACTGGCTCCCGGTGTTGTACGTCATGAATTTGTCGTTGCGTCATATGCGCGCTTTTGCCGCCTTGGCGAGCACGCAGAACTTTACGCGGGCCGCCGAGCAATGCAATCTTACGCAATCGGCGTTCAGCGCCCTGATTTCCAACCTTGAAAAGGGTCTGGGGTTGCGCCTGTTTTCCCGCAATACCCGCAATGTGCAACTGACCTCCGAGGGCGAGGCGTTTATGGCGGTGGTGGCCACGCTGTTGCCGGAAACCGAGCGGGCGCTGGCACAAATGCGGGATCAGGCCAATTTGCGCAAAGGCCGTGTGGCGATTGCCGCTCTGCCTACGATCTATTCCTCCGTCCTGCCCAGCCTGATCGCCGGTTTTGTCGACCAGTATCCCGGTGTCGAGCTGGTGATCGAAGACGTGGCCAGCGCCACCTGCGTTGATCTGGTGCGCAGCCGTCAGGTGGATTTCGCCCTGTGTGCGTCCAGTTCCGGGGCGCAAGACTTGCATGTTGAGCGGCTGGCCTCGGATCGTTTCTATTTTGTCTGCCGGGCCGATCATCCGTTGGCCGGGCGTCGCCAGCTGAAAGCCGAAGAGGTGCAGGCGCGCTATCCTATTATTGTGTATGCCAATGCCAGCAGCATCCGACAGCACCTGGATGCGGCGATTTACCCGCTTCAGTGGCGCCAGTCGTTTCAGGTGAACAGTTTGTCTACGGCGGCGGCGTTTGTGGCGGCGGGTCTGGGTGCCACCATTGTTCCCACGCTGGGGCTGCCCCAGTTCCAGCCCATGGATGCCCGCTTCATTCCCATACAGCTGGCGCTGAATCGCCGTGACATTTGCGTGTTGAGCCTGAAGGATCGCGAGCTGTCGCTGGCGGCGCAAACGTTTGTCGCCTTGGTGCGGGCCAATATAGCCAACGAAATCGAGCGGCTTACGCCGTCGTGAGGCTACGGTACGCCACCGTGTAGCGGCTTCCTTTGATTAATCGAATTTATCGATTAATAGATGAAAAAAATCCATATATTAACTAGTCAGGCGCTGCTACTATTTTCGGCAATCATTACATAACTTGTCCGTAAAGGAGACAGCTCATGAAGCGTTTATCCACTGCCCTTGGCGCATTGGCCCTGGCCACACTCACGACACTGGCACCCGCCACCTACGCCCAGGATTACCCCAGCAAACCGGTTCGCATCACGGTGGGCATGGCGCCGGGCGGGTCCAATGACACCATTGCCCGGTTAATCGGTGCGGAACTGCAGGAACGTCTTTCCCAGCCGTTCATCGTTGAAAACAAGCCGGGGGCCAACAGCACCATTGCCACGGCCGAACTGAAAAATGCCAGCCCCGACGGCTACAACCTCATGCTGGTGATTTCGTCGCACGTCACCAACACCATGCTGTACCCCAACCTGAATTACGCGCTCGGCGATTTCAAGGCCGTCACCATCATTGCCGACACTCCGTTCGTGCTGGTGGCCAATCCCAAGTTTCCGCCGAACAATGTGGGCGAGCTCATGAAGTACGTTGAAAAGTCGAAAGACCTTGTCGCCTTTGGTACGCCGGGCATGGGCTCCACCCAGCACATTGCCATGGAGCTGATGAACCAGATGGGCAAAATGGAAATGAACCATATTCCCTACAAGGGCGGGGCGCCGGCACAAATGGATCTGATCGCCGGTGTGATCCCCCTGATTTTCGCCACGCCCACACAAAGCTTGCCGGCCATTCGCGCCGGCCAGGTGAAGGCGATCGGCGTAACGTCCGAAAAACGCATTCCGCAACTACCCGATGTGCCCACCCTGGCGGAATCGGGTCTGCCCGGCTACGAGGCCAATGTGTGGTTTGGCGTGGTGGCTCCGGCAAAAACACCTGACAACATCATCAAATTCCTGAACAAGGAAATTGTCGAGATCGTCAAGAGCGACAAAGTTCAGGCCAAACTGAAAGAAATGGGGCTGAATCCGGTGGGCAGTACGTCGGAACAGTTCCAGGCCCTGCTGGATAACGAAAATACCAAATGGGCGAATGTTATTAAATCGGCCGACATCAAGCTGCAGTAAGCCATTTCTTACTGCAATTGACGCGACCCCATGGAGTGTGTGAATTAAATGCCTATTATCGAGTCAGTATCCGTTTGTATTGCCCGGGTGCCTCTGGACAACCCCGTCAGTTTTTCAACCCGCAAAGTCACGGCCCGCGAGTATTGCCTGATCGACATCCGATCAACGGACGGCCATTCCGGCCTGGGTTATTGCTATGCGGTCAATAGCGCCGGGCGACTGTTGTCGGTGGCGGTCACCGATTTGCTGGCGGCAAAGCTGGTCGGCCAGGACAGCCACCGTATCGAGGGGCTATGGGCGGAAATGTACCAAGAGGCATTGCTCATGGGGCGCGCCGGCGCCGTCATGCGCGCCTTGTCGGCCATCGACACCGCGTTGTGGGATCTCAACGCCAAGGCGGCGGGTCTGCCGTTGTATCGCTATCTGGGGGCGCGCAGCCTGGATCGTGTGCCCGCCTATGCCAGTGGCGGGTATTATCTGCCGGGCAAGTCCGACGCCGATCTGGCCGAAGAAATGGCCGGCCATGTCCGCGATGGTTTCAAAGCGGTGAAAATGAAAGTCGGCATGTTGCCGGTGGCCCAGGAGCGCAAGCGCCTGGCTGCCGTGCGTGAAGCCATCGGCGAAGACATCCGTCTCATGCTCGATGCCAACAATGCCTGGCGCGACCTTCCCACCGCTCTTGAATATGCGCGCTGCTTTGAGCCCTTCAATCCCTATTGGCTTGAAGAGCCGTTTTCGCCCGACGACATCGACAATCACGTCCGTCTGGCCAAGGCAACCCCCATTACCATTGCAACCGGCGAGGTCGAGGCCGGGCGGTGGCGTTTCAAGGATCTGATTACCGCGGGGGCAAGTACCTTGCTTCAAACCGATGCCACCGTGTGCGGGGGTATCACCGAATGGCGCCGTATTGCCGCCACGGCGGCGAGCTACGGGCTGATGGTCGACCCGCATGACTGGCACGATGTCCATGTGCATCTGGTAGCCGCAACACCCAACACCACCTATGTGGAATGGATGCCCGACGATCACATCGTCAACTTCCGTCGCC
>JBFWLP010000074.1:0-16439 GCA_050252075.1 Burkholderiaceae bacterium | reverse complement strand
CACGCCCAGGGCCCAGATACCCGTGGAGCGAATCAAAAACTCGGGAGGATTCACACCCAGGCCACCCGTGTAGCCCAGCCAGATCCAGCGCCCCAACGGATACAGACACAGACGAAACAACAGGGGTTTGAAGCGGCTGATGTCACGCTGCGTCCAGACATTCACCCCCGGAACCGGCAACGACATGATCAGTAGTTCCGCCGCAAATCCATACCCGAGTACAGCGAGGCAACCTGTTCGGCGTAGCCATTAAACAGGCGGGTGTCGACACGTGGGGCAAAAATACTGTCGCCTATGCGTCTTTCGGTGGCCTGGCTCCAGCGCGGATGGGGCACGGAAGGGTTGACGTTGGCATAAAAACCGTACTCGGACGGCTGGATACGCACCCAGCTGGGCACGGGTTGCTTCTCGACAAACCGTATCGTGGTGATGGACTTGCCCGATTTGAAACCGTATTTCCACGGCACCGCCAGGCGCAAGGGCGCACCGTTCTGGTTGGGAAGAACCTGGCCGTACACCCCGAAAACCAGCATGGTCAGCGGATGCATGGCCTCATCCAGGCGCAGGCCTTCCACATACGGCCAGGGAATAATGCGGGATTTCATGCCCGGCATGTTCTCGGGCTGGGTGGCCGTAACGAACTCAACGTACTTGGCGTTGGCAGTGGGCTCCACTTGCTTGAGCAACGCCGACAGCGAGTACCCGTTCCAGGGAATGACCATGGACCACCCTTCAACGCAACGCAGGCGGTATACGCGCTCTTCCATGGGCGCCAGTTTGAGCAGGTCGTCGATATCAAACGTTTTGGCCTGATGAACTTCGCCCTCGATGCGAACCGTCCAGGGTCGCACCTGCATCTTGCCGGCATAGCGTTTGGGATCTTCTTTGTCGGTGCCGAACTCGTAGAAATTGTTGTAGCCGGTGACGTCTTCAAAACTGGTTTGCCGCTCGTCGAGCTGATAGGCCGGATTTGGTGTGGACGGCAAGGGCTGGCCCGCTGCCAAGGCCGACCGGGCAAAAATACCTGCGCCGGTGCCCGCCAGCAACGACCCGGCCGCCGCCTGCTTGATCCATTCGCGACGCCCCCGCCATACGGCTTCAGGGGTGATTTCCGAGCCTGGAGGTTGCGGGACAACGAATCGGGCCATGATGTGCTCCTGGATAGTGGGCGGTAGCAAACGTTAAGCTAGCTTCAAATCATACCCGCTCAAGCACCCAATGACGCATATCCCTGACACTGGAAACCATTACAGTCGGTTCCGAAGCCAGCAAGGTGGGTTTGTCGTGCGCACCGTAAGTAACCGCCATGCTGTCTACTCCCGCCGCCGTTGCCATGTGAACATCGTGGGTGGTGTCACCTACCATGAGCACCTGATGCGGCTGCAGGCACAATTCGCTCATGATTTCGAACAGCATGGCCGGGTTGGGTTTGCTGGCGGTTTCGTCGGCGCAACGGGTTGCATCGAAAACCTGCCCGAGCTGTTTGGCCTGCAACGCACGATCCAGCCCGACACGACTTTTTCCTGTGGCAACTCCCAGCGCGATGCTGCGGGTCTTGAGCTCGGAAAAGAGATCCACAATGCCGTCGAACAGCTGGATATCGGGGTCGCGGCTGAGGAAGTGATGGCGATAACGCTCGATGAACAAGGGGTATTGCTTGGCGGTCAAGTCGGGAACGCAACGGTACAGGGCCGCCTCAAGCGACAAGCCGATCACCCAGCTGGCCTCGCTGGCCGCCGGAACGGGCAGATCAAGGTCGGCACAGGCATTCTGGATGGCCGTGACGATGGAATGGGTGGAATTCATGACGGTGCCGTCCCAGTCGAAAATAACGGCGGCGTAACGTTTCACAAACGGTGCTCCAATGCATTCAAAAGTGTGACACAGGCGGGCGGCAAAGGCGATTCCAGCTGCAAAAGCTCACCCGTCCGGGGGTGGGGAATTTCCAGACGATGGGCATGCAAAAACATACGATCGAACCCGGCGGCCCTGAAGTGGTCGCGAACGGCATCGGAGCCGTATTTATCATCGCCCACAATGGGAAAGCCCGAAGCCGCCAGGTGTACACGTATTTGATGGGTTCGGCCGGTGCGAAGTTCCGCACCCACCAGACTATACCGCCCAAACCGTTTCTTTACAGTGACAATGGTGTGGGCCGGCTTGCCAAGGGGATCGACCTTGACCCGGCGCTCGCCCGATGCCGTCAGCCATTTCAAAAGAGGCTGCCTCAGGTGCTGGCGGTCGTTGACCCAGTCGCCTACCACCAGCGCCAGATAATGCTTGCGCCCCTGGCCATTGCGCATCATTTCGTGCAGTGCCATGAGCGCCTTGCGTTGACGGGCGATCATGAGCAAGCCCGAGGTTTCACGATCCAGCCGATGAGCCAGCTCAAGAAAGGGCTCGGCCGGCATCGCCGCCCGAAGCTGTTCGATGACGCCGAAAGATACACCACTGCCGCCGTGCACGGCAACGCCCGCCGGCTTGTCGATCACAATGAGCGCGTCGTCTTCATAGACCACGGGAAATTGCGCCGCCGGAACAAACCGCTGAGGCTGTGCCGCCATGCGCATGGGTGGAACACGCAGGACATCGCCGGCACCCAGGCGGGTGTCGGCCCCGACACGGCCCTTGTTGACCCGCACTTCCCCATTGCGAATGGCCTTGTATATATGGCTTTTGGGCACCCCTTTGCACTCTCGCAGCAAAAAATTGTCGACCCGCTGCCCGGCATTTTCGGCGCTGATCGTCATCAGACGAACCTTTGGCGGGGGGGAAGTGTGAATAACAGTTTTGCTCATGGGGAAAAGCGGCATATAATCGCGTCAGCCTTTAGAAGCTGAAAAAACCGCCGAACGTAGAGATGCAAGGGTGCGTCTCCGTTGGGCGACATAAGGCCTTATTGTACCGCCTCAGTTTCAGCTTCTGGGTCATTAGGTCGCCGGTTTATGCCGGGCGAGCGAACACGGTGGCGTGGCGAACAGCCCGCCGTGGGCTCCCCCCCGGCCAGCCGCGTGCGGCGCTGAATCCCTGCTCAAGTATGTACGTTTTACGCACCAGGCGCGAAATCAACAGCGCGTCTGCCGTTCCCAGCAATATTTTTTGTCAACCACCGAAAGTGACCCTGACCTTCCTGCTGACCGAACCGCGAACCAACACGTTCGCCGTGCCTTCCGAACACACCGGAGGCACTGACTGACGTCGTCAGCTCGTCCTCCTTTCGCAGATTTAGCGCCTCACACCGAGTGACCCGCGGTCGTGCGCCGATTATCGGCGCGCCATGACTACGGAGAAACACACTCATGAAACGAATGTTGTTCAATGCGACGCACCAGGAAGAACTGCGCGTTGCGATTGTCGACGGCCAGAAACTCATCGATCTGGATATAGAAACTGCAGGACGCGAACAGCGCAAAGGAAACATTTACAAAGGGGTGATCACCCGCATCGAACCCGGCCTTGAGGCCTGCTTCGTAAGCTATGGCGAAGAACGCCACGGCTTTCTTCCCTTCAAGGAAGTGGCCCGAACCTACTTCAAAGAGGGCGTCGATGTCCGCACCGCCCGCATTCAAGATGCCCTGCACGAAGGGCAGGAACTGATCATCCAGGTCGAGAAAGAAGAAAGAGGCAACAAGGGCGCCGCCCTGACCACCTTTATATCGCTGGCCGGTCGTTACCTGGTACTGATGCCCAACAATCCGCGTGGCGGCGGCGTCTCGCGCCGCGTGGAAGGCGAAGACCGCCAGGAACTGCGCGACACCATGGACCAGCTCGATGTCCCCTCGGGCATGAGCATTATTGCCCGCACGGCCGGTATCGGGCGTTCCGTCGAAGAGCTGCAATGGGATCTCACCTATCTGCTGCAGCTGTGGAACGCCATCGACGTAGCCGCGCGCGACAATGCCGCACCCATTCTCATTTACCTGGAATCGAGTCTCGTCATCCGGGCCATCCGTGATTACTACTCGCCCGAAATCGGCGAAATTCTTATCGACACGCCGGAAATTTTCGAGCAGGCCACCGCTTTCATGAGCGTGGTCATGCCCGACAGCGTCCAGCGCGTGAAAATGTATCGCGACGATATCCCACTGTTTTCACGTTTCCAGATCGAACACCAGATCGAAACCGCCTATGCGCGCACGGTCCAGCTGCCCTCGGGCGGATCGGTGGTTATCGATCACACCGAAGCCCTGGTGGCCATCGACGTGAACTCGGCACGCTCCACACGCGGCGCCGACATCGAAGAAACCGCCATGCGCACCAACCTGGAAGCGGCCGACGAAGTCGCCCGCCAGCTGCGCTTGCGTGACCTGGGCGGCCTGATCGTCATCGATTTCATCGATATGGAAGACGGCAAGAACCAGCGCGCCGTTGAACAGCGACTGCGTGACGCCCTGCATTTCGACCGGGCCCGCGTGCAAATGGGCAAGATATCCCGCTTCGGCCTCATGGAACTGTCGCGCCAGCGCCTGCGTCCGGCACTGAACGAGGGTTCGCACGTTACCTGCCCGCGCTGCAATGGCACCGGCGTTATCCGCGATGCAGAGTCCAGCGCCTTGCATGTGCTGCGTCTGTTGCAGGAAGAGGCCATGAAAGAAGGTACCGCCGCCCTGCATGCACAAGTACCTGTTGAAGTCGCCACCTTCCTGCTGAACGAGAAACGGGCCGACATCACCAAGATCGAATCGCGCCTGAAGGTCAATCTGGTCCTGATTCCCAACAAGAATCTGGAAACACCGCACCACCACATCGAGCGCCTGCGCCACGATGACCCACGGCTGGACGAATCAAAAACCAGTTTCGAACTCATCACCGAACCCGAGCAGCATGTGGTGTGGGCACCGAACCAGGCCCAGGAAGCCAAGGCACGCCCGGAAGCCCTGGTCAAAGGCATCAGCCCCGCCCAGCCGGCACCCGTCTCGTCGCAACCCGCCGCTCCCGTCGCCAAAACAGCCGCAGCAGCGGCGCCGGCTTCCGGGCCTTCGCTGCTCAAGCGCCTTATTGGCTGGCTTAAAGGCGCAACGCAACCGGCGGCAACAACCGCCCCCAGCGAGGCTGAAGCGGACGGCACCAAGAAATCGGCAACCGGCCAGGGGCGCAATCGCAATGGCCGTCAAGGCGAGCGTCGCTCTTCCCAGGGCGAACGGGGCAGAAACCGACGTCGGGAACGCAGTACCGGCCAGGAAACCGCCGGCGACAGCGACCAGGATACCCAGCCCACCCGTGGGCGCCGCCAGGCCGCCCCGTCCGAGCCCGTAGTAGAAACCATTGCACGCACTGACACGCGCGACGCTGCAAGTGACGCCCAGGAGACAACATCTTCCGGACGCTCACGCAACCGGCGCGGGCGCGGGCGCAACCGCCGCGATGAGTCGCGTCGCGACGACACCGACACCGCTGACACCTTGGGCATCGAGCCGTCGGCAGCCGCCGCCACTGGGCTCGCTGCAGTTGCCACAGCAGTCGACGCTTCCCAGGAAGCCCCGCCGGCTCGCGAAAAGCCCCGGCGGGCTGACGCCTCGCAATCCTACGACGAGGAAGATCAGGACACGCAAGCCGACGATCCCACAAATGACACCCTGGCAGCGGATGCCGATGGTGAAGCCGTGGACACCGAACGCAAGCGCCGTCGCCGTCGCAGCCGTCGCAGCCGCCGCCCCTCGGATGCGGCAACCACCGGCGCACCCGGTGACGAGCCAACACCGCTGTCGGGCGATGATGTAGCCGACACAGCCCCGCCCGCCGACACGACCTCTGTGCCTGTCCAGGCTCCCGTCGTACAGGCAAGCCCGCAAACGGCTCCTGCGCCGGTTGACACGGCTGCTCAGGAACAAGCCCAGGCTGAAACAGAAGTGCCGGTGAAGGCCGACGCCGCCGCCGGCGCCATGCCACTGGAGCCGGCCAAACCTGTGGAGCAAGCCCCGACACAGGCTCCCGTGGAAGCCGTAACGGAAACTCCGGCACTGGTTGCGGCAGAACCCGTGGCTGAAGCACCGGGACAGGTTGCCGCAGAACCCGTAGCGGAAGCTCCGGCGCAAGTTCATGCGGAACCCGTGGCCGAAGCACCCGAACAGGTTGCCGCAGAACCCGTAGCGGAAGCGCCGGTACAGGTTCCGACCGAAGCAGTCGAAGAAGAAGCTGTCGGCGAACCGGAGCCACAAGCCCCTGTACGTCAATCGGCGACGAACGGTACCGCTACACAAGGCGGCCTGACGTCGATCCTGGATGCCGCCGGCATGCAGCTGATCGAAACGCGTGCCGAAGCGTCGGCCGCGCCGGTCGAGCAGCCGGCCGTCAAGCTGGGGCGTGCACGCAAAACCGCTCCGCAGGCTCAGAACGAACCGTTGCAGCAGGTGGAAACACAGCCGTAAGCGCTGCATAGCCAGTAAAGGCAAAAGGCCACCCGGATGAGTATCCGGGTGGCCTTTTTACTGCACCAGCACTTTGGCTATCAGGCCGTGGCGGCCTGGCGGCGCGTAAGGAACCTAAACCTTGCTGACAACCTCGACCGGCTGGCGAGTCAGCAACGCCAGAATGTGGGCGAGCTCTTCACGCATTTCCCGACGATCGACCACGCAATCAACGGCGCCTTTTTCGAGCAGAAACTCGGCCCGCTGAAAGCCTTCGGGCAATTTTTCGCGTACCGTTTGCTCAATGACACGCGGGCCGGCAAAACCGATCAGTGCTTTTGGTTCGGCAATCACGACATCGCCCATAAACGCAAAGCTGGCCGATACCCCACCCATGGTCGGGTCGGTAAGAATGCTGATGAACGGCAACCCTGCCTGCGACAAGCGGGTAAGCATGGCGTTGGTTTTGGCCATTTGCATCAGTGAAAACAGGCTTTCCTGCATACGGGCACCGCCCGACGCGGCCACACAGATGAAAGGGGAGCGATTCTCGATCGCTGCCTGTACACCACGGGCAAAGCGCTCACCGACGACCGACCCCATGGACCCTCCCATGAACTCGAACTCGAAGCATGCCAGCACGGCGGGAACGGACAAAATGGTTCCGCTCATGACGACCATGGCCTCGCTTTCGCCCGTTTGCTTCACCGCCTCGCTGACACGCTCGGGATACTTGCGGCTGTCCTTGAACTTCAAAGGATCCATTGGCCGCGTGTCCTGACCGATTTCGACCCGGCCCTCGGCATCAAGAAGGGCATCAATTCGGGCTCTGGCACCGATGCGCATATGATGGCTGCATTTGGGACACACATTGAGTGTGGCTTTCAGATCTTCTTTGTACAGCACTGATTCGCACGATGGGCACTTGACCCATATTCCCTCGGGAACGCGCTTGCCGCCATCGTTGCTGCGGTTGATCCGCGGCGGCAAAATTTTATCAATCCAGCTCATAGTTATTATCCTGTTGGGCCTCTGCCTTGTTCTTGCTACGCCGGCTGAAGCGCCGCGTGTATCCGGCCAAGCCACTGACGGGCGGCGCCAACCGCCTGCTCGTGGGCCGACGTGTCGTCGTGACCGGTATCGCGGGCCTGCTGCACCGCGGTTTCCATGGTTTCTATCAACTTGCTGCCGATGACAACCGCATCGGCGCACTGGGCAAGCTTCCGGGCGCTTTCTTCGTCGCGGATGCCGAAACCCACACCCACCGGAACGGTAACGTGCCGGCGTATTGTATCGATGCGGCGTGCCACCTCGTCGGTATCCAGTGTTCCCGCCCCCGTCACCCCTTTCAACGAGACGTAGTACACGTAACCGCGCGCTATCTGGCCAACCTTGCGGATGCGGTCTTCACTGGACGTAGGCGCCAGCAGAAAAATGGGGTCGATGGATGCCTGCCCCAGGCGGTCGGCAAATTCGACGGCTTCCTCAGGAGGGTAATCGACCACCAGCACGCCGTCGACCCCCGCCTTGCGGGCAGCGGTCACAAAGCTTTCCTGGCCCATGCGCTCAATGGGGTTGGCGTAGCCCATCAGCACGACCGGCGTTGTCTGGTCGTTTTCCCGAAACACCGCCACCATGTCAAGCACCTGTCGCAGCCCGACGCCCTGGCGAATGGCACGTTCTGCGGCACGCTGAATGGTCGGGCCGTCGGCCATGGGATCGGAAAACGGAACGCCAAGCTCAATGACATCGGCACCGGCGCTGACCAGCGCATGCATCAGCCGGGGTGTGACCGACGGGGAAGGATCGCCCGCTGCAATATAAGGAATAAGAGCGGTTCCTCCGCGCTTTTTATCAAACGCTGCTTTCAGGCGCTCATTCGAAGGTGTCATGGTAAGAAAACTTGATGGTTATCGTTACGGATTACAGGCTGATGCCACTGAATTCGGCCACGGTATGCATATCTTTGTCGCCACGACCCGACAGGTTCACCAGAATGATTTTATCTTTAGGCAATGTAGGCGCCAGCTTTACGGCATGGGCGATGGCATGGGCCGACTCCAGGGCCGGCATGATGCCTTCCGTGCGGCAGCAGTCGTGAAAAGCCGCCAGCGCTTCCTGGTCGGTGACCATCTGGTACGAGGCGCGACCGGCGTCTTTCAGCCAGGCATGTTCAGGCCCTACGCCGGGGTAATCCAGACCTGCCGAAATAGAGTGGGTTTCAACGACTTGCCCGTTTTCGTCCTGGATGACGTAGGTGCGGTTGCCATGCAACACCCCAACCACCCCGGCGTTCAGCGATGCGGCATGCCGCCCGGTGCTGACGCCGTCGCCGGCGGCTTCAACGCCAACCAGCTGAACCTCGGGATGATCGATGTAAGGATGGAAAATGCCAATGGCGTTGGATCCGCCGCCCACGCAGGCCACCACGTAATCGGGCTGGCGTCCGGTTTCCTTGGGCATTTGCTCCAGGCATTCCTTGCCGATGACCGACTGGAAATCACGCACCATCATGGGATACGGATGAGGGCCCGCGACAGTACCGATAATGTAGAAAGTGTTTTCCACATTGGTCACCCAGTCGCGCATGGCTTCGTTCAACGCATCTTTCAGCGTTCGGGAGCCGGAATCGACCGGCACAACCGTAGCGCCCAGCAGCTTCATGCGATACACGTTCGAAGCCTGCCGCCGGACATCTTCGCTGCCCATGTACACAACGCATTCAAGACCGTAGCGCGCCGCCACGGTAGCTGTTGCCACGCCGTGCTGGCCGGCACCGGTTTCCGCGATGATGCGCGGCTTGCCCATGCGTTTGGCCAGCAGTATCTGGCCGATGCAGTTGTTGATCTTGTGCGCACCGGTATGGTTCAGGTCTTCGCGCTTGAACCAGATCTGTGCTCCGCCAAGCTTGTCGGACCAGCGGCGCGCATGATAGACCGGGCTGGGGCGGCCCACGAAATGAGTGAGCTCATCGTTGAATTCACGCAGGAATTCGGGATCATTCTGGTACCTGGCATAGGCCGCTTTAAGCTCGTCGAGCGCATGCACCAGCGTTTCGGAAACAAAGGAGCCGCCAAACTGGCCGAAATGACCTTCAGGATCGGGCAAGGTATAGGGTTTCACTGTCGTACTCTTTTAACGCGAAGCGGACACAGCCTGACGGCAGCCTTACACCGCGCCAGAGCAAAAATGCATTTTAGCAGCACCCCGGCGCCTGACCGCATTACTGCCGGCCCGCAGAAACACCGGGTAATTCATTTAGCGCCGCCACCATGCGTGCAATCTGGTCGCCGCTCTTTACTTCCACGGTAAAAACCATGTGGGCCAGCGACTTACGGCTTTGCGTATTGACGCTGACCACATTCATGCGAAGGCGGGCAAATACCTCGGAAACATCACGTAACAAATTGGCCCGCTCCTGGGCATGAATGACAATATCGACGGGATACAGGGTATCGCCGGTTTCCCCCCAGTCGACTTCGATCAGGCGTTCGGGGTGGCGGGCGGCCAGTGCCGCATACGCATGGCAATCGTGGCGGTGGATCGACACCCCGCGGCCGCGCGTAACAAACCCCGCAATGGCATCAGGCGGCGCCGGCCGGCAGCAGCGCGCCAGCTGTGTCATCAGGGAGTCCACCCCCACCACCAGAACGCCGCTCTTGCCGGTTCGGCTGACACTGTCGCTGCCGGCGGCATGCACCCGGGACTCCACCTGCCCAAGCGCTTCGGCGGTATCATCGGCATGCTTCTGGCGCGTGCCGGAAAGCAGATAGTCGATCTGCCTGAGACTGAACTCTTCCTTGGCCACGGCAACGTATAAATCATCGGCCCGGGCGAAGCCCAGCTGCTGTGCCATGTGCTCAAGGTTGACCGCAGTTTTGCCAAGGCGCTGCAATTCCTTTTCCACCATGACCTGGCCCTGGGAAATACGCTGTTGCAGCTCAACGGCGTTAAACCAGGCTCGAACTTTGGCTCGCGAGCGAGCACTGGCCAGAAAGCCCAGTTGCGGGTTCAGCCAGTCGCGCGACGGCCCGCCGGATTTGGCGGCGATGATCTCGACGGTTTGCCCGGTGGACAGCCGCGTCAGCAAGGGCACCATCTGCCCGTCAACCCGTGCGCCCCGGCAGCGGTGGCCCAGGTCGGTGTGCAGGTAATAGGCAAAATCGACCGGTGTGGCACCTGCCGGCAGCTCGATCACCCGGGCCTGGGGAGTCATGACATAGATGCGCTCGGGCTCGACTTTGCCGGCACCCTGCTCCTGCGGCCCCGGCCGGCCGTCGGTGTCTGCCGCCACGCCGTCTTTTTCCCAAGCCAGCAATTGACGCATCCATGCGATTTTCTGGTCGTAACCGCCCGCCGCCGCCACCTGACCGCCCCGGGCGCCGGCCTCTTTGTAGCGCCAATGCGCCGCCATGCCGTACTCGGCAAAATGATGCATGTCGTGCGTGCGTATCTGAATCTCGAAGGTACGGCCTTCTGCATCGATAACGACGGTATGCAGCGAGCGATAGCCATTGGGCTTTGGCCGTGAAATGTAATCATCGAATTCATTGGATACCGGCGTCCAGAGCGAGTGCACCAGCGCCAGCACGGCATAGCACGTACGCTCGTCGGGAACGATCACCCGCAACGCCCGCAAATCGAACAATTGGCTGAACTGCAGGTTCTTGATGCGCATCTTGTTCCAGATGCTGTATATGTGCTTGGGACGGCCGGTGATATCGCCCTGAATGCCCGCGTCGTCGAGTGCCGCACGCAGGCGCTCGAGCGCCTGGGTGATCGAGGCTTCACGCTCCACGCGTTTTTCCTCAAGCTGGCGGGCAATGGACTTGTAGGTATCCGGCTGAAGGAAGCGAAATGCCAGATCCTCCATTTCCCACTTGATCTGCCAGATGCCCAGGCGATTGGCGAGCGGGGTGTAAAGCTCGAGCGATTCTTTGGCGAACCCCGCCGGACAGTGCGTGCGCGTTCTGGCGTACCAGCGCAAAGACTGCAGGCGCGACGCCAGACGCATGACGACGATGCGCAGGTCGGCGGCCATTGCCAGCAACATTTTCCGGCGCATTTCTTTTTGGTCACTGCCCTTGACCGCGCCATGGGCCGCACTGGCAACCCGGCTGAGCTTGAGCAAGGCGCGCGTTCCCTGCACCAGCGAAAAAATTTCCGCGCCAAAGGTTTTGCGCAAGGGATCGTTGCGCCCGTCCCGGCCGCCGGGTGACGGGTCGGGCAACAGGGTCAGCAAGGCACCGGCACGTGTTTGCGCGTCGGTGCCCATTTCAGCCAGGGTAAGAACGGCGGCGGCCCCATGTTCGTCGAGAGGTTCGCCGGTGCTGGCCGCCTGAGCCTTCAACGGCTCACGCACCCACGCAACCGCCAGCTTCAGGATCTCGGTGCCGCCCGGCTCCAGCCCGTTGCAGGCGGCATCAAACCAGTCGGCGTCGAACGGCGTAGCGGCGTCGGTTGACAAGTCTGGGGTACGCTTCATACTGACCAAAAGTTCGCTAAAACATCAAAGACATCATTATGACGGCTGCGCCAACAAAAAACCTGCTGATCGTCTGGCATTCACGCACTGGAACCGCGCGCCAGATGGCCCAGGCGGCTGTCCGGGGGGCGCAAGCCGCGCTGCGGGAGTTGCAGGCTGAAGCAGTGGTCAAGGTCAGCTGCCTTCCCGCCCGCGACTGCCAACCCGACAATGTGCTGAATGCCGATGGCTTTCTATTCTGCGCCCCCGAAAACCTGGCATCGTTAAGCGGTGAAATGAAAGAGTTTTTTGACCGCAGTTATTATGCCGTACTCGATCACATCGAAGGCCGGCCTTATGGCGCAATGATCGCCGCCGGCTCAGACGGGGCCGGTGCAATGAAGCAGGTGGAACGCATTGCCACCGGCTGGCGATTGCGGCGCGCCGTGCCGTCGCTGATCGTAAACACCGGCGCCCAGACTCCCCAAGCCATACTTGCGCCCAAGCAGCTTGCCGACGAGCCGCGCCGGCAATGCGAAGAAATGGGCGGCACTCTGGCCGCCCTGCTCGCCGGCTTCGGCTGAACCCGCCCGACCCGGCTTTTCCCGTCAGGCTACCGCAGCTGTCACGACAATTTCAACCTTCCAGGCGGCATTGGCCAGCTTTGCCTGCACCGTAGCCCGTGGAGGCGCGTTCCCGGCGGGAACCCAGGCATCCCAGGCCTTGTTCATTCCCGGAAAATCGTTCAGATCGGCCAGAAAAATCTGGGCCATCAGAATACGGGTTTTATCGGTGCCGGCCTTGGCCAGCAAGGCGTCGATGGTGGCCAGAACCTGCGCCGTCTGCCCCTCGATATCCAGTGTGGCGTCAGCAGGAACCTGACCCGCCAGATAGGCAACACCATTAAAAACCGCCATGTCGGACAAGCGTTTTTCAACATTGACCCGCGTAATTTCTTTCATCGTTCAGCAACCTTCAAAATACAAAAAAAGACCAGAACTGCAAATCGTGATTGTACGGGCCCACAGGCTTGCGGGCACCGACGACATGGCGGGCCGCTACACCGGAGGCAGCTGAAAAACCTGGCGCAGATAGGCCAGGTAAGCCGGGTCGTCGCACATGGTTTTCTCGGGAGCGTCGGACACCTTGGCCACCGGCTGGCCGTTGCAACGCACCATCTTCATGACAATCTGCAAAGGCTGGTGCCCCAGATCGTTGGTAAGATTGGTACCAATGCCAAACGACACCTTGCAACGTCCGGAAAAGCGATTGGCCAGCTCGATCGCGCGTGGAAACGTCAGCGCGTCGGAAAACACCAGGGTCTTGGTGCGAGGGTCGGTCCGGTTGGCCGCATAGTGAGCCAGCAGGCGCTCACCCCAGATAAACGGATCGCCCGAATCGTGCCGGGCACCGTCGAAAAGCTTGCAAAAATACATGTCGAAATCGCGAAGAAAGGCATCCATACCGTACACGTCGGACAGCGCAATGCCCAGATCTCCACGGTATTCTTTCGCCCACACTTCCAGCGCGAACACCTGGGAATCACGAAGCCGCGGCCCCAGGGCCTGGCAGGCCTGCAGGTATTCGTGGCCCATGGTGCCCAGGGGGGTGACGTTGTGCTTCATGGCCAGCGCCACATTGCTGGTTCCGGCAAAATGCGCTCCCATCTGGCTCTTCATGGTACGCACCACTTCCTCGTGCCATTTCTTCGAGAAACGTCGGCGGGTACCGTATTCGGCCACGCGGAAATCGACCAGAACAGGATCGTCGGTTACCAGCAGCATTTTGCGCTGCAGGCGCTCACGCCCCTCTTCCCACGCCGGCTCGGGACACATGTTGCGGAAATACACCTCGTTCACAATCGCCAGCACGGGAATTTCAAACAATATGGTGTGCAGCCACGGCCCTTTGACCGAGATATTGATTTCGCCCGGCGTATCGGCGGCGCTGACGTGTATGCATTTCTCGGGCAGATGAAACAGGCCGAGAAAGTCGACAAAGTCACTTTTTATGAATCGCAGCCCCCGCAGATAATTCAGCTCATCCTCGGTGAACCGCAACTGGCAAAGGTCGTGAATTTCACGACGGATTTCATCCATATGTGCCACCAGGTTCACATTGGGCGTACGGCATTTGTAGCGGTACTCGACCTGGGCCGCGGGAAAGTGATGCAGAACGACCTGCATCATGGTGAATTTATAGAGATCCGTGTCCAGCAATGAGGTGATAATCATGGCGCGCGTCGTAAATTTTTGCCAACCATAGCACAGACAGTGCCACAACGTGGACGACAGTGTATTCGCCAAACGTACGAGGGGCCAGCCATAAACCCTCAGGGCCTGGCGGGATCCCGGGGAATCGTGCGGATAACTTGGTAAAATGGCACTGATCTGATGTTGGAGCCCTGAAATGACACACGTGGTCACCGAAAACTGTATCAAATGCAAATTTACCGACTGCGTCGACGTCTGTCCTGTCGACTGTTTTCGCGAGGGTCCGAACTTCCTGGTGATCGATCCCGACGAATGCATTGATTGCGCGGTCTGCGTGCCCGAATGCCCCGCCAATGCCATCTTTGCCGAAGAAGACGTCCCCCAGGATCAAATGCGCTTTATCGCCCTGAACGCCGAACTGACACCCGAGTTCGGCCCTATCAATCGTTCCCGGCAACCATTGCCCGATGCCGATGAGTGGAACGGTGTACCCGACAAATTGCAGCACCTGGAGCGCAATTAAGTTGCAACGCCGCAACGAAATCTTGCCATACACGAAAAACAGGTAATTACCCGGTGGAAAACCGAGTGCAACTTCAGTAACGTACAGTTGACTTGCTCTATTAGCTTATTTCGTTGGTTCATTAAAGGGCTTCCTCTTCATGCTGTACGACCTTCACGAACTGCGCCGCTCGTTTCTGGCGCCTCTGGCTGCGTTCACCGATACGGGCTCGCAGCTCTTTTCGCATCCGTATAGCCCGCTGGCCTACACGCCGGTCTCCCGGCAAATCGCCGCCACTTATGAACTGGTGCACCGCTTAGGCAAAGAGTACGAAAAACCCGAATGGGGGCTTGAGTCCACCCGGGTACGCGGCCAGGTGGTACCTGTCACCACCGAAACCGTCCTTGCCAAACCATTCTGTGATCTGGTCCGGTTCGTACGCCACACCGACGCGCCCGCCGACGATCCCAAGGTACTGCTGTTCGCGCCGCTCTCGGGGCATCATGCCACCTTGCTGCGCGACACCGTTCGCGCCCTGCTCCCCAATCACGACATTTACGTCACCGACTGGATCGACGCGCGCATGGTGCCGACCTCGCACGGCCCGTTCCATTTGAACGACTATGTCCGATATGCCCAGGAATTCATCGAGTTTCTTGGGCCGCAGGTGCATGTCATGTCGGTTTGCCAGCCCACCGTGCCCGTCCTGGTGGCCATTTCCCTGCTGGCCGCCAACAAGCCTCATGCCACACCGCAAAGCATGGTCATGATGGGCGGCCCCATCGATACCCGCGAATCACCCACCCAGGTGAATCGCCTGGCCACCACCAAGCCCTACGCCTGGTTCCAGGACAACCTTATCCATCGGGTGCCCTCCCGCTATCCGGGAGCCGAACGAAAAGTCTACCCGGGCTTTCTGCAGCATGCGGGGTTTATTGCCATGAATCCCGATCGCCATTTGCAGTCGCACTACGATTTCTACATGGATCTCATCAAGGGCGACAACGACGATGCCGCAGCGCACCGCGCCTTCTACGACGAGTACAACGCTGTGCTCGACATGCCCGCCGAGTTCTATCTTGACACCATCAAGGTGGTTTTCCAGGAGCACCAGCTGCCCAAAGGGTGCTGGGAAGTCGACGGCCAGCGTGTCGACCCGGGCGCCATCACCAATGTGCGCCTGCTCACCATCGAAGGCGAGCTCGATGACATCTCGGGTCAGGGCCAGACAAAAGCCGCGCACCGGCTGTGCACCCACTTGCCGTCGTCCATGAAGTCGCACTATACGGCTCCCCACTGCGGGCACTACGGCATTTTCTCCGGGCGCCGATGGCGGGAAACCATCTGTCCTAAAATCACCCGGTTCTTCCGCAACGAAACCTGACCTGCGCTACGTTGCGCCGCATCATCCACATTGCAGGGGGCCCGGAGCCCCCTGAAATTTTTCAGCCATGCCTCAGCCGTCAATCATCGATGCGATCGATGCCGTTCTGCCGCAAACCCAGTGCACCCAGTGCGGTTATCCCGGGTGCCTGCCCTATGCAAAAGCCATTGCACTGAACAATGAAGCCATCAACCGATGCCCGCCCGGCGGCGACGCGGGCGTGGCCGCACTGGCAAGGGTAACGGGCCGGGAACCCCTGCCGCTGAATACCGACTGCGGCACGCCAAAACCCTTGCTCCTTGCCGTGATTGATGAAGCCCACTGCATTGGCTGCACCCTGTGCATACAGGCCTGCCCGGTGGATGCCATTATCGGGGCCAACAAGCTCATGCACACCGTTCTGCCCGAACAGTGCACAGGATGCGAGCTTTGCGTGGCACCGTGCCCGGTCGACTGCATTACCATGGATCCCGCCGGCGCAGACTGGACGCCGGCAATGGCCGACCGCGCGCGCCAACACCATCGGGCA